>CAYJDE010000062.1:0-12069 GCA_964368805.1 uncultured Desulfovibrionaceae bacterium
GCGGCGGCGGTGGCGGAAGTGGTGAGTCCGACACTTCCGAATCAAGCTTACAAAGTGAAATTGCCGCTATAACCTCTCAACTAAGCCAAGCAAGGGCTAGTGCTAAAGAAAGCGGTGACTCTTCACAAGTAAATGCGCTTCAAGCAGAGCTGGCAACGCTTCAAGCAGAGTTAAGCAGCCTTTAACCTTTCTTTGAAATTTCTGCCTCTTATTTTACGGCCACTGTGCATTGCATGTGGTTGTAAAATAAGAGGCTTTTTTTGTGGCATATATTTGTTTAATATTTGTCAAAAATAGACCCTTTGCCGGCGAAAAACAACTTTTCATGGAGTCTTGCTGCAGAGGCGTCGGTCATACAGGCAATATAATCGCACAACACTCGCATTTGCGCATGGTGGCTTTGTACAGCGTTAAAAGCTTTTTTCACTTCCAAGGGCAAAAGTTTTTGTGGGTTAGCGGCAAAAACATCAAAAAGTTCTACCACAATTTTACGCCCCCGAAATTCTATCATTTGTAAGTTGGGCGAAGAAATTATCAAATCAAATACCAAATCTCCCATGAGCTTTTGCAAATCTGCGGCGGCTTTTTCAAAATAGGCTCGATAATTTATTAATGGACAATGACTATCAATGCCGCTTTCAATAATGTGCGTATGGGTAATAAGATAATGAACGAGTTCGCCTATACGACTTTTTCGTTTGTATTCTGCGTGATGGAAAATATCATCAGCCACCGCCAGTGATGATAAGTTGCAAGCGGTGAAAACGTCTTCTTTGCCATGGATATATTCTTCCCACATGGGTCGAGTAAGCATGCCCATGGCTACGGCATCTTCTAAATCGTGCAGGCCATAGGAAATATCGTCAGATAAATCCATAATGGAAGCATCTAGTGACATGTGCTGGGTTTTGTCATGGCTTGTGCCAGCTTTGGCGGCGCAAAACACTTCTTGAAATTCTCCCAAGGGTTCCAGCACCCAGTCCACCACGTCTTGTTCTGTGTCGTGGTAGCACTTGGGAGGTAGTGCTGTTTTGGAGCTAAAAAGCCAGCGTGGAGAAGTTTTTTCGGTGCCATAGATGCTGGTATTAACTAGGGCGGAGTAAGGCGCAGGATATTTAAGTACACCAAGCAAGAGGCGTCGTGTGGCATTAAGGCCATTATTTTCGGTGTATTGTTCAAGGCGTGACAAAATGCGTAATGTTTGCCCATTACCTTCAAAGCCGCCATGCTCTTGCATACAAAAGTTAAGGGCCGTTTCACCACCATGGCCATAGGGTGGATGTCCAAGGTCGTGCGCCAGACAAATGGCGGAGAGCAAACGCTCATCGGGTAAAGCCTCAGCCATGGAGCTGTGGGCATGGCGTTTTGCCAAAAATTTCAACATGCCGGAGCTTACTTGCGCCACTTCCATGGAATGAGTGAGGCGGGTGCGATAAAAGTCGCTTTGACCAAGGCCAATGACTTGTGTTTTGGATTGCAAGCGACGAAAGGCCGCCGAATGGATGATGCGCGCATAGTCTCTATCCCAAGGGGAGCGTACATCAAGGGTGCGTTGTGGCGGAGCTAGAAAGCGTTCTTGCCACGATTTTTCCCAATTTTCTTGCCTTGTATGTTGCATAGACACCTCGTGTAATGAGGAAAAGAGATAGACATGCTTGTTCTTTTTTTATAAAATGTCAAGGAATTATATGAATAGAGCTTTTATGGTATGTTTTTTATAGTCTTTAGCCATCTATAGTTTTCCACGCTATTGTATTTATACATGGAAGCGTTGATGTAGGAGTTTTTTCATTCCCTAACAAGTGGGAGGCGTTTTTCTAAGGGGCATAGTATAAAAATATATGCAGCTTTAGAAAGCGGAGTCTAGTGCAGTTGGCGGGTGAAAAGGCATTTAACCAGCGTTTTCAAATGAAGGAATTTTCATGTCACAACCTACTATTGCCATCATTGGTGGCGGTCTTGCCGGAACAGAGTGTGCCTTGACGTTGGCACATTACGGCATTGCTTCTTGCCTTTTTGAACAAAAACCACAACATATGTCTGCGGCACATCAGTTAAAAGATTTGGCAGAATTGGTTTGTTCCAATTCTTTGCGCTCCAATGAGCTGGCCTCGGGCATAGGACTGCTTAAACAAGAATTACGTGAGCTTGGCAGTGCTTTCATGCGCCATGCCGATGCTACTGCGGTGCCTGCGGGAAAAGCTTTGGCAGTAGATAGAGAACTTTTTGCTAAAAATATGACCCAAGAAGTGTCAGAAAATCCACTTATTACCGTGCAGCATACGCAAATTCAAGGCCTTGATGATCCTGCCCTTGCCGATTTTGCACAAGTAGTGGTGGCAGCAGGGCCTCTGGTTTCTGATGCCTTGGCACTATCCTTGGTAAAAGCCTTAGAAGTACATGGTGGCGGGCAATTGTATTTTTATGATGCCATTGCGCCCATCATCAGTGCTGAATCTATCAATAGGGAGATAGTTTTTCGGGCCTCACGCTATCAAGAACCGGAAGAAGGTGAAATTTCAGGGGAATACCTTAACTGCCCCATGGAAAAGGATGAATATCTTGCCTTTTATGAAGCTCTTTTGGATGGGGAGAAAGTACAGGCAAAAGATTTTGAAAAAGAAATTCACTTTGAAGGGTGCATGCCCATCGAAGCCTTGGCAGAACGTGGTGTACGTACGTTAACCTTTGGACCTTTAAAACCAGTGGGCTTTGTGGATCCACGCACGGGGCGACGTCCATATGCTGTCATACAATTACGCACGGAAAATCTCAATGAATCCATGTATAATTTGGTGGGCTGTCAGACCAAGCTTACCTATGGGGCGCAAAAAGAAATTTTCCGCAAAATTCCTGGCTTAGAGCAAGCTGAATTTGTACGCTTTGGCTCTATGCATCGCAATACCTATGTCAATGCGCCCAAGGTGCTGGATGAACATTTGTGTTTGCAAGGGGTGACTAATAAAAAAGTTCGCCTTGCTGGGCAAATTACCGGCGTGGAAGGTTATGTGGAATCGGCAGCTTGTGGGCACTGGGCTGCTCTTCTTCTGGTGGCAGAGTTGCAAAGCGTTACCCTTTCTACGCCACCGGTGGAAAGCGCTTTAGGGGCCTTGCTTACGCATTTACGTACACCGGTGAAAAAATTTCAACCTTCCAATGCCCATTTTGGCCTCATGCCCGAATTGGGTGAACGGGCCAAAAAGAAAGATCGCAAGGCTTTGTATAGCCAAAGAGCACGAGAACACTTTGCCCTGTGGTTAGCAAAAGAAGAGCATTTTTTGCGCAATAGCTAATAAGCTGTTAAGGCTTAAAGGAAATATGTATGTAAGAGACGAGATTTTTAGTGCAGTTTGGCTTTGTGAAACTGACGAAGCAGATTGCCGTTTTTCAAAACGGGCCGTGAATTTGTTCAAAAATGGTAAGATGCGAGGAAGTGAGAAAAGTCAAGGTGCGCCGTGTATACGACATACATAAGCAGTTTGGCTTTGTGAAACTGACGAAGCAGATTGCCGTTTTTCAAAACGGGCCGTGAATTTGTTCAAAAATGGTAAGATGCGAGGAAGTGAGAAAAGTCAAGGTGCGCCGTGTATACGACATACATAAGCAGTTTGGCTTTGTGAAACTGACGAAGCAGATTGCCGTTTTTCAACAAATTAAAAAAAGAAGCTGAGCACCCGTAGCCACCACTGCCGCTGCTTCTTTTCAGACCTGACGGGGTTGGCGGTGCTTGCGCCGCTCAGCTTCGGGCATTTCTATATACGTCCTTGGCGCAATAGTCAAGGGTATATGTTTTCGAAATTTTCATGCAGGGGACTGTTGAAGGTAATGAAGAGGGCTGACAGGCTGTTGGAGAAAGGACTAATCTATTTCACCCGCTTTGAAAGGTGGGGCTGTCTTACGCTTTTTGCACAGATTGAAAGGATGAAAATCGCATTCTGATTACCATTTTGTTAAAAACAGAATTTTCACAGGAGGTAGCGCATAGAAAAATGCAAAAAAAGTGACTTTTTTCTACTATATTTTTTTCGTGAAATTTTGTACAATCTAAAATTCTATTGTAAATGTACTCTCAACGTAAAAACATCAGGTTAGTAAAGTGAGGATATGTATGGAGAAAAAAATGTTTTTCTTAGCAAGTGGGCTTTTGTCTTGTTTTTTTGCCATGAGTAATGTTGCTTTGGCAGCGCAAGAGGTTTCATCCCCTAAGGCCGCCGCACATTCCTTTTATCTTGATTCATTAAATAAAGAACGCAATGTTTCAAAAATTACAGAAGAACTAGCAAAACTAACTGAAAATTATAGTTTTTTTGTGCCTAAAGGTACGGGCATTAAAGTGCGACAAGGTCCGGGCGTTGATCATAAGGCCTATACGCAACGATTGAACGGTGCCGAGGCTTGGCAAGGAAACACTAAAAGCGATGCATGGCTGGGAGGCATTGTACATAATGTGGTTTTACCTGGTGATGACAAATGCAGTGGCTGGCAAGAAGTTATTTATGTTTCACGCCTTTGGGAAGAAGTAGATTTAATAAAAGCCAGCGCAGACACGCCAGCCTATGTGTGTAAAGATTTTATTAAAACAGGCCCCATAGATGAAAAAAATCTCTTTAGATTCAAGCTGTATCAATTTGGTGTGCGTTCTTTGCAATCTTGGGGGGCGCAGTATAACTTACTTTCTGGTCCCATAACTGTATCAGGTGCCCTATCCTTGATGAATAATAAGGGAGAGTCTGTCTATACACTAAAAGAAGGGGATAAAGTGGCCTTTGGTAATTGGGAACAATGGACCATTAAGGGGCTACAACAAAAAAGCATTCCCGTGTATTTATTTGTTAATGATAATGATGCTGTAAATGTGGGCTTAGTTTTTTGGAAAGATGCAGAAAGCTTTCCCGTGGAGGATGCTGCCAGTAAAGAAAATTTGCAAAAATATTTTACAAAAAAATAGCCTTGCGCAACTTCTGTCTTTATTAATTCATATTTGACAGTTTATTGATAAGGGAAGTCATTTTTAAAAAGACTTGTCCTAGAGATTGTTAAGGCGTATAGTTGTACCGTCAACGTACTATTGTTTAGAATTATTTTAAGGTTTTTATGTAAATCAGCTTTACCTCATAAGGATTACCTATGAAAAATCACATTCAAAAGTTCGGCCGCTTTTTAAGTGGTATGGTCATGCCCAATATTGGCGCATTTATTGCGTGGGGGCTTATTACGGCGTTATTTATTCCTAAGGGGTGGTTCCCTAATAAGGAATTAGCCACCATGGTGGGGCCCATGCTCACCTACTTGTTGCCCTTACTTATCGGCTTTACTGGTGGTCGGGTTGTGGCCGATGTGCGTGGTGGTGTGGTGGGGGCTGTGGCCACCTTTGGTATCATTATGGGGGCGCCCAATACGCCCATGCTATTAGGGGCCATGATTATGGGGCCATTGGGCGGCTTTGCCATTAAATCTTTTGATAAAAGTATTGAAGGTAAAATACCTGCCGGTTTTGAAATGCTGGTGAATAATTTTTCATCGGGTATTCTTGGTGGTATCATTGCCATTTTAGCTTTTTACGTCATCGGTCCCATGGTGGAGGCCGGCACAGCCATGCTGGGCAGTGGCGTAAGCTGGCTTGTGGCACAAGGGCTTTTACCTGTAACCTCCATTTTAGTTGAACCGGCCAAGGTGCTTTTCTTAAACAACGCCATTAACCATGGCGTCTTTACGCCGCTTGGGGCCGAACAAGTGGCTACAGCAGGTAAATCTATCTTCTTTATGATAGAGTCAAACCCCGGCCCCGGCCTAGGCCTTTTGTTGGCCTATATGTTGGTGGGCAAAGGGGCTGCTAAAACCAGTGCTCCCGGTGCGGCTATTATTCACTTTTTTGGGGGGATTCACGAAATATATTTCCCCTTTGTGCTTATGAACCCCATCCTCATTGTGGCTATGATTGCCGGCGGTAGTGCCGGTGTCTTTACCCTATCTATTTTCGACGGCGGGCTTACCGGCGTGGCGGCTCCGGGGAGTATTTTTGCTGAATTACTCATGACTCCTGCCGGCTCGTACTTTGCCAATATTGCCGGCATCAGCGTTGCTGCCATAGTCACTTTCGTCTTGGCTGTTATTCTTTTGAAAATGTTTGCCAAAGATGGTGAAGAAGGCGAGCAAGATGCCATGGCTGCAGCCACAGCCAAAATGCAAGATATGAAAGCTGAAGCTAAGGGGAGCGGCGCAGCACCTGCAGCTAGCCCTGCAGCCGTATCAGCGCCAACCGAACAAAAATTACGGGTCATAAAAAAGATTATCTTTGCTTGCGATGCTGGCATGGGAAGCAGTGCCATGGGGGCCACCAAATTACGCAAAAAATTGCGTGATGCCGGTTTTGAAGGAATTGAGGTGAAACATTCACCTGTAAGCGAAATTCCTGCCGATGCTGATGTGGTTGTTACCCATAATCAATTGGGCGAACGAGCCGCACAAGCCAATGCCACGGCGCATCTTGTACTCATTCATAATTTCTTGAATGCACCAGAATATGACACACTTATAACACAATTGAAATCCGAAGGAGGAGTTACTTATGGAATCTTTTAGCTATGTTATTAAAGACGAACACGGCATTCACGCCCGTCCTGCAGGTATGCTGGTTAAAGAATTACAACAATTTTCTTGTGCTATCACCATCCAAAAGGGTGAAAAAAAAGCCGATGGGAAAAAACTTTTTGCGCTTATGAGTCTTGGTTGTAAACAAGGCGATGAAATCACCTTTACGGCTGAAGGCGATGATGCCACGGCCGCCGTTGCCATGGCGAAGGAATTTTTGGAGAAAAATTTATAGCAGATTGTTTGTGGGAGGAGGAAAGCTTTTTGATGTTAACAAAGGTTTTCCTTCTCTCCCCAAAAAAAGTGAATACATAAAATATAAGGACAAAGAAGATGATACGTGAAGAAGATATTATTTTGGGCCAAGCTGTAGAGTCAAAGGATGATGCCATTCGTCGCTGCGGTGCCATGTTACATAAAGCCGGCTATGTGGAGCAAGACTATATAGAAAGCATGGTGGCACGTGACGAAAGTTTTTCCGTGGCCATTGGCAATCTTATTGCCATACCCCATGCAGAAAAATCCGCCGCTGCCAGCATTAAAAAAACGGGCTTATGCGTCATCACCTATCCTGAAGGCCTTGATTGGGCAGGCACTCCGGTAAAATTGGTCATAGGCATTGCGGCTCTTGGTGATGAGCATTTAAGTATTTTGGAAAATATTGTGGAAACCCTAGAGGATGAAAGCGATGTGGAAGCCTTAGTGGCGGCGGCGAGCAAGGAAAAGATTTTAGCCGTTTTTAAAGGCTAGGAACGCGTATGATTATCACGCTAACGTTGAATCCGGCTTTGGATAAAACGGCCAATATTGCCCCGCTGGTACCTGGTGGATTAAATCGTATTCAGGACAGCCAGCTCGACGCCGGAGGCAAGGGCATCAATGTTTCAAAAATTATTGCAGCCCTTGAGGGAAGCAGTATAGCCACAGGTTTTGTGGGCGGTAGCACCGGCGAAGCTCTGTTACGTATGCTTGACGATGTGCCCTTGGTGCATGATTTTGTGCGTGTGCAAGGTGTCACCAGAATAAACTTGAAGTTACTTGACGCTGTCAATGGCATTACCGAAGTCAACGACCCCGGTGTGGTGGTGACTGCCAAGGAAGAAGCTTTACTTTTAGAAAAACTGTATGGCTTTATTCCTGAAAAAGGGCAAGAAGCTTTATTTGTGTTAGCGGGTAGTATGCATGCCGGTGCCAAGGCAAGTTTTTATAAAGAGCTTACCTTAAAGCTTAAAGCCAAGGGGGCGCAGGTTTTTGTGGACGCTGACGGCGCAGCTTTTGCTGCGGCTCTGGAAGGCGCACCAGACTTTGTAAAACCTAATAAAGAAGAATTGTTACGTCACTTTAAAAAAGACGATACTAGTGATGTAAGCCAAGAGATGCTTATTACTTTGTGCCAAGAGTTGGTGCACAGTAAAAATGTGGGCATGGTGGCGTTATCCTTGGGGCATGAGGGTGCTATTTTTGTAACTAAAGAGCAATGCGCCGTGGCACCGGGGCTTAGAGTAAACGCGTCTTCTACAGTAGGGGCCGGCGATAGTATGGTGGGTGCTGTGGCACACGCTTTTGCTAAGAAAATGCCCTTTGAGGATACAGTACGTTTAGCCATGGCTGCTAGTGCCGGTGCCGTAACTACGCAAGGTACCAAGGCCCCTAGTTTAGCTTGCATTAAAGATTTATTGGGACAAGTAACATTGACCTATAAATAATGCAGACCTATATATGGGTATAAGGGGCGTGGGAAAATACTTTAGAAACGCTGATTGAATGCCTTTTCGCCCTCTAACTACGCCAGACTCATCTTACTAAGACTGCATATGCCTTTATGGTATGTACCCTTAGCAAAATTCGTCTTTCTTGTTAGAGAACGGAAAATCTATTAAATCTGTCTTTCTTTGATAACAGGCTGCGTCTTTTTTGTGCAGGCTGTGCATGTTACCTATAAAATGGTATACGCAAGCTTTGGATATTATCGCTTTATGACATATTTGACGGTAGTATCTAGGCAATTTTATAAATAAATTACTACTATGAGTAGAATTTTAAAGATGTATTGAAGGAAAATGGTATGGGAACCATGACAAGAGCCGTACGCATGTACGGAGCCGATGATTTACGTTTGGAAGAATTTGAGCTTCCTCAAATTAAAGACGATGAAATTTTAGTAAAAATTATAAGTGATAGCATTTGCATGTCCACTTATAAGCTTTTGGGGCAAGGTAAAGCGCACAAGCGTTGCCCGCAAAATGTAGATACCAACCCCATTATTATTGGGCATGAATTTGCCGGAGATATTGTAGAGGTGGGTAAAAAATGGCAGCACGAATTTAAAGTGGGTGAGAAGTTTGCTTTGCAGCCTGCCTTAAACTATAAGGGCAGTTTGGCTTCACCTGGTTATTCGTATGAATTTTTCGGCGGTGCAGCCACCTATTGCATTATTCCTCAAGAGGTTATGGAAATTGGCTGCCTTTTGCATTACAATGGTGAAGCCTATTTTGACGCTTCTTTGGGGGAGCCCATGAGTTGCATTATTGGCGGATACAACATTATGTATCATACCAATAAGCAAAATTATGAACATGCCATGGGCATCAAAGAAGGCGGCAATGTGCTGATTTTAGGCGGTTGCGGGCCCATGGGCCTTGGGGCCATTGAATACCCCATTGTGGCAGGCAATAGACCTGTTCGGGTGGTGGTTACCGATGTGGATGATGCACGTATTGCCAGAGCCAAAGAACTTATTACGCCGGAATTTGCCAAAGAACGTGGTGTGGAACTGGTGTACATCAACCCTACCAAAAGTGCTGACATTTATAAAGAACTTATGGATATTAGCCAAGGCAAAGGCTATGACGACGTTTTTGTGTATGCGCCCATTAAGGAATTGGCAGAACTTGGCGATAAACTTATGGCCTTCGACGGTTGCATGAATTTCTTTGCCGGCCCTTCCAATGCAGATTTTACTGCCAACATTAATCTGTACAATTGCCATTATTTGTCTACGCACATCTTAGGCAGTACCGGTGGCAATACCGATGACTTAAAAGAAGCCATTAAGCTTTCTGAAGAGGGTAAATTGCATACCTCTGTTATGGTAAGCCATATTTGTGGTTTGGACGCTGTGGCCGAAACCACAGCTACTTTGCCCAACATTCGGGCCGGAAAGATTTTAAGCTATACGCCCATTAATCTCCCCCTTACCGCCATTGCCGACTTTGAAGAATTGGGTAAAAAAGACGAACTTTTTGCCAAACTCCATAAAAGTGTACAAGCCCATAAGGGACTTTGGAATGCCGAAGCAGAAAAAATCTTGCTGAGCCATTTTGGCGTGTAACTAAACAACATCTGGGGAAAGAAACTATGTATTTCTTTCCCCATTTTTTTGTTACAGCTTTTTAGGTGACAGTGCTTGGGAAAGCATGGTATATAAGCAAAAGACTCCTGCGTGATTTGCTGTATGGAGTTTTTTGGAATGTTGATACAACATAAAAAGCATACGAGGGCCAGAAAATATTGGCATATAACCGTTGAGCATATATGAGGTAGCATATGGAAAAATTACAGGGCAAAGGGGTTTCACAAGGGATAGCCATTGGAATATTGACATTTTCGGTGCAGTCTGAATTAAAAGTGGAATTTCAAATTACTAGTGATGTGAAAAAAGAGCTGGAGCGTTTTGAAAACTGTCGCATTAAAGCTAAAGAACAATTAGGTACCTTGGCAGAAAGTACCAAGGACAGTCTTGGCGAAGAAAATGCTATGCTTTTTGAAGTGCACCAAATGATGCTGGATGACTTAGATTTTCGCGAGTCCATTACTGGTTGCATTAAAACAGAAAAGTCTTGCTCAGAATATGCTGTGAGCCAAGCCGCTGCCAAGTTTTCCAAAATGTTTGCCGATATGGATGACCCTTACATGCAAGCGCGTGCCGCTGATGTGGAGGATATTTCACGCAGGCTTTTAGATGTTTTACAAAATAAACCCTCTCATAAAATGTGCGCCGATGGACTTATGGGTACCGATGGCAATATGCAACTTGTACTTGCCGGTGTGGATTTTACCCCCAGTGAAACAGCCCAGTGCGATCGTGACAAAGTATGCGCTTTGATTACCTCCGATGGTAGTAAAAATTCGCATACAGCTATCTTCTCAAGAATTTTGGGCATCCCTGCCGTCATTGGCCTAAAAGACCAACTCGACGAGTCGCTCAACGGTCTTGTGGCCATTGTAGATGGCAGCACAGGACAGGTAATTGTGGACCCCGATGCGGACATGCTGGCTCTTATGCAAGAAAAAAAAGTGGAGCTGGAAGAAGAAGCCAAGCGATTAGAAGCCTTTCGTGGTAAAGAAACCCGTACTGCCGACGGTAAGAAAATAAAATTATTTGCCAATATTGGCTCTAGCCACGATGTGGACGCTGTGCTTAAAAGCGACGCCGAAGGCATTGGGCTTTTCCGTAGTGAATTCCTTTACCTAGAAAGTGATGATTACCCCACAGAAGAAGTGCAGTATCAAGCCTACAGCCTTGTGGCCCGTAAAATGGGCGGCAAAGAAGTAGTCATTCGCACCCTTGATATTGGTGCCGATAAACAAGCATCCTATTTTAACCTGCCTGCCGAAGAAAACCCTGCCCTTGGCATGCGGGCCATTCGTATTTGCTTAACCCGCCCCGAAATTTTTAAAACCCAGTTGCGTGCCCTGTACCGTGCTGCGTGCAATGGCAATATTTTAATCATGTTGCCCATGATTACTTGCGTAGAAGAAGTACGCCGAGCAAAAGCCATCATGGCTGAAGTAAAAAAAGAATTGGAAGCTGAAAAAATTCCTTTCAAAGGCGATATTCCCGTAGGTATCATGATTGAAACCCCTGCCGCCGCCATCATGAGTGATGTGCTGGCTAAAGAAGTAGACTTCTTCAGCATGGGCACCAACGACCTTACCCAATACACCCTTGCCGTGGATAGGCAAAACGAAAGCGTAGCTGAATTTTGCAATATCCACGACGAAGCTCTTTTACGGCTCATGGAAATGGTCTGCACCAATGCACATAAAAATGGCATCTGGGCCGGCGTTTGTGGGGAATTGGCCGCCGATCAAAGTCTTACAGAATTTTTTGTAAAAATCGGCGTGGACGAACTGTCCATAAGCCCTGCAGGTATACTGGCCCTGCGCAAACAAGTAAGTCTTACTAAGGGCTAAAATAAGGGCTAAAGTAGGGGGGAATGTGATTTTTTTTGGGGAGGGAAACTTTTTTTAGGAAAAAAAAGTTTCCCTCCCCAAACCTCTCCCTTCAAAAAAACCAATTGTATCGTGCCTTTTACGTGGTCAATGTTGAAAGTCAGCGTACGGCAGTATATCTTTTCAGGAAAATATAATTTTGTATTCTAAAAGCAAGAGTCCTGTACAATTTTGTGCAGGACTCTTGCTTTATTAATACCTTCGCTTCTTACCGACCTCGTATAAAAATACTGGCATCAATTT
>CAYJDE010000063.1:0-12030 GCA_964368805.1 uncultured Desulfovibrionaceae bacterium
AAAGCTCTGCATATATCTATGATTATTTCACTTCTTTAATAGAGGTAAATGTTCGCATTTTGGCACAAATTTTTTCTTGCTCATGCCACTTTTGCTCATCTTTATAATGTACAAGTACTTTTTTACCCACAAGCTTTTGCGTTAAGTCAAGACGACCGTGGGTCATGGTAAAGGCCATTTCTTTATCATTAATTTGCACAACAAAATAAATAGTGCCGTTTTCTTCTTCCTTAACTGTGGTCAAAGTTCCGGTTACTGTGCCGGCACCTAAGGTTTGTTTTGTGCATTTTGAATAATTTCCGGCCCGCATGCCCTTCATGGAGCACATACTGCTTAAACTAAGCGCAATATCAAAGCCATTATCCTGTGGAATCAATGTTAAAAATTCCTTTTCTTGCTCTCCATTGGCTTGACTTTGGCATACAAAGCCTTTGCCCCCCGGGGTGCATATACCGGAAAAAGAGCACGTTTCTTGCGAAGCTAAACCTTTATTAATCACTTCAATATGAAAAGGAGTTTGTTCTTCCAAAGACTGCTTCGTGGCAGGTGATACAATGGCAGAGCCCTGCACCCCCTTGGCATTATGTTGGTAATTGCCCAATAAGCTCTCTTGAATAAGCGTAGTATCATTAATGGAAATCATCTGTTTTTCACGTACACAGGCACGGTCATGCATGCTCCAAAACTGTTTATCTGCATAACTGATAAAAACTTTCTTACCCACAAAATGTTGCGCTTGGGCCACTTGCTCTTTGGTAACGCTCACAAGAATTTTATTGCCGTAGGAGTCAACAATAAGTGTGGTGTCTGCAAAATTCTCTTGATCTACTTCTAATAACACACCGGAAATACTGGAGTTAGCATAGGTTACACTATCGCACTTACTATATTTCCCAGACATAAAATCTGTATATTCGCAGATATTAGTGCTATTTTTTGGCACAGTAAAACCATGTCTGGTGGGAATAATTTCAAAAAATTCCTTTTGGGCATGATCAAAGCTTTGGCAAAAAAAGCCCTGTCCTTCGGCATAGCACTCTCCGGCAAATTGGCAATTTTTGTCTAAATCATTGCTGTAATTGTTAAAATGCACATTAAACAATGCTTTATTTTCAAAGTTTGGCTCTATAAAGGCATAGCCACGTACATCCTTACTAATATGGCTATAGCCACCAAGCAATTGTACTTCTGGCAAGGAAGCGTCTACCACGGCAATAATTTCTTTGCCACGCTTACAAAAGTTTTTTTCCGCATCCCACACTTGGTTTTTATTATAATGTACAAGCACCTTTTTTCCAATCATGGTTTCTAAAAACTCAGCTTGGGCTTGGCTTACAAAATCTAGCGACTCAGAGCCATCATCGGTGAAACGGACAATATAGGCATCGCCTTCATGAATAACTTCTACAGGAATAACCGTCATAGACAAAGGGCCTACAGAATTTTCTTCACAACGAGAATACTCCCCGTGCATAAAGCCACGGGCACCGCAAAGAAAGGAAGGGTTGACGGGAATAGAAAAGCCCTCTTCCATGGGGACCAAGGGGAAAGTGGAGTCCATACCTTCAGGGGTATTTACCATGGCGCATAAAAATCCTGAATCCTTATAGGTACAAATGCCTTCATAACCGCATAAATGAAGGGCTTGTACATGCACGGTTTTTATGGAAACAGCAATGCTTTGTTCATCATCTTTTACAGGCGCAATGCTGGCACTGCCTTCCATGCCGGCAGCATCAAAGCCATAGCTCCCTACAACATCTTGCACAATTTGGCGCACTTTTGCCCTTTTTTCCCTTTCTTCAGCAGAGAGAACCACAGGAGCCGCAACAGCATTTTTGTCTGCTGTCTCTACCAATACAGGACTTTCAGACTGCCCTGCTAGCGTAGATTGCTGAGGCTTCGCCTGCGCCTGCTCTGCACTTTGTACTGGAGCTTGCGTTTGCGCTGCGTTTTGTGCTGGAGTCAAAGTATGCCCTTGCGTGCCATGCACATATTCAATACGCATATCCTTGGGCGCAGTAGCATCACTTTTTTCAAAAAACACCTGTGCCTTATTATTTGCGCTTACAAAATGCATTTTACTCACGTGAGTAGTGGCTGGCACAAGGCGTACAGGTACATTTTCTGTGTATAAGACTTGGGGCCTTGGGCCTAAGGCAGCTCTAAAATATTTAAAAAAATACCCAGCTTCTTCTTGAACATTTTCTGCTGTCTTGGCAGGCATGGCCACTAACTCCATGGTCAGTTGCCCTTGTATACTTTGTTGTGCATCATCAAAAACAAGATCATGCAAGGTTGTCACCAAGGTTATGCTGCCTTCTCCTTTAAAAGATTCAGGTAACTTCCCCACATGGCTTTGACTTTTTTGGTAACTTGCTTGTGTGCTTAGCAATTGTTTTTGTGCAGTATAGGCAAAAAGTTGACCGGCTTTCCCCGTTAACGGTAAGGTAAACGATTTCTTTCTTAGAATTTTATCAACCTGTGCAGAAAATTCCTGCGGAGAAACGGCTTGCTTTGTCCCTTTGAAAACAAAGTCCATATGTGAAAGCGCAAAGGTGCTTGCTTTTTCGTCAACGGCAAATGTCAGCAAATAATCCAATGCAAAATCTTGTTCTGCCAAGTCTTCCATGACAGCATTTTGTAATGATGCATCTGTCATGTGTTGCTGCGCAAAAGTATCCATAAGTAAAGCTTTGACATCATATAGGCAACGATAACTTACGGTCTTTTTTCCATCTTGACTACTGAGGCTGCGCCAATCGCCCTCTTTGCACAAGCCATACTCTTCCAGCACCTTTTCTATGGGCACATTATTCTTGTCATCAAAGGTGCCTTCTTGAACAAGCTCTATTTTTTTATCACTCCAAAAAGCAAGCCCTGATGTGGGAACAAGGCCCAAACTGAAAACAACACCTAACAATAAACAAAGAGTACCAACACGCATACAATCTCCTTGGCAGAAAATATTTTATAGTGCAAAACCTCTACGCGCCAATGCACGTGAGGACTCAGTAATTTTTTTCAAAGACAATGCTACCTGTACAAAGGTTTTCTCATAGACACAAGAGCATGCTTTTTTCACTGTGTCAATATTTTTACCTGAAAAATTGCTGGAGAAAAAATGAAAAAATCTACAATTTCAAAGACTAACCCTTACAAAGCTTAGAGAATACCCTCTGCGCCATCTACACGCCCTACACGCTTATCTTGTAAAACGGCGGTTCATTTTTCAACCAAATCTGTGGCATCTTCAGCTTTATTGCAACGCAGATGGAATAAAGCGTAAACCCCTATCTTGCTGCGCCATACTTTTTCTTTTTAAAGACAAGATGGTAATGCAATGTTTTTTTTAAGGGAAGAGCCTGAGAGGGGCCCGCTTTGTGAAAGCTTTTTCCCAAAAAATTTTACAAAACGAGCGCCTCTCAAGAAAAGAATTAAGCAACGTTTTCATAAAAAAAATCGCCACACCTTGCCTCCTTAAAAACAATGCTTATTTTATCATATGGTTAAAACCCCAGAAAACGCCTTGACAATCAGCACCTTTTCGCTTATGGTGACGCCTTCAAGTTAAACAACAATCACAACAGCTTACGAGGATACCATGCCTATAAACATCGGCAAAGCCCTAACCTTTGATGACATCTTATTGCTTCCCGGATTTTCCGAGGTTACACCTGACCTTGTGGATATTAGTACACAGCTTACCAATTCCATAACCTTACGCATTCCCATGCTTTCTGCTGCCATGGATACCGTAACAGAATCTGCCATGGCCATTTCCATGGCACGCATGGGCGGTATTGGTATTGTGCATAAAAATATGAGCATTGAAAAACAACGCTTGCAAATTGAAAAGGTCAAAAAATCTGAAAGTGGTATGATTTTAGACCCCATTACTGTGGCTTCTACAGACACAGTAAAACACGCCTTAGACCTTATGGCTGACTATCGTGTTTCGGGCCTACCTGTAGTAGACGGCGATACCCTAGTAGGTATTTTGACTAACCGTGACGTACGCTTTGTCCAAGACGGCAGTAATACCCTTGTGCGCGAAATGATGACCTCTGAAAACCTCGTCACCGTGCCCATGGGTACCACCCTTGATGACGCTAAAAAACATTTGCATGAACATAGAATTGAAAAACTTCTTGTGGTAGATGGCGATAAGCGTTTACGTGGTCTCATCACCATGAAAGATATTGATAAAGTACAAAAATACCCCACGTCATGTAAAGATGACAAGGGCCGTTTGCGGGTAGGCGCAGCCATTGGTGTGGGTAACTTAGACAGAGCCGAAGCCCTTTTAGACGCCGGTGCCGACGTACTAGTTTTAGATTCAGCTCACGGACATTCTGCCAATGTTATTCGTAGCATCGAAGCCATCAAGTCTGCTTTCCCCCATTGTCAATTGGTGGCTGGCAACGTGGGCACCTACGAAGGGGCCAAAGCCATCTTCAAAGCCGGTGCCGATACTGTTAAAGTGGGCATTGGGCCAGGCTCCATTTGTACCACACGTATTGTGGCCGGCGTAGGCGTACCTCAAGTAACCGCCGTACAAGAAGCCGCCCGTGCTGCCAAAGAATTTGACCGCTGTTGCATTGCTGACGGGGGCATTAAATTCTCCGGAGACATTGTAAAGGCTTTAGCCATGGGTGCCCATACCATTATGATTGGTGGTCTTTTTGCCGGCACCGAAGAAAGCCCCGGTGAAACCATTCTCTATCAAGGACGTACCTACAAAATCTATCGTGGCATGGGTTCCATCGATGCCATGAAGGAAGGCTCTTCCGACAGATATTTCCAAGAAGCCAGCAAAAAGTTAGTGCCCGAAGGCATTGTGGGCCGTGTGCCCTATCGTGGTGGCGTCATGGATTCTATCTACCAGCTCATGGGCGGTTTGCGTTCCGGTATGGGCTATGTGGGCGCTAAAAATTTGGAAGAATTACGTGAAAAAACCCACTATTGCGAAATTTCCGCTTCAGGCTTGCGTGAAAGTCATGTGCATGATGTAATTATCACCAAAGAAGCACCTAATTATCGCATTGATAATTAAAGGCAGGTTTTTTTGATAGAGGGGGCTTTTTAAGAAAAGGAGCCCCTCTATCAAGCCTCACCCCTCACCCTCATAGCCCTAACACCTCATAGTAAGGAACAGTTTATGCCAAGTAAGGTCATTATTATTGATTACGGTTCACAGGTTACCCAGCTTATTGCACGTCGTGTACGTGAGGCCGGTGTATACTCTGAAATTCACCCTTGTAATGTGACTGCCGAAACCGTGGCTGCCATGCAGCCTGACGCTTTGATTCTTTCTGGCGGGCCTGCTTCTGTGGGTGAAGCTGATGCCCCTACCTTAGATAAAGATTTTTTAAATCTTGGTGTTCCTGTGCTGGGCATTTGTTATGGCATGCAACTACTAGCGCAAAATTTGGGCGGACAATTGGCCCAATCCGTCACCCGTGAATACGGACCTGCTGAACTTTCTTTCGTGAATAACGCATCGCCTTTATGGGACGGCCTTGATACCAAGGGCACCAGTCGCATTTGGATGAGCCATGGAGATAAAGTAAAAAGCGTGCCTGCAGGTTTCAATATTATAGCCAGCACCCCCACCTTAGAAGTGGCAGCCATGGCTGATGATGCCCGCAAAATTTACGCTGTGCAATTTCACCCCGAAGTGCATCACAGTGTAGATGGCGAAAAGATTTTACGTAATTTCCTTTTTAAAATTGCGAATATTACCGCCGACTGGTCCATGTCATCCTTCTGCACACGCTGTGTGGAGGAAATGGCAGCCCAAGTAGGACCGGACAGTCATGTGGTGTGCGCCCTTTCCGGCGGCATAGATTCCACGGTGGTGGCAGTGCTTTTGCATAAGGCCATAGGGCATCGTTTACACTGCATTTTTGTGGACAACGGCGTGTTGCGTTTGGGCGAAGGGGACGAAGTGGTTTCCTATTTACGTGAGCACTTTGACCTCAACTTAAAATTTGTACAAGCGCAAGATCGTTTTTTGGACAAGCTTAAAGGCGTAGATGACCCTGAAAAGAAAAGAAAAATCATTGGGCATACCTTCATCGAAGTCTTTGACGAAGAAGCCAAAGCCCTTGGTAAAGTGGATTATTTGGCGCAAGGTACATTGTATCCCGATGTCATTGAATCCATCTCTCATAAGGGGCCTAGTGCCGTCATCAAAAGCCATCACAATGTGGGCGGCTTACCTGACACCATGAATTTAAAGCTCATCGAACCTTTACGTGAACTTTTTAAAGATGAAGTACGCAAAGTGGCAGCAGAGCTTGGCATGCCCGATTCCATTGTATGGCGTCACCCCTTCCCCGGCCCCGGCTTAGCTATTCGCATTTTAGGCGAAGTCAATGAAGGTCGCCTAGATATTTTGCGCAAAGCCGATAAAATTGTGCAAGAAGAACTAAAAGAATCTGGCTGGTACCGTAAAGTTTGGCAAGGTTTTGCTGTGCTTTTACCCTTAAAAACCGTGGGGGTTATGGGCGATGGCCGCACCTATGAAAATGTTATTGCTTTGCGCATTGTTGACTCCGTAGATGCCATGACCGCCGACTGGGCTCGCCTGCCTGCCGAATTGCTTGAACGCATGTCTAGCCGCATCATCAACGAAGTAAAAGGGGTGAACCGAGTAGTTTATGACATCTCATCCAAACCCCCAAGCACCATTGAATGGGAATAAAGCATCCATGACTAGCTCGAGATAAAATATTTTTACACAACAGTTTTATGGCGGACAAGGACATAACAGTCCTTGTCCGTCTGCGTTCTTTATGGTACAAAGCGAAACGTACTGCAGGGAAATGTTTTCATTTTATTTCTTTCTTTTCTCTTTCTTGCAGGAAAATGCATCAATCAGTCATGAGGATAAACTATGTTCGGCATTGGTAGTACAGAGCTTCTTGTTATTTTGGTGGTAGCCTTGGTGGTGCTTGGCCCCAAATCTTTACCGGGTATTGCAAAAACTGTGGGCAAAGTCATGGGTGAGTTTCGCCGAGTCACCACAGATTTTCAACGCACCATGAATGCAGAAATAGCGCAAGAAGAACATGATAAGCGCAAAAAAGAAGCTGAAAAAGAATTGTTCGGGCAAGATGATGCCACAGAAAGCAAAGAGAAAGAAAGTGTAGCTATCAAGGATGCCCCAAAGCAAGACACAAGTGCTACGCCTACCAACGAAACAATGGACGCGCCTGACGCCAGCACAGCCAAGCACTCGCCAGGTACTGTTGAGAATCCTTTAGAACACGCCGTGGCCAAGGCACAAGAAGAGGCACGTAGCTGCGATGCTGTTGCGCCAAATCATGTCTCGTCCGTCTCGTCTGGCGACATGCCTTCTAATGCCGTCGTGTCTGACGAGACAGCATTTGGCAAGACGACATCTGACAACGCCGTATCCGGCGACGTTATATCTGGCGACACTCCAAAAGCTGACAAAACCAAGGAAACGGCATGAGTATGCCTAAATCTCCTAGCCATATATCTTCTTTAGGTGCTGATTCTACTAAAAAAAAGAGTGAGGCAGCCAAGGCGTCCGAGCCTTCTAAAGAAGCACTTTCCCTACAAGCAGATGTGCCTGTGCAGCACTTTTTGTTGGCAGATTTTGACTTTGTGGCAAAAAAAACCGCTACAAAAAAAACGGCCTCCACAAAGCCAGAACGTCAAGCAGCCATGGCTACAGGTACAACAACCAGCGCAACGGTGAAAATGGCTTCCAAACCAACCACAAAAGCAGCAGAAACGCTTACACTCTCCACCGACGCTGACTATCCCACACCACCTGAATACGCACATCTAGCAACAGCAGCGCAAGAAAATGCCCCTCACAGCGGCATAAAAGAAGAGAGTACTAAGGAAAAAAATACTAAAGAAGAAATCATTGTAACAGCAGTCGACGAAGGCACAACGACTATGCAAGCCATTGACAAAAAAGATAATGCCGAAAAAGAAATACTAGCAGAAAAGACTACTAACGAAGAACCAAATACAGAAGCAATCAGCGAAAAAAACGCCAGCAAAGCAGAAGGTCAAGAAGAAGGCATAGAAGAAGAAATCATAGAAGGCATACAAGAAACCTTGCCACCCACGAAGCCTGCTCCCATAGCTGACCTGCAAGAACAGCCAGAACAACAGGAGCAATCATCAGAAGATAAACAACCTTCAGACACTTTAGCTACTACTGAAGAAACTGGCCTCGTTCATAACGCTACATCGTCCCAAGACAAAGAGGAAAAACTGCCATCTGAAGCATCTGCCATCAGCACCGCTGAAGACCGCCCCCTCAATGAACCCAAGAGAGTTCGCCCGCCCACCAAAACCCGAGAAGAGCGTGGCCTGCCCCCTTTAGATGAACATGGCAACGAGCCTCCCACCGAACCTGAAGAAAAAGGCATGACTCTTATGGAGCATTTGGCCGAACTGCGTACACGTTTGGTGCGGTCCTTCATAGTGGTAGGTCTGGTTTTTGTGGTATGTTATACTTTTTCTGAACAACTTTTTGCCGCCCTTTGTCAACCACTCATTGACGCTTTGCCAGAAGGGTCTAAACTTATTTTTACAGCCCTGCCCGAAGCTTTCTTTGTGTATTTGCAAGTGGGCCTAGTGGCAGCAGTCTTTGTAGCAAGCCCTTATTTATTTTATCAAATATGGGGGTTCATCTCACCTGGCCTCTATGAAGAAGAAAAAAAATATATGGTGCCCATGGCACTGATTTCAGCAATATTTTTCCTAGGTGGGGCCTCTTTTTGCTTTTTTGTGGTCTTTCCTTACGCTTTTACTTTTTTTGTGGGTTTTGCCAGCGAAGAAATTGCCGCCATGCCCTCGCTTTCTGAATATTTGGGCTTTGCATTAAAACTGCTCATTGCCTTTGGACTTATTTTTGAAATGCCACTGTTCACCTTCTTTTTGGCACGCATGGGGGTAGTTACAGCCAAAATCATGCGTACAGGGCGTAAATACGCTGTTTTATGTATATTTATCGTGGCTGCCATCCTTACCCCCCCCGATGTTATTTCCCAATTGCTCATGGCTTTCCCCATGATGCTTCTTTATGAATTAAGCATTGGCGTTGCCGCCATGTTTGGGCGTAAGAAAAAAGAAGAAAATACGACTGACCAAGAAAATACAGATAAAAACTCGGAAGGGGAGGAAACCACAGCATGAGCCATACCACCACACGTAAGGCCACCATAAACCGTACCACCAAGGAAACGGATATACGTTTACAACTTAACCTTGACGGTACAGGCCAAGTGCATGTGCAAACCGGTCTTGGTATGCTTGACCATCTTTTAACACTTACTGCTTTTTGGGCCAACGTTGACCTAGAGCTACACTGTACTGGCGATTTACACATTGATGGACATCATACAGCAGAAGACGTGGCCTTGTGCCTTGGTCAAGCCCTCCTTGAAGCCCTTGGGGAGCGCAAAGGCATTGCCCGTGTTGGCTACGGACGTGTGCCCATGGACGAGGCCCTTGCCGATGTGACCCTAGATATCTCCGGAAGACCGTGGCTAGAGTGGCGTGGCGATGCCCTCTTACCTCCCATCATTGGCGGTGAAGAAGCCGATGTATGGCGTGAGCATTATAAAGCCTTAGCCGCTGCCTTACGGTGCAATTTACATGTGAATTTTCATTATGGAAAAAATGGCCACCATCTATTGGAATCTGTGGCTAAAGGTCTTGGATTGGCATTGGCGCAAGCTGTGCGCATTCAAGGCGATATGGTGCGCAGCACCAAAGGAGGCTTAGATTAATGCGTAAAAACTTTATTGCGCTTTTCCTGTTACTCATGGTGTCATCGGTACTTTTTGCTTGCCAAAGTAAAAGCCCCTCAAAATCAGGCGGTTCAACTACGCCTCAGGCAACTTCAAAAAGCCCTGCAGAAGCTGGTGGACACATTCCCAGTAGCACCATTGTGGGCGTAGTGCCTTTTAGTCAGCCCACCAATACTGGTCAGCTTATTGCCGGTTCGTTACCTAGAGATCAAGGGCGCATTGCTGCGGATCAATTGCGTACTGCTAGCAAAATGTTACGCACTTCGCTTAACGCATCTCGCCGTAATTATAGAGAGTTACCGCTACCCATTGCTGTGCAAAATAACGCCCTCTTCAATGCCCCAAGCCCTGCTGCCCTCCCCTTATGGATAGCCTATGGTCAAAGCCAACGTGTGGACTTCTTACTGGTACCGCAAATTATCCATTGGCACCAACGTGAAGGAGGCCGTGTGGGGGTTAAATCTTCTGCCCATGTGCGTGCGGAATTTTTCCTCATAGATATTCCCAATCAACGTGTCTTCCGTCGTACCATCTTTGATGAAAAACAAATGGGCCTTGCAGAAGACCTCACCAAGTTGGGGACCTTTTTCCAACGTGGCGGTAGTTGGATTACCGCCGAAGAAATGACCCAAGAAGCCATTAATCAAGCCATAAAAGAGATGAGACTTTAAATGATTATTTTTCCAGCAGTTGATATTCAAGAAGGTAAAGCCGTTCGCCTTAAACAAGGCCGTGCCCATGAAAGCACCGTTTTTGAAAATGACCCCATCAAGGCCGCTTTAACTTGGCAAAACGCCGGTGCCCAGTGGCTGCATGTGGTAGACCTTGACGGTGCCTTTGGCGGAAGAGCCGCTAACTTTAAACTTGTAGCTGATATTTGTGCAGAGCTTAAGATTCCTGTACAGCTTGGAGGCGGCATCCGAGACATGCACACAGCGCAAATCTACTTTGATGCCGGCGTAGAACGCCTCATTATCGGTACCATAGCACTAGAAGAGCCCAAACTCTTTGCCGACCTGTGCCAAGCCTTCCCAGGCAAAGTGGGCATCTCCCTTGACGCCGACAATGGACGGCTTAAAACCAAAGGCTGGGTGGAAGATGCCCAAAAAACCATCGACGAAGTCCTCCCCCGTTTACAAGATGTGGGTGCCGCCTTTGTCATCTATACCGATATTGCCCGTGATGGTATGCAAAGCGGTGTTAATGTGCCAGCTCTGGAACATATCTGCAGCATAGCCACCATTCCCGTCATCGCCGCCGGCGGCGTCGCCACCCTTGATGACGTAAAAGCCCTCTACCCTCTTTCAGTTAACAGCACGCTACAAGGGGCCATCAGCGGTCGTGCCCTGTATGAAGGCACACTTAAACTTGATGAAGCCCTGCAGTGGATTAGTGCGCAAAAGTAAAGCGCAAGAAAACACTGGTTAAATTAGTGTTTTTTTTAGAAAATTAGTATTTGTTTTTTCTTGGGGAAACTTTTTTTAGGAAAAAAAAGTTTCCCCAAACCCCTTCAAAAAAACCACATCTACCGTCTATCTCATAAGAAAAGTCTTCTTTCAAAGAGAATCTTTACATGAAAACCTCTGCGCAACCGTTTTCGAATATGGCCCCACTGCACAATTATTTTCAAATATTGTCTTGTGTCTAAAATGAGACCTCTACACAATTATATTTAAATATTGTTTTGTGTCTAAAATTTGAAAATTTGTTCGAAGTTTAAAATCAAATGCGCGGAGGTCTCTCGTAACCCATAAACCTTAGGAAAATACTATGATTAAAATTGTTCGTGCCAAACTCCATGGCATTTTTGTAAGCGATAGTAATCTTAACTATCATGGATCTATAACCCTTGACCCAGAAATCTGCCACAAAGCAAAAATATATCCTTTGGAGTATGTGGAAATATGGAATAAAAATAATGGACAACGCTTTTCCACCTACGTAATTTATGGCGAAGCAGGTTCTCGTTGCTGTATCCTCAATGGCGCTGCCGCACGCTGTTGCCAACAAGGCGACGAAATTATCGTAGCAGCCTCAGCCTATGTTCACTCACCACAAGAAATCTGCCAATATAAACCCATTGTCCTTACCTTTGATACACAAAATAGTATCAAAGAATGCCTCTATTACCAAACATGGCAAGATGCTACCGGATTATTTCAATTCGCCATTGAACAAGGTGAGGAAGGCTAGAGAATATAGAGAAAGGCTAAACGACACAGAA
>CAYJDE010000064.1:0-11935 GCA_964368805.1 uncultured Desulfovibrionaceae bacterium
ATGTGTCTAGCTTAAGGAGCCGCTACTGTATTCTTTCTTGATGGCGTTTGTTCTTCCTTTATACTAAGATTTCTTGGCTGTGCATTGAGCACAATTTCTTTTAGGCTTAAAGTGCGTGTGCGAAAGTTAAACAAGCCTTCCAAGAGGGCATTGAGTTCTCCCAGCATATGTAAAGTAAAATTGGCTTTTTCACCGGTAATATTTAAGTTTCCTTTACCTTTATTCCAGCGTACCGGCCCGCCACGGCCAGAGGCCAAGTCTACATCAGCGGTAAAAATGGGTATAGAATCATCTGGGGTATAGTGCATTTTACGTGTACGGGCTTTTCTGGAGCTGCCAAAAGAAAGGGCTAGGGTATCTGCCAGAGAGTGTACATGCCTACTTTCTGCCTTGCCCACGGCTTGGCGCACCATAAATTCTTTTGAATCTATTCGATTGGTATTAATTTGCGCTTTAAAGGTTTGTAATGGCTTACCATTATCATCGAGAATAGATTTGTAGGTAGAGAAAAATTTAGCACCTTCCGTACGTAAAGGGCTATCATAAAGGGAGGTAATAAAGTCCCAAGTATCGATGCGTAAGTTTATATCGCCGTCTATCCAAGGCCAACGACGTTTAACAATGGGTAGTGCATAGGCCAAAGCCAACTGCCCTTGTCCAGAAAGTCCGGGAAAGCTTGTTTTCATATCATGCAGTCGCACTTGTAAAGATTTTGCCCCTTCATAGGCACCGCCCACAAAAACTTCTCCTGTAAAAAGGCCAGTACCTTGCGAAAAAATATCTCCCATACGTAAGAAAAACTTCCCAAGTACACCACGTGGTAGACCATCTTCATTGAAGTCCGAAAGGTCGGAACTGCGGATGGCATCAAGCTTGTGCTGATCATAGAAGCTTTGGCCTTCTGGAGTGCTGGGGGCATGGGCTGAGGTGCCGTTAATGCTAAAAAAGACATCTTTTATAGCCCCTTTAGGTAATTGCAATACAGGGCTTTCCACTTTAAGTGAATAAATGAGGCCATCGGGGCCTTGTGATGGCGTGGGCAAAGGACCAAGGTCGGTTTTGGCGTAGGGACTTTGGCTAGCTAGGGACATTGCCCCAGAGTTTTTCGTTTTTGCAAGGTTTCCTCGTGGTCTGTCGGTTTGTGCTGGGTGCTGCGTAGGTGATATGCTTTTTTGCCCTTGCTCGTGGGGCTTGGTATTTTTTTCTTTAAGAACTTCCGCCACAGTTTTTGTGCTGGCCAAGGTTTTTGTTAAGTAGCGATGTAGGCTTTTGGCAAGTACGCTGCCATCATAGGGGTTGGCGTAATACCCAGGAAGATAACGATGTCCTTGAATGGGGGGGAGGGGCTTACGCCACCAAAATAGTAAATCACCCCCACGGGATACATAGGAGCCAATGTCAATACCGCCGCCCACAGGAAATTTTTTAGTATCTAAACCAAAAACCGTTGCTATTGGCTTAATGTCGGCAATGGTAAGATTAAACTGAGAGCCAAAACCCTCATGAGGAGAATAGCCTAGGCTTGCTTTAAGCAAAAAATTCGGGTTTTTTACCGGGCTTTGAATACTTATATCACGAAGAATGACTTTCTTGCTGTCCCAAAAAATTTGCCCCGATGAAGAAGACGTGGGAATGATTTGTTCATCTTGCACAAGGCGTAAACCATAACGGCTGACAAAACGTGCTTGGAGGGGATCTTCGGCTGTGGGGGGCCAAACAGCAACTTGGGCTAAGACTCGTGAGCGTGTCCAAAGCACATCTATACCTTCAAAAAGGTGAGGAAGAATTAAAGAATCTTGTACTTGCCAGCGCAAATCAAGGTCCCCTTGGTCATAATCTAAAGTGAAATAGCCAAGGACACGCCGAGTTTTTAATAAATTACCATGCTTTAATTTAGGATTTCGGGAGTCATTGTCTAAGAAATTGTTCATGCTGCTGAGGGAAAGTTTTACATCTTCCGGCAACTCACTAATACTTGGTAACACCCATTGTGATGAAATTTCTTTTGCGGCCAAAAGGGTAGAGCGCAAAAGGAATTTTTCACGGCTAAGTTGTCCGTGTATACGTGTGGAAAAGTTTATGGAGCGTGCATCTGGCCCCAATTGAAAGTGCGCCAGTTCCAATTCGCCCACGTCAAGGGCTAGCCAAGGCGGAAGAAAGGCAAAGAGATTTTTAGGGTCTATGATGGTCTGTTTTGATTGATGCAGGTATTTAGGCAGACGTGGCATGATAAGGCTGATAAGCGTTCCTGAATGCAAGCCCAAAACCACTTTATTGTTTAAAATGTCTCTAGCGTTAAGAAGGTTATGCACAAAAGCATCGTTGGGATGTTGAAGCTGAATATGCTTACGTGAGGCCGCTTCTGTAGTCTTTGGTTGCTGTTGCGTGGGGGGCTCGGTAAGTACATCATCAAGGGTTGGGTCTTCTCGTTCCATGGTAAAGGGAAGGTTTTGCATATTGGATTGATGCGTATTTTCTTGAATACTTGCCAAGGATGCTAAGGGAGAGTTATGCTTAAAAAAAGTGCTGGGTATAGGTTTATCACGTGTATATCGCCACGAAGCCACAATGCTACGTAAAAGACTTACCCAGTCAGGATGTAAGGTACCTTCGCTGATACGAAGCCACGGACCATAAGCGTCGTAGACACGTAAATTCACTATATGGATTCTGCCTTCCCATAAATCCCCAAGGGAAGAAATGCTTACTCGCACGTTCATGGGCTCGCCAAAATAATTGATGGTTTTTTCTACAAAGTTGGTAAGATGTACTTCCCCTAAAGGTGAAGTTATATATACGAGGCCGGTGCCAAGTGTGAGAAAAAGCAAAAGAAAAAAAGCCCCTATCCACAGCCCCACGCAGGCCAAGGCAGAACGCTTTTTCTTAGGGTAGGATGTATGAAAACCCAATTGGAAATGGCGTGAAAGCTCATGCTCTTTTTTTGCTTTTAACTCCTTGAGGGAATGTAGTTTTCTGCTTGCATGCCTGTGTGAAGGCTGAAGAACTTTGCGTGTGGGTTTATTCATAAATCCTACTTATCATTGCTCATTTTTGCATATTGAAGCCCATGGTGTGTTTTGCTTTTTTATAAATGCACCTGTGCAGGACAAAAGGCACAAAAAAATATCGCTTAACAGGCAAATGAATTGCGCTTACTTTTGATTTTAGGCGCTTTGACTGGCGTCAACGCTCCAGAAGACTTCGCACAGTAAGTTGTGCACAAGTCTGAATTTAGCGTAGGCTGTAACGCTTGTAAAGAGAGCTTGCCATCATTTTTCTTTTATTGTAGATAATTCTTCTAATTAAAAATTGCATTATTATTTTGTTTTATAAAGTCAATTTATTGGTCGTATTGATTGTCGTCAACGCTGCATGAGACTCTACGCAATGAATGGCGCAGAGATTTCTTAATGATAAAATGGCGCTTTATGGATTTTGCACCATCATTATTGGTGAAATTCTTAAGTGTAAATTAAAACAAAATAAAATCAACTACTTAATAGATAGAAAGAACGTCTCTAGTTCTTGGTGTGAAGTTCTGCTAAGTTTGTCTGTGCTTTGTTGTTTTCTTAGCAAAATCTCCTAATAGTATAAATATATACGGGTTTTTTTATGTCATCACGAAAAATAGCAAATATTGGTGTACGAAAAATTATTATTTTTCTTTGTCTTATACCCCTTATTTTATTAACTCTCGGTTTTTTCTATGTGGCGCAATTGCAGTATGTTCTATACGGAAGCATTCAGCAAGCCATGCAAAACCGCAGTATGCATGTGGCGGATGTGGGCATAGAACGTATTGAAAGTGTTATTGTTTCTTTGCAAAAGATAGCTAGCCGTTCTTACATCTATAGTGAATCTGTAAATATTAATACCAAATTGGCTATTCTGTTTGGCGAAATGGAAAAAACCGTATGGCATGACATGCTTGTGGTAGACACCAAGGGGCATGCTGTCTCTGTAAAAGAAAAAAAATATGTCGTACAAGGCCATGCCTATTATGCAAAGGCTTTGCAAGGTCAACCTTCTCTGTCCTCCATCATAGCTATGGAAGATGGAACCATGCACTATGTGGCCCATGCTGTACCCATTTATAAAAATGGTAAAGTTGCAGAAGGGGTTGTAGGTGTTTTGGTGGGTATTGAAAATGCCATTGAACCTCAATTCTCTCATGGTGAATCGGGAAAGTCGCATAACGGTGACGATATTTTCTTAGTAGATAGACAGGGCAAGTATGTGGACTATAGTAAGGTGATGGATGTTTCCGTCTACAGCCAAATGCAGCCACTTCGTCCTGATTTTTTGGCTGAAGTTTGCGGAAAAATCTTTGGCAAAATGCAAAATTTCCGAACGCCCGTACTTTTCCAAGGTGTAGAAAGTTTTGTCGTTGAAGTGCCCATGGGCGGCACAGGGTGGCATGTTCTTTCTATTATGCCACGCGATTATTCTGTAAGGCAAATGGAAGAATTGTGGTATTTTTCTATAATTTTTGTGGGCATTGTACTGGCGCTGTTATTCTTTTGCATTGTGTATCTTTTACGCATGAATAAGGTTTTTGCTAGGTACAAAAATGTATCTGGTGCCATTATGCATTCGCAGCGAATTTTTTACTTGGATATAGATTGCAAAGGTATGGTGCACTATGCCAATGAATACTTTTGCCAAAATGCAGGTTGGAGCCCCACTAAACAAAGCGTGTCACTGCTACCCTTACTTTCTGGGCATACAGAAGAGAGTTTATGCGCACTTTTGGAAGGGCACAAAAGCTTTGTATTAAATCTTACGCCTAAGGGGCAAGACGCTTTTGAAATGCACTGCACAGCCATGCCTCACGCCGAGAAAAAGAATGTATGGCTTATTTTAGGTGTGGATGTCACTTTACAAAAAAATGCTTTGGAAATGCAGCTAGCCACCCAACAAAAGGCAGAACTACAGCAAATTATCAATAGCCTGCCTCACGGGCTTATGGTGCACTCGGCCGATGGCCTACGCTTGGTAAATCAAGCGACACTAGAAATTTTACATTTAGAAAATATTCAAGACATTCGAGAGTTTATAAAACATTCCATGGGGCTTGAATTTTTTGAAAAGCAAATGCAAATGGTGGGTCGTACCTTACACAATGGTAGTACGGAAAACAGCATTTTTGAATTTACTGATACGCAGGGCAAAAAGTTTATTTTTAGAAATATTGTATCGCCAGTGTATGATGAAAATGGGCAGATAAAATATGCGGTAAATATTGCCTTGGATATTACAGAAAATGTGAAATTACAAAGGCAATTGGAAGATGAAGTGCAACGAATGCATGAAATTTTAGACAATAGTCCTTCGGGTTTCATGTACAGTTCTGATCATATTATCCGCTATTGCAATGCTGCCATGTATAAAATGGGCAAGGATATACACGTAGGCCAACCCTTACCCATGAAGGCCATGGGCGTAGAAGATATTGGCAAAGAGATAGTAGAAAAAGTAAGCAATGGAATCAATGTTTATGACATTTTAGTTGATATGGTTGGCGCCGATGATGTGGTGCGTAAACTGAGCATTTCTGTCATTGGGGTGACTTGGTTTGGCAAATGGCACAATATGTTATGGGCGCATGATGTGACAGCCATCCATGCCGTGCAAAAAGAATTGATGGTGGCAAAAGAGGCTGCGGAGCAGGCCGCCAGAGCTAAAAGTGACTTTTTAGCCACCATGAGTCATGAAATACGTACGCCTATGAATGCTGTACTTGGCTTTTTACACGTATTTGATAAGAGCAATTTAAGCGCAACACAATTGAATTATATTGAGAAAATTACCATTTCTGCCAAGGGCTTATTGCGCATTATCAATGATATTTTAGATTTTTCCAAAATTGAAGCCAATAAAATGGCCTTGGAACATGTACCTTTTAACCTCTATACCAACATTGATGCTGTGTACAGTATCACCTGTTTTTCTGCCAAGGAAAAAGGCTTAGCATTTTATCGTTCCATTGATGAAGATGTACCACAAATCATGGTGGGTGATGGTGAAAGATTAAATCAAGTTTTGCTCAACCTCTTGAGTAATGCCATTAAATTTACGAGCCAAGGCCATGTGGATTTACGGGTGCGTGTAAAAGAAAAGCTTGATGAGGTAAATTATATTATTGAGTGTAGCGTTAGTGATACAGGCATTGGACTTTCTCAAGAGCAAGCCGAGGCTTTGTTCCAACCCTTTACTCAAGCAGACACCTCTACGTCACGTAAATTTGGTGGCACCGGACTTGGTCTTGCCATTAGTAAACGTATTTTACAACTTATGGAAGGCGATATTACCTTGCAGTCTACCTTGGGACAGGGCTCTACGTTTACCTGCACCTTACCCATGAAGGTGGCTTCTCAAAGCATGTTACAGGAATCGGTGAATGTTGCCTCCCATGCGCAATTGAAGCAAACAGGACAAAATTTTAACCATTTACGCGGTAAAAAAATTCTTGTGGTGGAAGACAATCTTATCAACCAAGAAATTGCCGCTGCCATGATGGAAGAATACCATTTAGATATTCAATTTGCCAATAACGGGCAAGAAGCTGTGGCTATGGTTCAAAAAGAAATCTATGAGCTTATTTTCATGGACTTGCAAATGCCTGTTATGAATGGTTTAGACGCCGCTAAAGCTATACGTAAATTGGATATGCCCTATTTAAAAAACATCCCTATTGTAGCCATGACGGCCAATGTTATGCATGAAGATAGGCAAGCTTGCGAAGAAGCGGGCATGAATGACCATATTGGTAAGCCCATATCTCCGCAGGTGTTGCGTCGCACTCTTGAGCAGTATCTTTTAGGTAACGTTGATTAAATAAATCATTTTTCTAAGGAAACGCTGATTAAATAGATTTTTTGTTCTCTAACAAGGAAGACGAATTTTGCTAAGGGTGTATAGTATATAGACATACATACAGTCTTAGTAAGATGAGTCTGACGCAGTTAGAGGGCAAAAAGGCAGTTAATCAGCGTTTCCCTAACATATTTTTTCACACCGATAGTAGGTAACATTATGAATACAGAAATATACGCCCAACGTCGTGAAAATTTACGAAAAAAAATGCGGGCAGCCGGTCTTGATGCTTTACTTGTAAGCCATGCGGCCAATCGCTTTTATTTGTCCGGCTTTGAATTACACGACCCACAATGCAATGAAAGTGCTGGACGCCTTATCATTACAGCCAGCGGTAAAGATTGGCTGTGCACCGATGCTCGGTATTTGGATGCTGCCCGTCGTTTGTGGGATGAAAATTTCATCTCCATCTATGGCGGCGATGCGGCAGGGCATATTCGCCGTCTTTTGCGGGATACGGTATGCGGACGTATTGGGGTGGAAAAATCCATCGTTAGTGCCGATTTTTATCAAAAAATCTCCCTTGGCCTTAGTTTAAGTTCGGCACAAAATCTTGTGGAATCTTTACGCATCATCAAAGATAGCACGGAAATTGCCCTTATGGAAAAGTCTTGCTACCTCAATCATAGGCTCATGGAATGGGTGTATACGCAATTGCATGTGGGGCGCAGCGAGGCAGACCTTTCTTGGGCCATAGAAAAATATTTTCGTGAAGGCGGAGCCTCCGAACTGGCTTTTAGCAATATTGTGGCTGTGGGCCCCAATGCTGCCTTGCCGCATGCCATTCCTGGGGATACGCTTATTACTGAAAATTGCCCTGTGCTTATTGATGTGGGTTGTCGTGTGGACGACTATTGCTCAGATCAGACGCGCACTTTTTGGGTAGGTGATGACGATACTCCTGTACATTTTATGCTAACCCAGCAATTGGTGCGCACAGCCCAAGAAGCCGCCATTGCCGCCATAAAACCCGGCGTTTTGTGCAGTGATGTGTATAAAGTGGCCCGAAATGTTTTTGAAGAAGAAGGCGTGGAAGATGCCTTCACCCATGGCCTTGGACATGGCGTGGGCCTTGAAACCCACGAAGGGCCCAGCCTAAGCCCACGTTGTCAAACAGTATTACAAGCGGGCATGGTGGTTACCGTAGAACCTGGCTTGTACTATCCTGAATGGGGCGGCGTGCGCCGTGAATTTATGGTGGTAGTAGAGGAAGATGGTTGCCGCATCCTTTAGTAAGCGGTTGAAAAAGGATAAACTACTGCGTCAAAATAAAGAAATAGACCACTTATGTATGTCTGTATACATGGCGTGTCCTGTTTCTCTATTTTTCCTTGTATTTCATCCTTTTTGAACCGCTTACTGTTGGTGGGTTTTGAAAAAGGATAAACTACTGCGTCAAAATAAAGAAACAGAATAAAAATACCTCAGATTGATTTTTTTATGAGCCAATGTATAAGGAAACGCTGATTTAATACATTATTTTTTCTAATGTATTTTTTCAAAAGGTATGTTTTTCATTGAAATGGAGCAGAAGAACACATGAGTAAATATATTGTGCTGTTTGAGGTAATCCCCTCCCAAGAAGGTAAGGCTAAGTACTTAGAACTTGCCGCCATGTTAAAACCCATGCTCGAGGGTTTTGAAGGCTTTGTGAGTATGGAGCGATTCCAAAGCTTACAGAATGAAAATAAAGTGCTTTCCATGAATGTATGGGAAAGCGAAGAAGCCATGGGCCGCTGGCGTAATACGGTGGAACACAGGATGGGGCAATTACAAGGAAAAACAGCACTTTTTGAAAGTTATAAAATAACAGTTACCTCCGTGGTGCGTGAATATACCAATACTGAGAGAGCGTACGCCCCTAAGGATTCCAACGCCTATTTTAAATAATCGAAGTTGAAAACACGTGCTTTCGATTTTGAAAGGTAGGGATGGAGTAAGATGAAAAATGTAGTACCTTTTGTGCAAGGTTTTGGTATGGGACTTAGCCTTATTATGGCTATTGGCGCACAAAATGCATTTTTGCTTTCACAAAGTATCCGACAAAATCATCATATTCCTGTATGTATTATTTGTATTTTATGGGATGCTATTCTTATATCTCTTGGAGTTCTGGGCTTTGGAGGATTTGTTGTTGCCCACCCTCAACTTCAAAGTTACGTGACATGGGGAGGTATTCTTTTTCTTGTCTATTTTGGTTTTGGTTCTTTTCGTTCTGTCTTTAATGAATATCCATCTGATATAAGTATAGAAAATGTTAAGCGTCCTCTAAAATCAGTTGTTTTGACGACGCTTGCTGTTTCTATTCTTAATCCCCATGTTTACCTTGATACTGTTGTTTTGCTGGGGTCAATTAGTACTAACTATGAAGGCAATGGGCGATATTATTTTGGAATCGGTGCTGTTTGCGCTTCAACGATATGGTTTTCAGTTTTATCCTTTTGCGGAAAAATTCTTGCCCCATACTTTACAAAACCTTTTGCGTGGAAACTTCTTGATGGGGTAGTATGCTTCATTGTGTGGAGCCTCGCCGCTTTTCTTGCATGGCACGTACTATAAATGTATATCTACTCATGCCCTTCACTCATTCAACAAAAGTTGTACTTCAAAAGGCGCAGCTTTATGGGTAATGCTTCCTTCAAGTATATCACATAAAATGAATATATTTCCCGCAATATATTGTTCGTGTGCCTGATATTTATCTAGAGCTTCTAAAAAACACTCGTCTTCAAAAAACTCACATAAAAATTCTGCCTGTGGGATAACTAAAATATCAGAATAATCTTGTCCCAGCCTTGTCTTTAATTCTTGCTTTGGCTTTTGGATTTCCACAAAATATTTTACTTGCGGACATCCATTTTTTAGCTGAAAACATAAACCTTGATTGACAGATAAGTTAAAGCCATTTTTTAAAGCCATTTTATACAGTACGGTAAGCTTCGTCCAATAATTTTCAAGTGTTCCAAAGTCTTCAGATGCTGGTGCTGTGAGGAAATATCTTTGCGGTATGTGTTTTGTATAGGCTTGTTCTTGTTGTGATATATTGTCCACATCTTCAAAGTGTTGCGAGGCAGAGTCTAAGAAATAAAGTTTTTGTTCAATTTCTTTCTGCACCGTTAAGGCTTTGGCTTTCGCATCCACTATCATCTGCTTGGCATCAATGTTACCATCTTCACATATATAATTTTTGAAATGCTTCAACGGTATGCCCAAAGCCACACAAAGGATGATAATATCCAGTACGATGATTTGATTTTTTGAATAATATCTATAGTTTGTTTCAGGATTCGTGTACGCGGGCACTAAAATTCCCAAATCATCATAATGGCGCAAAGCCCGATGACTGACTCCTTTCATGGCCACCACTTCACCGATGGATAAATATTTTCCCATTACTCACCTTTTTAGTTGACTCTCACATTATGTCATACTTTATAGTGAAGCTAGCACATCTTTCCTCTAGGGTAAAGAGAGATGGTAAGGCCTCTGCACACGTGATGTTGCATTTCGAACAAATTTCAAATTTTATACACAAAGTTGTATTTGAAAATAATTGTGCAGAGGACTCTATTTTAGGATAAGGAGTCCACTATTTATGATTAAAACTATGACTTTCAAGAATGTTCTGGCGTTCACACTGCCCAGTATTTCCATGATGATTTTTATGTCGGTATACACCATGGTAGACGGTATTTTTGTAGCTAACCTTATTAGTACCCATGCTCTTTCGGCCATAAACATTCTTTTGCCTATGATTACAGTTTTTATAGCTGTGGGAACCATGTTGGGTACGGGGGGAAATGCCATTTGCGCAAAGCTTTTGGGCGAAGGAAAGGCCCAAAAAGCTAAAGAAAAGCTGACACTATTTTGTATAACAGGCTTTAGCATAGGCCTTTTGCTTGTTGTTCTAACGCAGATTTTTTTAGAGGATATACTGTATGCCCTAGGGGCCAATGAAGAAACATATCAGTATTGCTATGATTATTTCGTGATACTGTCTCTTTTCGCCCCTTGCGCCATTTTACAAACTATTTTTGAAAATGCCATGATTGCCTCCGGCAAGCCTAAGTTTGCTCTCTTGGCCCTTGTTCTTGGCGGTCTGACAAATATTATTTTAGACTATGTATTCATTGTCTATTGTGGTTTGGGTATGCAAGGCGTGGCATGGGCTACCGGCTTAGGATTTTTACTGCCTACCCTTATGGGTTTATACTTTTTCTCTAGCAAAAAAGCACAAAAAACCTTGCATTTCGTGGCTTTTTCCTTGGATATAAAAGCCATTTTCACAGCGTGTGGTAACGGCTCTTCAGAAATGGTAACGCATCTTGCCACAGGTGTTACCACCTACTTATTTAACATTACCATGTTGAAAATGGCCGGAAGCGAAGGCATAGCCGCCATTACAGTAGTGCTTTACGCACAACTACTTATTAATACCCTTTTTATCGGTTTTTCCGTAGGTATAGCCCCTGTCATCAGTTTTTACTTTGGAGCGATGAATAAGTCACGGTTAAGAAAACTATTTACCATATGTATTACATTCATCAGCATAAGCTCGGTGGCTTTGGTGCTTATATCTTTTGCTATCAATGAAACCTTAGCCGGGGTGTTTTTAGAGAAAGGAACGAAAGCTTACGAACTTACCGTACACGGATTTTATCTCTTTTCCATGGGTTTTCTTTTTTCAGGCGTAAATATTTTTGCGTCGGGACTTTTTACAGCGTATTCCAATGGGAAAATATCAGCATTTATTTCATTTTTGCGTACCTTTGTATTTATTTCTTTGGCAATCCTTACTTTGCCGCAATTCATGAGCTTAAACGGTGTGTGGCTTGCTGTTCCCATAGCTGAGTTTTTAGCTTTCTTTATGTCTGCATACTTTTTTATTGCCTACAAAGAACGCTATATGTATGATAATAAGCCTAAAACATTAGGGAAAACTTTGGTGCTTGCGTAATTGTTGTCAGCAGGGCGTTAAAAAATGTAATCTTTTCCGAGACCTCTGCACTTTACTTTACATTTTGAACAAATTTTCAAATTTTAGACTCAAAGCTATATT
>CAYJDE010000065.1:0-11934 GCA_964368805.1 uncultured Desulfovibrionaceae bacterium
TTTGGGGGAGAGGGAAAGAACCTTTTTTCAAAAAGGTTTTTCCCTCTCCCCCAAAAAATAATGCGCTATACTACTAAATAAATACTATGCTTTTTTCTTAAGCCAAGGCATCATTTCACGCAAACGACCGCCCACTTCTTCTACGCCGTGTTCAGACTCTAAACGACGGGTAGCTTTGAACATGGGATATCCGGCACGCGCTTCTAAGATGAAGTCACGGGCAAAGCGACCGCTTTGGATATCTTCCAAAACACGCTTCATTTCTTTCTTAGTTTCTTCAGTAATAATGCGTGGTCCGGTAACATAATCGCCGTACTCTGCTGTATCAGAGATAGAATCACGCATGCGTGCAAGGCCGCCTTCGTAGATAAGGTCTACAATAAGCTTTACTTCGTGCAAGCATTCAAAATAGGCCATTTCAGGCTGATAACCGGCTTCCACCAAGGTTTCGTAACCGCATTTGATAAGAGCAGATAAACCGCCACAAAGCACGGCTTGTTCGCCAAAAAGGTCGGTTTCGGTTTCTTCACGGAAGGTAGTTTCAATAACACCAGAACGTGCGCCACCCACACCGGCAGCATAGGCAAGGGCCTTATCTAAAGATTTGCCGCTGGCATCTTGATGAATGGCCACAAGGCAAGGCACACCGCCGCCTTCGGTGAAGGTACGACGTACAAGGTGTCCTGGGCCTTTAGGGGCAATCAAGAATACGTCCACATCTTTTGGAGGCTCAATTTGACCAAAGTGAATATTAAAACCGTGAGCAAAAAGCAAGCATTTGCTGGAGTTTAAGTGTGGCTTAATGTCATTTTCATACACTTGAGCTTGCACTTGGTCAGGCAATAAAATCATGATAAAATCAGCTTTTTGTGCAGCTTCAGAAGCAGACATAGGACTAAAGCCATGTTCTTTAGCCAAAGCATAGTTGGCACCGCCGGGGCGTTGGCCAACAATGACATTGACGCCAGAATCGCGCAAGTTTTGCGCATGGGCATGACCTTGGCTACCATAACCAATGATAGCAACCGTCTTATCCTTTAATAAGGAAAGATTCGCGTCCTTTTCATAATACACTTTCATGGGAAATCCTCAGTAATTCAAAGCTAAAAGGTTAATAAAAAAGCAAAAATGCCTGTATACTATAGTAATTATGTACAAAGCGAAATCAGCGTTTACATTTGAAAGTAGTACGTTGCCTTCTTTCAAAAAGTCATACTGTATCTTCCCAAAAAGCTCTAAAAACATCTTTTAGCAAAGCGTTTAAAAAGTGCCAGATGCGAAGAAATGACCAATTTTAGGAAAGGAGTGGGGTCTTTCCCCCATGACCTGACTAAAATTGGTCATTGATGAAGCAGATGGTGCTTTTTCGACGCTTTGCTATTCGGGTTGCATAGAACGCTTCATAGCCACCATACCAGTACGAGCCACTTCTTTAATGCCAAAACGCTGCAATAAACCAATGATGGCATCAAGTTTTTCTTTATTACCCGTGGCTTCAATGGTCATTTCTGAATGGCCCACATCCATAACTCGACAACGGAAAATTTCCACTGTGCGCAAAATTTCGCCTCTATTGGCACCTTCTGCATGCACTTTTAGCAATAACATTTCACGAGATACTGAACGATGCTCGCTAAAGTCTACCACTTTAATAATAGTGATAAGCTTACGCAATTGCTTAATAATTTGCTCAATAATCTGTGCATCACCACTAGTGGTAATGGTCATGTGCGACACCCCAGCTTCAAGGGTTGGGGCCACGTTTAATGATTCAATATTAAATCCACGCCCGCTAAACAGCCCCGCCACACGAGACAAAACACCGGGTTCGTCTTCTACCAAAACAGAAAGAACATGTTGCATGGCGGCTCTCCTATATAAGCAACATTTCGTCCAAAGCAGCACCTGCTGGGACAATGGGGGAAACATTTTCTTCACGCTCTACCACCACATCAATGATGGCTGTATTGGGCGAAGCAAGAGCAATGGCAAGGGTAGCTTCCAGTTCCGAAGCTTCTGTTACTCTATAGCCTTCAGCACCGTAAGCTTCAGCAAGCTTTACAAAGTCAGGCTGTGCTTCCATATTGGTGTTGCTGTAGTTCTTTTGGTAGAAAAGATCTTGCCATTGACGTACCATACCCAAGTACTGATTATTTAAAATAAGTATTTTTATGGGCAGTTTATTGGCAACAGCTGTGGCCATTTCCTGAATATTCATCTGCAAAGAGCCATCGCCAGCTACGGTGACAACCAAAGCTTCAGGCATAGCAAATTGGGCGCCAATAGCTGAAGGAAAACCGTAGCCCATGGTACCAAGCCCACCAGAAGTAAGCAGTGTACGCGGTTTATTAAAGCTATAATACTGCGCTGTCCACATTTGATGTTGGCCCACTTCCGTAGCAATGATAGTATTTTTATCTTTACACAAGTCGTATAAAGTTTCGATAACCTCTTGCGGCTTAATGCTATCACCTTTCACATACGTCAAAGGACGTTGCGAAGCCCATGTTTGCAGCTGGGCAATCCATGGTTTATGTACTGCGGCCCAGTCTTTTTCACCTTGACGTGATTGTACTATTTCCAGCATGCCTTCCAAGGCAAGGCGGCAATCCCCCACCACGGGCACATCAACACTAACATTTTTGCGAATAGACGTAGGGTCAATATCAATATGAATAATGCGCGCATTAGGAGCAAAAGCTGAGAGGCGACCGGTAACACGGTCATCAAAGCGTGCGCCTACGGCCATAATCACATCACAATTATTAATGGCCATATTAGCAGCATAACCACCATGCATACCCACCATCCCAAGCCATAAAGGGTCATTGGCAGGAAAGCCGCCAAGCCCCATAAGGGTGGAAGTAACAGGAATTTGCATGGTTTGTGCCACATCAGCCACAGCTTTGGCAGCTTCAGAGTTAATCACCCCGCCGCCAATAAGCAATAAGGGGGCTTTGGCTTCGCTTAAAATATCCACAGACTTGCGCAATTGATTTAAATTGGGCCTGTAGGTAGGATTATAACTGCGCATATGTGTCGTTTCTGGCCAAATAAACTCTGTGCTGGCTTGCACTATATCTTTAGGCAAATCCACAAGCACAGGCCCAGGGCGACCAGAGCGTGCCAAATAAAAAGCTTGGCGCAAAACATGCGTTAATTGTTTAATATCTTTAACAAGATAATTATGTTTTGTACAAGGACGTGTGATACCAACAATGTCCACTTCTTGGAAAGCATCGTTACCAATAAGCGGAGTAGGCACTTGTCCGGTAATAATAACCATGGGAATGGAGTCACAATAGGCTGTGGCTATGCCAGTAACGGCATTAGTAGCCCCCGGCCCTGAGGTCACAAGGCAGGTTCCTACTTTACCAGAGGCACGGGCATAGCCATCGGCTGCATGCACAGCGGCTTGCTCATGTCGCACAAGAATATGACGCAAATCCGCATGTCTTGGAATTTCATCATAAATATCAATTACTGCACCACCTGGGTAACCAAAAATGGTGTCAACTCCTTCACGCTTGAGCGTTTCGAGCAAAATCTGTGCACCAGTCATCTTCATGCCTAGCTCCCTTTTTTATATTTATCAAGCATAGCTATAAGGCGAGTTTTTCCTTCAAGTTTTTGCTTTTTCAATTGCTTTAAGGTTTGCTCTTCGGTAGGCGTACGAAAAGGTTTACCTTCCAATTTAGTTACTTGCTTGGAGTACAAAAGATGGTCATCCCAAGCGTCTTGTAAATCAGAATCTGTGGGGGCATACTTTTCAAGTAACTCTTTTTCGCGTTGTTCCATCTAACTTCTCCTACGTTAAGGGTTAACTGACATACATTCCGGCACAATTTCTTGTGCCTCATGCATTCAAAGATGTCAATTTTATTTGTAATATTAACCTATTACACCATTTTTACATGGTTGCGGCCCATTGCAATAAAGACTTTACCACAACCCACTCCAGCAACTGAATACAAATCAACACAATCACGGGAGAGAAGTCTATGCCACTTGTATAGGTAAAAGGCAATAGTTTTCGTATACGATAATACACGGGTTCCGTCAAAGTGCGTAGCGTGCGCACAATGGGATTGTAAGGGTCGGGGCGCACCCACGTAAGCAGAGCAGAAATTATCACTACCCAAAAATACACTTTGAGCAATCCGCCCAAAATCAAAGCTATGGCTTCTAAGGTATTGGCTAATACAATCATTGTTTCCTCTTGTCCTCTTTTTATGCGAGAGGCGTTAAGATGTCCTGTAAAGCATGAAAAGAATCTACATTTACCGTAGCAGAAAGCTGCGCATTTTCATAGGCCGCAAAGGCCACACCTGCCGCCGCTGAGGCTTGTTGGTCGGTCTGACTGTCACCCACAAAAAGTACGGCCTCTTTAGGTAATTGCCATTGTTCTAAAATGGCAAAAATTCCCTCAGGGCTGGGTTTTGGGGCCACTTGGGCCGCCGTCATAATAGGTGAAAAATTCTGTAAAAAAGGAAATTTATCCACCACAAATTGCATACCGTTAGCACGATTGGTATGCACAGCACAGCGAATGTTTTTTGCCTGTAACCATAGGGCAAAGTCGTGAAACTGAGGCTTTAAGCCCACCTGAGGCATAATATCACGCCCATAATTTACTGTTTTTGTAGCCACTTCTTTTATTTGCGGGTGCAAATGCTGAGGAATAAGATATTCCAAAGCTTGCTGCACAGTAGACATATAGGTAAAGGCCTCTTGGTCTTTTGTTATGGGCGGCAAGTCAAAAGCAGCAAGTATTTTATTATAATACAACGCATTGCCTTCTTTTGAATCAACAATCACTCCATCACAGTCAAAAATAACTCCGCAGAGTTTTTTAGGAAGTGGTGCAAAAGACATCATTGCCCTGCCTCCAAGATAATACAAAGCAATTTTTTTTCAAGCCACGGTGCGGCCTGAAGTCCTTTTTCGTTTTTTTGTATGAGACTTCCAATGGTTACCACACATTCTTTAGTGTTTTCAGTATTTAATGACAAATGCTTTGCATTTTCTTCACTTAAAGGCGCTAAGGGTATACGCTCTTTTATGGCCTCTTGCATTTCTTGACAATTAATTACTACACAGCATTCTTGGGGCAAAAATGGCGCAACATTTTCTAGCACCAGCTCCCACGGCGGTAAAGGAAAATTCATATCGCCAAGGGCTGTTTGAATATTTTCAAGGCTAGCCATGGCTTCATCGTGCTCAACCCCAAGGGCTTCCACCAATGTATGGATATTATCCGAATAATTCTTGGAAAGATTTTGAATTTCGTAAATATGCTCTTCCATGAGCCATGCCCATAGCAGAAATTTGTGCGCCGTGCGCAGCACGTGTATATTGGGGCTTGCAATTGATGCGCCACCCTGCCCTGCCTGCTCAGGCTGTTCTTGCTGTACAAAAGCATCTAGCGCTTCTTGTTCTTGCACCATTTGCAATTGCGAGGACGGCGTTTGCATACTGGCAAGGGCTTGTAGGGGCACTCCAGAAAGGGCCGCCTCACCCATGGCCCGCATGTCCATAAGACAAGCCGTCACCTCTTTGGGCGTAAAAGGATAGTTTGTAGGTATCCACGCATTGGGGATTTCCTCTTCAAGACCCACACCAAGGGCCTTGGCACCGAATATGGGCTTTTTACGAAAAAGACACAGTTTTTCGTGCAACAAAGGCAAATAAAGTACGGGCTTTTCCAAGAGTATGCATCTCCTTTACCATGATGTATGCGTTACTATAAACCTAGATGTCAAAGGAAGCAATGACAGAAAGGCCCTCAAAGAGATTTTTTTCGCACTGTCACATACATTTATATTTATCTTTCCTTGCCTACTTGACCTTACGCCAAGGCCTGCGTATAAAGTTCGTATGTAATGCAAGGAAATGCTGATTATTTTTTGCTTGCTTGTTATGCCAAAATCACCTTGCCAATGGGGTATAGGCTTTATAGTATACCTTTTTAGCAAAACGATAAAAATTATATTTTATCGGAATTTTTTTAAAGAAAACTATTTTGAACAGGCTGCTAAAGCGGCAATTTATTCAGCGTATCCAAAGGATATGGGAGGACATATGTTCGGTCTTGGAATGCAAGAAATTTTATTAATACTTGTGGTAGTAGCACTTTTCTTTGGTTGGAATAAATTACCAGAAATAGGCAATGGCCTTGGTAAAGCCATTCGTAACTTCAAACGCGCCTCCATTGAACCTGATGAGGTGGACATTACCCCCACCAAAGAAAAACAACACGCCAATGAAAAGCCTAAGGCCTAACATTATTTCAAAACACCTTTTCACAGAGGAGAAAAAGCCATGGTAGCAGAACAAATTTCTATTTTTTTGGAAAATAAAGCGGGACGTTTGGCTGAAGTGACCCGTGCTTTAAGTGATGCTGATATTAGCATTAGGGCTCTTTCCCTAGCAGACACCTCAGACTTTGGCATTTTACGCATTATCGTGGCTGATCATGACAGAGCCAAGGCTGTGCTTAAAGAAAAAGGCTTTACCACTGGTCGCACTACTGTGGTGGCCGTGGAAGTAGAAGACAAACCCGGTGGCTTGCATCAAATATTAGAAATATTGGCTCAACATACCATCAACGTTGAGTACATGTATAATTTCGTGCAAAAAGACACGACTAATGCCACCATGATTTTCCGTTTTGACAAAGCAGAAAAAGCTGTAGAAGCTTTAACAGCCAATAATATTTCCATCGTAAGTGCAGAACGTCTTTACGGAAAATAAGCCATAAAAAAATCATCTGCAACGTCAGATAAAAATTATGGGGACCATGAGCAAAAGCCATGATCCCCATAATTTTTTGAAAATACTGATTAACTCTTTATTCCTCCTGAGAGGGGAAATTTTTTTAGGGAAAAAATTTCACAGAGCAAAGTTTTTTTCTTGCGGCATAGGACTCTTCTGGTTCATGCCAAAAGAAAAAACAAGCCTGACGCAACAAATGCTCCTTTTAAACCAGCCTATACGTCGGCGATGCGCCCTTGCAACCAGATATACGCATCCACTTCATCCCCTGGCTTGGGCGTATAGTCTTTCAACATGGGCGTGGGCACATATACCAATACAAAGACAGGGTCTCTGTCAGGCATAGGAAAGCCCATGCGCAGCATGGTCACTTCCAATTTATCCAGCATACACGTCTGCACTTCAGAAATAGTGCTACGCACCTCATATTCACAAAATTCACGACCAGGCATGATAATTTGTTTACCGGCAAGATTCAACTTCAAAGGTGGTACATCTAAACGGCTTTTATCAGGATTTTGTTCAAGCCATGCACTGGCATGGGATTCATACAAAGGCCCTTGGGTAATGGTCATTTCATCTAGCAAAGCACGGCGAATACCGAGGGCTAAGCCAGAAAGTAAAAAGGTATGTGTAACCCCAGGTGTCAAATCTTCTTTATCGCGAAAATATAAGGGATCATAAAACCATAAAGGACGATCACCCTCAAGTACCGTTACCCCCACATTGGCTTCCACTTGGCTTTGCCAAGGCACAGTACTGTGCACTTCAAAATCGTTGGGATACCCTTCCATGAGAGGCATAGCTGAAGCTGGCTTTAAATCTGCTTCAGTAGCACCTTTTAAAACAGTTGCTGCACGAAGCGGTTGGTCCTCAGGCCAAGCCATGAGCATGCACTCCCCTTGTGCGTCTTTTCTTTGCCAACAAGGACGCGTGCCACCAGAATGAATAATGGTGCCCAACACTTGTGGTAACATAGCCTTGGGATTACCCACAAGCACCGCCCATTGACGCCCAAGCATTTCCACATGTCGACGAAAATCGTGCATGTGAACTTCTTCTTGCTCTGCCACGGTTTTTTCTTCCGCCAAAACTTCATCGATATTGTTTTTCTTCGCCATATATCTTCCAGTATTAATTCATTTTTCTATGCATAAGTAACATACTCTTTCCCATGAAAGAAGTATTTCTTACAATCATTTAAAAACATCACAAACCAAGACAATTGCATTTTTTAGAGAAAAAGTATAGTATTTTTTTGTTGGTTAAAGCTGACTCAATACAAAAAAGTTCATGTTTTCTCGCCAACGCTTTTTTTTAGCGTAAGTATGGTCAATGCTTTAAAAGCTTCACAAAAAACAGACTACTGAAAATGTTTGACTTTACGATAATAAAAAAATGCGTCTATTTTTATATTGACAAAAGACGACAAAAGAGCTAGACATCACCGTTCATTGCGTTGAACCCAAGCTGGAACTCTTGAGCTTGGTGCTCAGGAATTATATATTTCAAACAACTTTTTGGAGGAAATCGTGGCTAACCATAAGTCTGCCATTAAGCGTCACAAGCAAAGCCTTGTTCGCGCCGAGCGCAACCGCGCTGCTCGTACCCGTGTGAAAAATGTTATCAAAAAAGTGCGTGCTGCCGTACTTGCCAACGACAAAACTGCTGCTAGTGAAGCTTTGGTTTTAGCTAACTCCATTTTGGACAAAGCTTCTACCAAGGGTGCTATGCATTGGAAAACAGCCGCTCGTAAGATTTCTCGTCTTGCTTCTGCTGTAAATAAAATTGAAGCATAGTTTTCTCTTAAAGAAATAAAAAGCCTTCTTTTCTTGAGTACTGCTCATGAAAAGAAGGCTTTTTTTATGATATACCACGCACATATAATTCGTCGTAAAAAATACAGCACGTCGTGCTTATGCGAGGACGAACATACAAGCGAAGAGCCATACAAACATAGAGAGCCTGTCGTCAACGCGTCATGAGCCCCTACGCAATGAATTGCGCAGAAGTCTCATAGATGTCCATCCGCAAAAAAACAGCTCCCCCTTCTCCCAGCAACAAAAAAATACCTATTGTCTCACGCAGAGAAAGCTAAAAAGACGCTTATGTCAGCATTTCCTTAGAAGTATTCAGGGTAAATTTTAGGTAGTTCAGTAATAAAGCTTTCAATCTCTGCACAGCACTCTGTATAACAGCGTAAAATGGCGGCAGAATCTTGAAGACCTTTTACCATAGATTGCGGATCATCAAAGACATGTTGCACAACACGCGCATTGCCAAAAACAGTATGCTGCGTGGGCAAGCCTGCGCTTAAAAGCACCACAAAATCTAAAGCTGGCAATGCAACAGTTTGTTGCGCCACTTCTTGTAGGGTTTTAACCTTTTCCAATGATATTTCATGGTCATGCATGGCCTGAATGGCATAGGCATCCAAATTTTTTTCTTGCAGACCTGCTGCATAAAAATGCGCCATATATCCTAGATGTTTCTTGGAAAAGCCTAAGGTTATGGGCCCAAGACAAGAGGTATCTTCGCTAAGAAAAAGAATATTTTTCATATGGTAGGGTATCTCACTTGTTAGTAATGATGCTAGCTAAAAGCACAAAAAACATTCCAACACCACACAAAATAAAATACTATCTTCCCTTTAACTATAGTGACAAATGCACCAAATTGCAATATAAAAAGCGGACATGTAAGAAACGTTTTACATTGTACCACCCAATACGAAATGCAAGGAAATACTGATTAATTCTTTTTCCTGAGAGGGGAAACTTTTTTTAGGGAAAAAAAGCTTCCCCTCTCAGACTCTCCCCTTCAAAAAAACCAATTGCGTCAGCATTTTGTCTTTGAAAATAAAAATTGTGGCGCATACCATATGGTTTGAAAAAGCATGTCATAAAAATAATGTATTTAATCAGCATTTCCTTAGGTAGTGTCGTCAAATGACGAATTTTCAAGCTTTGTCAAGGAAAATGAGCAAGCTTTGAGGGAGTGTATAGAGACATACACGACTGAAAAAGCTTGTGAAATTTGACGTAGAAAAAGTCGAAAAGGCGTATTTGACGACACTATCTAACATGAAGACAGGTTAATATTCTATGAAAAAAGCCGTTTACGCCTTTCCCCTTGGACATATGCATCTTGAATATCATGATGATGTGGTCTATTCACTTAATATATATGCTGAAAAGGCAGCAGGATTTACCGATGACTGCCCATTTTCCAAAAAAGTTTTCCAAGAGTTAGCAGAATATTTTGCCGGAAAAAGAACTCTTTTCAGTATTATCTGCAACCCTCAAGGCACGGAATTTCAAAAACAAGTGTGGAAAGCCCTCTGTGACATTCCCTATGGACAAACACGTTCTTATAAAGATATTGCCAAGGCCATTGGTAATGAAAAAGCCTGTCGTGCTGTGGGCATGGCGAATAATAAAAACCCCATAAGCATTATTATCCCCTGCCATCGAGTTATTGGCAGTAATGGCAAAATGGTGGGCTACGGCGCAGGGGTAGACAAAAAAATCTATTTACTACGTTTAGAGTCAGACCAGCATAATCTTCAACTATAACAAATCTTAAGCACCCCAAAAAAACTACGCCATGCATAGTATGAAACCTCTGTGCAATCCCTGTTGCCGGATAAACAAATTTTTAAAAAAATAACTGTTGTCAATGCTCCGTGAACCCCTTGCAGAATAAATTGCGCAGAGGTCTTAATATAAGAAAAAATATGGTTTTTACCTTAAATCAACATAAGAGAGATACTTGTTTTATTAATATCCTCGCTTCTCAACGACATGGTATAGAAGCCTCAACATGCAGTCTCATGAGTATAAAAAAGGCTCCTCCCAAAGGAAAGAGCCTTATATACAAGGAAACGCTGATTAAATGCCTTTTTGCCCTCTAACTGCGTCAGACTCATCTTACTAAGACTGTATGTATGTCTATATACTATACACCCTTAGCAAAATTCGTCTTCCTTGTTAGAGAACAAAAGTTCTATTTAATCAGCGTTTCCACAACTAAATGATATTTACCACATAAGCAAAATTATATGTAACTTGCTACCACATCACCCATTTGTTTGGTGCCAATGCATTGCTTACCCTCTTCCATAATATCAGGGGTACGATAGCCAGCTTGTAAAGCCTTGCGCACAGCTTCTTCCACAGCTTCCGCTTCAGCAGCAGCATCAAAGGACAAACGCAACATCATGGCTGCCGATAAAATAGTCGCCAAGGGATTAGCTTTATCTTGTCCGGCAATATCTGGGGCAGAACCATGGCTAGGCTCGAAAAGGCCGGGGCCACTAGCACCAAAAGAGGCCGATGGTAACATACCCAAGGAACCTGTAATAACAGCCGATTCATCGGACAAAATGTCTCCAAAAATATTACCAGTAACAATAACGTCAAATTGCGACGGATCGCGCACCAATTGCATGGCTGCATTATCCACATACATATGGGACAACTCTACACTAGGATACTCTTTGTGTACCTCTTCCACCACTTCACGCCATAATTGTGATGTTTCCAGCACATTGGCTTTGTCCACAGAACACACTTTTCCACGACGCTTAGTCGCCGTTTGAAAAGCTACATGGGCAATACGACGAATTTCTTCTTCGTCATAAATCATGGTATTATAGCCCACACGTTTGCCATCACGCTCTTCAATGGCCCGTGGCTGCCCAAAGTATACATCGCCTGTCAATTCACGCACCACTAATAAGTCAAGACCTTTAGCAGCAATATCTGCCCGTAGCAAACACGCACCGGCTAATTCTGCAAATAAGGTAGCAGGACGCAAATTGGCAAATAAGCCCAACTCTTTACGTATGGCAAGCAACCCCTTTTCCGGACGAATGCTCTTGTCAATTGTATCCCATTTAGGGCCACCTACAGCCCCTAAAAAAACCGCATCAGCCTTACGGCAAGCATCTAAGGTTTTTTCCGGTAAAGGCATACCCGCCGCATCAATGGCGGCACCACCGATAAGCGCATTTTCATAAATAAATTCATGACCAAACTTTGCCGCCACCGCATCCATCACCTTAATGGCTTCGGCCATAATCTCCGGACCAATACCATCACCAGGCAATACGCAAATTGTTTTTTTCATAATGTTCTCTTATAGTATATAATCTTTTTG
>CAYJDE010000066.1:0-11894 GCA_964368805.1 uncultured Desulfovibrionaceae bacterium
GAGTCTTGAAGAAGTGTATATAGATACATACGACCGGAAAGGCTTGCGAAATCTGCCAAAGAGAAAGCTTGCAAAACGTGTTTGACGACATTATCTACGAAAAATGGCTGCTATCCTAAGGACAACAGCCATTTTTTATGCTTTTAAAAGCGTAATTTGTTAATCAAGCAAACTGAGCAAACGTGCCACTCTGTCAGCGTCAAGACCACTGTGCACTTGTAACAATTCACCTTGATCTTCTTGTTGCAAGGCACCTAAGATGCCACTTGCTTGTGTATCGTCAAGATGTGCAGGCCTTGGGGCTGGTATGCTTGGTAAGGCTGTTGCTGCCGAAGAAGCAATGGCGTTTACATGACTGTGGGTATCGACCACGGGTTGGGCCATGGTCTGCGTAGGCACAGCAGGACGAAAGGCTGTCACAGCCGCCATACGATCATTATTCACAGGGCGAAAAGGGGTTGGCATTTCCATGGACATAATTTTCCCTCCAGGTAGAATTTCTCACGGATATGCAAAAATATGCAATATGTATGCCGGAAAAATTTACCCATTACTCTTTTCCATATAATCTCTTTAGCAGGCTGTTAGCAGTCTGGCGTATACAAAAAATGCTGGATAGACTACTTGCACTTTGCATGCAGACACGGCATACTATTTTTTGTGCTTACCAGTTTGTTGAAAAAGTCTGCTTTAAAAAAATCATCAATACAATGTCCTTTTTACTTTTTTCAATAGTCTGTTATAGTACTTTTGTATAATTTACGCACAGCGGCTTTGGTGTAGCCAAAGGATAAAAAGCTTTTACTTCGTTTTTTGAGAGTTTTTTCTTTGAGTCCTATTGGGAGGGTTTTTATGAAAGTACAATTCTTAGGTGCAGCGCAAACGGTGACGGGCTCATGCTATATGATAGAAGCGTGTGGCGCACGTTTTGCTGTGGATTGTGGTATGCATCAGGGCAATAAAGCCATTGAAGAACGTAACCGCGAAACAGCAATGTACCGTGCTGAAAGCATTGACTTTATTATCATGACGCATGCACATATAGACCATTCAGGTTTGTTGCCACGTATGGTGAAAGAAGGGTTTCAAAACCCTGTGTATTGTACAGATGCCACCAGAGATCTTCTGGAAATTCTTTTGCTCGATAGTGCCCATATCCAAGAAATGGAGGCGCAACAACGTGCAGAAAAATATAAAAGGCGTAATAAAGGTGAGGCTCCTGCGGCTTTATATACCACAGAAAATGTAGAAGCAACCATCCCGCTTTTTACACCAGTACAATACAATAAAACCTTTGAACCTCATGCTGGCATTAAGGTAACTTTTTATGATGCGGGGCATATTATAGGTTCTTCGTACATACGCCTTGAAATTACAGAAGATGATGCTACCTTGTCGTTGATTTTTTCCGGAGACCTTGGCCGAGCCAATGCACTTATTGTACGTGATCCGGAAATTCCTCAGCAAGCAGATTACATATTTTTAGAGTCTACCTACGGCGATAGGGAACATAATACGCAAATAAGTGCCAATGATGAATTGGCCGAAGCCATTGCTTATAGTTATAATCAAGGGGGCAAGGTCATCATTCCAGCCTTTGCGGTGGAGCGTACCCAAGAGCTTTTGTATTGTTTGCATCAATTGGCGTCTGAAGGGAAGCTTCCTGCGGATATGCCCATTTTTGTGGACAGTCCTTTAGCCATACGTGCCACAGAGGTTTTTCGTAAACATGCAGAACTTTTTGATGAGGATGCTAAGGCTTTGCTGTCGCAAGGGGAAGACCCTTTTGCTTTGCCCAATTTACATTATAGCATGGACGCCATGCAGTCTCGGGCCTTAAATGAAATGACAGGGTCTGCCATCATCATTTCTGCCAGTGGTATGTGCAATGCCGGGCGCATACGTCATCATTTGCGCCATAATTTATGGCAGGAAAAAAACAGTATCGTTTTTGTGGGCTATCAGGGTGTTGGTACACCGGGGCGAAAAATTGTAGAAAAAGCGGCTAGCATTAAACTTTTTGGTGACGATATTACCATTGCGGCGAAAATTTTTACCATTGGCGGCTTTTCGGCTCATGCCGGTCAAGGGCAGTTGATTTCTTGGGTAGGCGATGCCATTGGCAAGGGTAGTCAGGTTATTTTAGTACATGGAGAAGAAAAAGCCCAGAAAGTATTGGCGGAAAAAATTAAACAAGAATATAATGTTGAAGTGGCCATTCCCGCTTATTTAGATGAGCTTGTGTTGAAAAGTAATGCAGCACCTGCCTATGTATCGGCAGAAGGCACAGCTACTGTGCCTGCTTTGGGCGTTATGCGTCAGGATAGTACCGTACATTTACCCCCTGTGGATTGGGCTTTCCTTAAAGAAGATATTGAAAGTAAAATGGCACGGTTGCATACAAAAATTGACACTTTGGAACAGCGCCCGTGGGTGGAACAAGCAGAATTGCGCGACCAACTGGCCAGTCTTTCCTATGAACTTACAAAACTTATTGCAAGGTTATAATGCGTATCATATCTGGTGCCTTTCGTGGGCGCGTTTTGAAAACTGTGGAAGGGCCGGGGTATAGACCGGCCATGTCACGGGTGCGGGAAGCACTTTTTTCCATGTTAGAATCTCGTGGGGTGGTGTGGTCTACTTCTACGGCTTTAGATCTTTTTGCTGGCTCTGGCTCTTTGGCTTTTGAGTGTTTAAGTCGGGGGGCAAAAGAAGCCCTTTTGGTGGAAAGTTCCCCCGTGGCTGTGCGCTGTTTGCAGCAAAATGCAAAAGTCTTGGGGCTTGATGAAAGGCAGTGTCGCATACGCCAAGAAGATGTTTTAAAAGTGCTTGGCAAGCGTAGTACGCAAAAATATGATGTGGTGTTTATAGACCCTCCTTATGGAAAAAACCTCTTACCTCCCACCCTCAATGCCCTTATGCGGCAAACGTGGGTGCATGAAGAGAGTATTATTACGGCAGAGGTGGAGTCTGCTGTGGCTTTTGACAGTGATAACGCCCACCCACAACTTGAAGTGTTGACAGAGCGCACTTTTGGACAAACGAGAGTTATATTATGGCAAATAAAGAGCGAGTAGCTATCTATCCTGGCACTTTTGACCCTATCACCAATGGGCACATTAGCCTTATTCGTCGAGGGCATGAGGTTTTCGATAAAATCATTGTGGCTGTGGCTGACAATACTCCCAAGGCACCGTTGTTTACCCCAGAAGAAAGAGTGAATATGGTGCGTGAGGCTGTGGCAGACATCGAAGACGTGGTGGTGGAACCTTTTTCGGGATTGCTCGTTAATTATGTAGCCGAAAAAAAGGCAAATATTATTTTACGTGGTCTGCGGGCTACTTCGGATTTTGAATTTGAGTTCCAGCTGGCCTTGATGAATAGAAAGCTTGATAATCATATTCAGACCGTTTTTTTGATGACAGATTATCAATGGCTGTACATTAGTTCTACCATAGTGAAGGCTGCTGCCAGTCATGGTGGCGATGTGACGGGGCTTGTGCCAGATCATGTGGTGCAACGTCTGCAAGAAAAGTACACCTCAGGAGAGGTACGTCAAGGAACGCCATGCTTGGCTCCGTCAGTAGGGGGGTTTAAAGTTTAAATGAATACGCCTTTACCGGCCATTTGTCTTGCTGGCCCTACAGGAGCAGGAAAAACGGCGGCGGCATTATATTTGGCTTCACATGTGCATGGAGAAGTTATCAATACCGATTCACGTCAAGTGTATTGCGATTTTCCCATCATTACTGCCCAGCCCAGCCCAGAAGAACAAAGCCACTGTCCGCATCATCTGTACGGTTTTTTGCCCACGTCTGAAAAACTTTCGGCGGGGCGTTTTGCTGATAAAGTTATGGAAGTAGCTAAGGACGTTGTGACGAGAGGAAAAATCCCCATCTTGGTGGGGGGGACTGGACTTTATTTTAAGGCTTTGCTTGAGGGTATTGCTCCCATCCCTGCCATTGCTGAAGATATTTCCGCCGACCTTTTAGCCCGATGTACCGCTGTGGGGTCGCCTGTGCTACATAAAGAATTGTGTCGCATTGACCCTGACTATGCAGCAAAAATCCATCCCAATGATAAACAAAGGGTGGTACGTGCCCTAGAGGTATACACCGCCACAGGGAAAAATTTCACATGGTGGCATAAGCATGCCATCCCCGAGCCATTACTGACGGGGCCCTATCTTGGTATGGATATAACGCTGGCGGCCTTGCGCCCACGCTTAGATGCACGCATTGAACTTATGCTTAAGGCTGGTGCTCTTGAAGAAGCCACCAAAGCTTTGGAAAAATGCGCCAATGGTAAAGCCCCCGGTTGGTCAGGTATTGGCTGTGCAGAACTTTTTGCGCATTTGCACCAAGGACGAGATTTTACGCAAACCCTTGAACTGTGGCGTAAAAACACTAGAGCTTATGCTAAAAGACAACTAACGTGGTTTAAGGCTGTTCCCTCCATGCAATGGTTTGCCCCAGACGATGTACAGGGCATGGTAACAGCGGTAAAAGGATTTTTTGCGAAACAGACGAGCTAAGCTACGTTTTTTTGTAAGTCTGCTGAAGAATATATTTCAAAAATTGTTAGGGAAATGCTGATGTAATAAACCGTTTTGTATACTATCTTTTTTAAAACAATTTCATATGCGTTACTATTTTTCTTTTCAAGGATAAGATACTGACGCAATGGTTTTTTTGAAGGGGAGAAAAAGAACGAATCAGCGTTTTTTTAGGTATATTGTCATTTTTTAATAGCCTGTTGTCCCACAAGGCAACGTTTATTCATAAAGGAAAGAGCATGTTAGCATCTGAAAAATTGCTACAAGATTTAGAAAAATGTATTACACATCCTCGAAAACCTAAAGACCCTAAGGATAAGCTGTATGTGGGGGTTGATTTGGGTACGGCTTTTGTGGTGCTGATAGTGCTTGATGGGCAGAAAAAACCTTTGGCCTGTGCCATGGAGTTTGCTCATGTGGTGCGTGACGGTCTTGTGGTGGATTATGCAGGGGCCGTAGATGTGGTGCGTCGCCTTGTGGCGGAAGTGGAAGAAAAGCTTGCGTGTAAACTGCACAGTGCAGCTATTGCCGTGCCTCCGGGCACTACTGCACGCACTTGTATGACCCATCGCTATGTGGTGGAGGCAGCAGGTCTTGAAGTAACAGGTACACTAGATGAACCTACAGCTGCCAATGCCGTGCTTGGTATAGATAATGGTGTTATTGTAGATATTGGCGGTGGCACCACAGGTTTATCTATTTTTAAGGATGGCAAAGTTATTTATACTGCTGATGAAGCGACCGGTGGCACTCATGTTTCCTTAGTTATTTCGGGTAATCGCAATATTTCATTAGCAGAAGCAGAAGAACTTAAAAGAAATGAACGGCACCATGGGGAACTTTTGCCCATTGTACGCCCTGTCATCGAAAAAATGGCCCATATTGTTAAAAATCATATTGCAGGCTTTGATGTAGATGTCATACATGTGGTGGGCGGTACGTGCTGCTTGACAGGTATGGAAGAAGTGGTGGCTAAAGAGACGGGTAAACAGGTGGTTAAACCGTATAATCCCTTACTTATCACGCCTTTAGGTATTGCACTTAATTGTTATGATTCCGACATGCTTTTAGATGTAGAGTAAAGCCATATTTTTTATGCTGTATTATAAACATGCTGATTTCAACTTTATGGACAGCAATGGCATTTTGCAATAGCCCCAAGGCAGACTTGCTTAGGTGCGCAATGCGCAGCTTCTACTGAATGGTATTTTCATACCATTCAGTAGAAGCAAGGGCATCAATGAAATCTTTCTCTTATGTAAACTGAAGGCAATAAACATATAAAAATACTTGTGGAGAGGTTTCGAAAGATATTGTTTTATTTTTTTGTACCTTTGCTAAGCAAGGAATATGCACGCAATAAGTTTCACAACAATGCTAGCTTGCTAGTCGGTAATACGCACGTGGTAAGCCCCCATGGAAAGGGGAATGTTTTTGAAACGGGCCTTGCGTGTTGTGCCCTTGGGGCTTGCATTGCCAAGCACCTTGAAGTTATCAGTAGTAATAGTAACTGTCATGTCTGCAGCATTGCTATCATCACCGCCCCAATAAAACCCTTCAGGCGATTCAGCGTACCAAGCCATATGTTCTGCGGTAGTCGGTACGTCAAAGGTCGCTTTTGCTTTGGGGTTTACTGCATACCACCCTTCATAAACCATACCACTTTTTGACTGATATGCCACAGCAACTTTCACCGCATGGGCTGTAGTATTTTCAATATGAAAAGGCTGTGCTTGTAAAACCGTGGTAAAAAGCATGGTCAACAATAAGGCTATGCTACAAGTACGAGAGAGTATTTTCATATATTTCCTCTTTTTTATGGTTATAAGGCACGCTCTTTAGCTTTGTTTTGCTTTTTGTGTCTTATGTCCATGGGTTGCAACTTGTATAATAAGTATACTGCTACGATTAATGTAAGCCCTTCACCTAAGGGTAAAGCTAAAGCTACTCCTTGGTATTGCATAAATTGCGGTAAAAGCCAAATAAAAAGAACAGGCAAAATGAGCGTGCGCAAAATGGCTACTATGGCAGAAGGCCCTGCCTTTAAAAGGCCGGTAAAGTAGGCAGTAATAATAATATTTGCACCGCAAAATAAGAACATGAATCGGCTAATATCCATAAAATTTACTGCAAAATCAATGGTTTGTGTATTGTCTTTTACGAAAAGCTGCACAAGCTCCAAGGGGTAAATGCTCATGGTTAAAAAGCAAATAAGTCCAACACCTAAGGCTGTGAAAATACCACAAAAAAGTAAAGCACGGGTGCGCCTATGTAAATGGCAAGCATGATTGGCACTTACAAGAGGACTTAAGGAATCGCTAAAACCATAGCAAAGCATAAGGCAAAGCCAATTGACGTAACTGATAACGGTAAATGCCGCTACTCCATACGGGCCAATAAGTTGCATGATTGTGATGTTAATAAGAATAAGTACAAAACCTGTAGACATTTCATTGATCATTTCTGAAATGCCATTCCACATACTTTGAAAAATTTCAAGTAAAGAACCTATGGCTTTGGTAAAGTACAAACGGCGAGGTTTTTTTGAATAAACATAGCCCCATATGTATAAAAAAAGTGAAGAAGTATAAGCAATGCCTGTGGCCAAGGCGGAGCCTTGCACCCCCATGGAAAAGTGTGCAATGAAAATGTAATCGAGAAGTACATTAACAAAGGCTGTGCAAGCCATGCCCACGGAAGCAAGGGTAGGGCGTTCATCAGTACGTAAAAAATATGACCAAAGCAAACCCATCATGAGGGGAGGAAGAAAAAAGCTCATGGTTGTCAGGTACTCGATGCAATAGGGCAGAAGTGTTGCATCAGCACCTAACAATATTGCCACTTGTTCAGCATAAAAAAATAGAGGAAAGCTAAAGAGAAGGCTGGAGAGAAAACCAAAAGCCATGGTTTTTGTATAGATTGCTTGGGCAGCAGCATCATTATTTCGCCCAAGGTAAGCGGCGCAGCGCACCCCACCCCCAGAAGCAAGGGCAATGCCAACGCCGCTGAGTAAAGAGTAAATGGGCCAGATAATATTTATGGAAGCCAAGGCCAACGACCCTACATATTGTCCCACAAAATACCCATCCACAACACCTGCTGAAGAAAGCAAGAGGAAGGAAATACTCCAAGGGAGGCTGTAGCGAAAATAAAGAGGCACCACAGGGGCATGAAGCATATTTGTCGTGGAGGATGTGTTCATAATATTTTGGACGACTTTGGAGCACACCAAGAGGCTGTGCGATAAAAAAGTGTATGCGATTTTTAGTACGCTAAAATATTGATCTATTATTACATAAAAGAGACAAGAGGGTGAAAAAAGCGCTTTGTTTTAAAATATACTTTCAGCATGCTACGTATATGCAAAAAAAAGATATTTTTGCGTTTTCAGTATTTAAACGCAAAAAAATACTACGATAAAGCAGGCTGGATATGCAGAGGGGCTTAATAGGCCTTAATATAATCGTCCAAACTGTCGGTGGAACAATTTTTACTGACCCAAAAGGCTGATGCCCACACCATAAGTGCGGTGGCTTGCGTATCATCAAGATGCTTGATTTTTGCTTCAAGGGGGGCTTTTGCGGCACCGTGTTTTAAATGGGCATTGCCCACGTCACAAGCATCCATGACTCGCAATTGCAGATAAGACAAACGAGTGTGGTCGGGAAGGAGTTTTAAATCTTTGTGGGCTTCCACAATAGTTTTAAGTTCAGCAGGGGTAAAGGTATTTTTTATGCTAGAAATGGCCCGAAAAAAAGTGTCTACGGCCCAAGGCAATATGAACTCTGCACCGGCACTTTTGGTGCGGAAATAGTCTTTAAGCCAACGTTCTTGGTCACTACTTATTCGAGCTGCTACTTGTGGCATTTTTTTACCTCTAAAGCCTTTTACGTTTCTCTAACATTTGGAGAAGAGAAAGAGATATTTCACCTTCATACAGTCTTAAAATATCGCTTCCTCTTCATCCTATACAAAAGAGAAATAATTTTCAAGAAAAAATCTAGAAAATATCTTGCATGGTAAAGAGCTTTCCGGCTTGTTGCTTGCTAAGCCACTTGGCTGCACGTACCGCCCCTTGGGCAAAAGTTTCCCGTGAGTGGGCTTGATGTGTCACTTCAATTCGCTCGCCAGGCCCCATAAAATACATGGTATGCACCCCTACAACATCGCCGCCACGAATGGTTTGAATACCCAGTTCTTGTTTAGGACGCTCTCCTATAATACCTTCTCGATGATAGCAAGCCACATCCTTTAAGGCCCAATTTCTTGCTTCTACTAAGCACTCAGCAAGTTTTAACGCTGTGCCGGAAGGAGAGTCTTTTTTACGATTATGATGTAATTCTACCATTTCCATGTCATAATCTTCACCTAAAAAGGCTACTAATTGTGGTAAAACTTTCATTAAAACATTGACGCCAATACTCATATTTGGGGCCCAGAAAATGGGGCTTTGCTTTGCAAAGGTGTTTAACGCTGTTTTTTGATCATCATTTAAGCCTGTGGTGCCTATAACCAAAGGATTTCCCTTTTTGCTGGTGACTTCTGCCAAGGCAAGGCTTGCCTCTGGTGCTGTAAAATCAATAAGAGTTGCTGTAGGATGTAAAGCAAGCAATTCATCAGGACAAACAGAAACAGTACACGGCATATTGGTGGCATTGTGGGCATAATCTTTATGCTCAAGCAAGCCTACCAACTGGCATTCAGGGTCATTTTGCACTATATCTATGAGGGTTTTGCCCATGCGTCCGCAGGCGCCTGTAATAATGATAGGTGTGGTCATAAGTCATCCTTTTTGTTTTTTTAATGAAACGTTGAGTATATGTCTTTTCGCCTTCCAATTGCGTCAGGGCATCTTACTACGATTGTATACGTCTTTAATACGATGTATTCTTAGTAAGGTTCGTCTTCCTTGTTAAAGAACGAAAAATCTATTAAGTCATCGTTTCTTATAATAAAGAGCCTTGCTCGTTGCGTGTTATACTCTGTTTTGCTTGTTCAGTTTGCTTTGTCTTTGTCTGCTCGTGCTGTTCTGCTTGCTCAATGTGGTTATGCTGTGCAGTTTGCTCGCTTTGCTTTACCTGTTCTGTCTGCTGTAAAAGTTGTGTATGTGCATCTTGCTGTGCTTCCTGCACAGACATTTCTTGTGTTTCTTGAAGGGGGGTTGTTTTTTGACATTTATGCAAAAATTCTTCTTCATTTAACACAGTAATGCCAAGTTTATGCGCCTTTTCCAGTTTAGAACCGGCCTTTTCTCCGGCCACTAAGTAGTCAAGTTTTTTACTAATGGCATTGGCTATTTCGCCGCCGGCTTCTTCAGCCAGCTTCGCTGCCTCATGCCTAGGCATGTTTAGGGTGCCGGTAAAAAGAATTTTTTTGCCAAAAAACGCAGTACGCGCACGAGATGCCTCTTGCGTTGTAGCTGCTGACGCTCTCACGGGACGTATGCCTAAGTCTACAAAATTTTGCAAAAGATTTCTATTGCTTTCACTTTGGAAATAATTTCGAATAGATGCCGCAACTTCAGGGCCTATATCCGGCAATACCATAAGGCTTTCTGTGCTGGCTTTGCCTAATTCTTCCATGGTGGCATAGTGCTTTGCCAATACTTTTGCTGTTTGTTCTCCTACGTGACGTATGCCGAGAGCATTGATAAATCGGGGAAGAGTGACTTTTTCCTTGGCTTGGTAGAAGGCGTCTACAAATTTTTGGGCAAGCACTTCTCCCATGCGTTCAAACTGTAAAAGATCTTCTACTTTGAGGGTAAAAAGGTCGGCAGGGGTTTTGACAATACCTTCAAGCACGAGTTTCTCAATCCATTTTTGCCCTATGCCTTGAATATCAAGGCCGCCTTTACTGACAAAGTGTTTGATGCTTTGTAAAACTACTGCGGGGCAAGAAATATTTTGACAACGCCAAGCTGCCTGTCCTTGTTCTCGAGTGGCAGGCTCTTGACAAACAGGGCATTCATGGGGAAATACATAGCTTTTTGTTTGCTCTGGGCGTAAGTGCAACACAGGGCCAACAATTTCAGGAATCACATCTCCGGCCCGTTGAATAAGTACTGTATCGCCAATGCGCACATCTTTTGCTTGAATTTCATCCTCATTGTGTAAAGTGGCACGGCTAACCATAACCCCGCCCACATTGGCTGGCTGTAAAATACCCACAGGGGTAAGCACGCCGGTACGCCCCACCTGAATTTCAATATCCAACAAGGTGGTTTGTACTTGGCTGGCAGCAAATTTAAAGGCCACAGCAAAACGTGGCGCCCTGGCCGTAAATCCTAGGGCTTCTTGAGCTTCCAAATTATTTTGTTTAATGACGGCCCCATCAATTTCCATGGCATACTGTTGGCGTTGAGCCTCTATTTGCTGTACTTGGGATATAATTTCAGCACTTGTGCACAATGTTCCTTGTGGCGGCACAGAAAAACCCCAAGCTTGTAAATGCTGTATAAGCGCTTCATGGCTTTGAAGGGTAGGCAATGGCAATTTTTTTTGTTTTGAAGGTTCTTGGTTCTGCGGGAGGTTTAGCTGTTCTTGTTCTGCTGTTTCTTGCGTCCATGCAGGATAATGTAACTCTCCTTTACTATAGGCAAAAAAGCGTAGAGGGCGGGTCGCTATGACGCTTGTGTCCAGTTGCCGTATGGAGCCGGCCGCAGCATTCCGAGGGTTGGCAAAAAGTTTTAAGCCGGCTTGCTCTTGTTTGGCATTGAGGGCGAGAAAATCCTCTTTATACATGACCACTTCACCACGTACTTCTATGCGTTGCGGAATGGGGTATGCATCCTGTGACTTAAGACGCAAAGGAATGTTTTTAATGGTGCGTACTGCTTCGGTAACCACTTCCCCCACTTCGCCGTCACCTCGGGTTAAGGCCGTTTGCAAAACTCCGTCCATGTAGATCAGTTCCATGGCTAGACCGTCTAATTTTGGGTCTACCCAAAAAGTGTCCAGCAAATGCGGCTGTGCTTCCGGTAACGCTTTATGCATGCGTTGCAGCCAATCTTTCCATTGATTTTCAGAAAAAACATTATCAAGTCCATACATGCGCTGGCTGTGTGCTTGCTTTTCTAACCACGGCAACACCGTGCCCCCTGTACGCTGGGTAGGGGAGTGAGGCAAACGCAATTGAGGGTAGTGCTGTTCTAGTTGGGCAAGTTGTTGAAATAGTACGTCATATGCTTCATCGGAAATGGTTGGAGCATCAAGGGTATGGTAGTTGTAATTATGTTCCTCTAAAAGCTGAACAAGCCGGTGAATTTCTTTGGATGCAGTTTCAATGTTCATAAGTGGTGTAAGGAAAAAGGGTTAAAAAATAGTGAAAATGCAAGCTTCTG
>CAYJDE010000067.1:0-11774 GCA_964368805.1 uncultured Desulfovibrionaceae bacterium
AAAAGTAGCATTCAAGCATATCTGCTGAATATTATATGGCTATAGAAATATTGATACCAAAACTTTGCGATACCTTTGAGATTATGTGTATTTGTAATACAAAAGTGTTATCTATTGACAGCTTCCCCCCCTTTCGCTAGCTTACCTCTTATTTTACACCCTCTTTATAGGATAAAAACAGTATGTCTTCCCCCCCCTACATTATACAGATAGCAAACCTCCATAAAAATCATGGAGTAAACGAAACTTTTTCCTTACACATGGAGAACTTCCATGTGAAGCATGGTGAATTAGTTGCTTTAGTTGGCCCAAGTGGCTGCGGTAAAAGCACGGCTCTTGATATTATTTCCACAGCCCTTACCCCCCAAACGACAGAAGAAAGTACATTTACATTTTGCCCTGAAGAAAGCCCTTTTGACATTCTTGCCTTATGGCAGAAAGGAAAATTGAATGAGCTTTCAAAATTACGACAAAAGTATATTGGTTATATTCTACAAACAGGGGGACTTCTCCCCTTTTTAAGCGGCTATGACAATATTATGCTTTCCTGTACTTCAAAAGGCGAACAAGATTCGTTGCAAGATGATATGAAGGTCATGGCTGAAAATCTTGACATTACGCATCTTTTACATAAAAAACCAGCGCAAATGTCGGTGGGAGAGCGTCAACGCTTTGCCATTGCACGTGCACTTATTCATAAACCACAACTCATCCTTGCTGATGAACCTGTGGCATCCCTTGATCCTTATAATGCCCAACTTGTATTAGAGCTCTTTACACAGCAAGCTCAAGAAAAAAATATCAGTGTGGTCATGGTCAGCCATTCCCCTTCCATGGCAAAAGCGGCAGGCTTTCGCCTTGTGGAAACCACTATTTCTCGTAAAGATGGGCACATATTTTCACATATGCATATGCCAATTTCGCAGAACCAGTCTAATATTGGACCTGTAGGCACTTATGGTAGATATGGTTCACATCAAAACAAGCACCAGTCTTCAGAATCCACCATAGCAGGGAGCAAATAATGTTTATTAAATCTTGTTTACTCGCCGCCAAAGACTATTATCACGAAACGCTCCTTTCTGCCTGCGCTGTGCTTTCTCTTGCGGCAGTATTAACTCCATTACTTGTGCTTTATGGGGTAAAATTTGGCATTATCAGCACAATGACGGACAGATTACAAAATAATCCGCATAATTTAGAAGTTATTCCTGTATCAAGTGGCTATTATACCAAGACGTGGATTAATGACATGCAAAAAAATCCTCATGTGGGCTTTATTTTGCCAAAAACACGCGCCATTTCTGCCACTATGGACATTTCTTTACAGGGGGAAACCAGCAGTTTTAAACGCATTACCGTATCGTTGGAGCCCACTGGCCAAGGGGATACCCTTCTTGCTCCTTACCTTAATACAAGTGCTAAATCACAAGAAAAACAACCCAAAAACACCTTTGCCGTGACGCTTTCTGCTGAGGCAGCCCAAAGAATTGCGGCAAAACCTCATGTGATACTTCAAGGATATGTGGAGCGCACCCATAAAGGCAAGGTGGAACGAGCCTCTACCCTACTTTGGGTGCAAGCCATACTTCCCCTTGAAGTGCAGCAACAAGAGGTTGCTTTTATCTCTTTAGATTTATTGGAAGCCACCGAAGATTTTCGTGATGGACGCAAACCCAAAAAGGACGAACGTTTACAAGAAAGTGCCGGTTGGACAGGGGATGACAGTCCCAATACTGAACGCGTCTATGCTTCTTTTCGACTCTATGCCAAAAACCTTTCCGGAGTGACCGCATTGCGAGAATTTTTTGCCACGAAAGCCATCGACGTATATACTAAAGCCGAAGAAATTGCCGCTGTTCAAGCATTAAATACGTCTTTAAATCTCATATTCGGACTTATTGGTTTTACTGCGGCCTTGGGCTTTTTAGCTTCCACCGCCAGCCATGCCTTGGCTGCAGTACGTCGCAAGGAACGGTATCTTGGTATCTTACGCCTTATTGGCTATACAGGCACAGATATTATGGCCTTTCCGCTGTTTCAATCATTTTTGACGGCTAGCTTAGGCTCATTGACCGCAGGCGCATTGTATGCCATTGCAGCCTATCTTATTGATTATCTCTTTAGTGCCAGCATGCATAATACCAACGAACAAATTTGCTCCCTTCCGCCGGAACATTTTATTTTAGGTTTTGGCATTGTGGTATGCCTTTCCCTTTGTGCGACCTTTGTTCCTGCTACAAAAGCCGCAAAAATCATACCTTCTGAGGTGATTCGTGATATTTAAATCTACCCTCTACTCTCTTGTATTAGGATGTATACTTTGTTTGTCATGTGCACCTGCTCATGCAGCTTTGGCAGCCAAAGGCAGTGCTACGCCCATTGAAGGGTATAACCCCAAGCCCGACCCTTCGGATATTGTATTACCCATGCCTTGTGACCTTGCCATGGTATTTAAAGTGGTTGGCGTACCTGCGCAAGGCTTTTTATGGGATTTAAGTACACGTTTTGGGCATGATAATGCTAAAAACGCAGACCGTGCCTACTATGACAGTCGCTATACAGCCAGCTTGGCAGCCCCTTTTTCCAAACAAGATTTACCACAGCTGTGGCGTGAAAAAGCCCCTGAAGGTGATTTTTATTACTACCTTATTGGAAAATATGAAGTAAGCTCCTTACAATACGACGCTATTATGACGGGGCAATGCCCTGCTCCTACGTCTGAAAATGTTCGTCCGCAAAAGCAGATTACTTGGTATGATGCTACTGAATTTACGAAGAAATACACCCTCTGGCTTTTGCAAAATGCGCCAGAATATTTACCACAGTATCAAGGAGATAGTCGCAATATAGGGTATATACGCTTGCCCACAGAACTTGAGTGGGAATACGCCGCCAGAGGGGGGCATGCCATAACCAGTCAGCAATTTTTAGAAGAGTTTTTTCCTCTAAATTCCGGAGAATTTTATACAGACTATGCAGTATTTCGTCCTGAAAATGCCACACGCATAGAAGAAAGCACCGCTCGCATCGGCTCGCGTAAAGCCAATGCGCTGGGGCTTTACGATACAGCGGGTAATGTGGCAGAAATGGTTATGGATGTCTTTCGGTTCTCCCTCGGGGGCCGTTTACACGGCTCTGCCGGAGGTTTTGTGCGTAAAGGCGGAAGCTACCTTTCTGGACTTGAAGAAATACTTCCGGGAAGACGTGAAGAAGTGGCCTTTTTTCAAATGGATGGAGCTGTAGCCTCCAGCGATATGGGCTTTCGTTTGGCTATTTCCGGTATCAATACCCCAGGTGGCGACAGGCAACAAGTTTTACAAGCAGAATGGGGAAAGGCCGGTACTACCACCCGTGCCATACTTAATAAAGATAAAGACCCTCTTGAGGAAATTAATCGTCTTATTTCCAATGCCACCACCGATGCTGAAAGAGAAAATTATCAGCACATGAGTAATATTCTAAAGGAAAACTTTATTGCCATTGAACGACAACAAAGACTTACCGCCGCTTCAGAATTACGCAATATGAGCTTTCTTATGGAAGCCATAAAAAATTTGCATTTACGTAGTATTATGATGGGAAGCACCTTGCGTGATTTGGAAAGATTGCGTGATGACCCTGCCAATGAAAGTAAATTTGTTGACTTAGATAAATCCATCAAAAGGGCCAAAGGTGCCATTGATAATTTCCAAAATGCTGTTAAGCTCTCTTTACAGTTTTACAAAACGAAACTGGCAGACATTCGCGGCTTAGATACAAAATTGGTGGACAATACCTTAGAAACCATAAAAACAGAATTACAAAGCGCCAGTGAATACGATTCCTTTAGTAAAAGTTTGTATCACAATCTCATTCTTTTTCACATGCATCTAATTTCTCAACGTAATAGCGATTTTAAAGCGGTGAGTTTAGAACAATTAGAAAGAGATATTTTAAAAAAACAGTAAGCCAACAAGAGGATATTATGAAAAAAGTAGGCTGGATAGGTACAGGAATTATGGGACTTTCCATGGCAACACATTTGCGCAATGCAGGTCATGAAGTAACAATATACAGTCGTACCAAAGAAAAAGCTGCAAGTTTACTGGCACTTGGTGCGCAATGGGCCAGTAGCCCCAAGGAAGTGGCAGAACAATCTGATATCGTTTTTAGCATAGTGGGCTATCCACAAGATGTGGAAGAAGTTACCCTTGGTGAACAAGGTATTTTGCAAGGCTTAAAGGCCGGCGGCATTGTGTGCGATATGACCACATCATGCCCCGATCTGGCCCAACGTATTGCCATAGCTGCAAAAGATAAAGGTTGTTTTGCTGTTGACGCACCTGTTACTGGCGGAGATGTGGGCGCAAAAAATGCTACGCTTTCCATCTTTGTAGGTACAGAGCAACAAACATTGCAAACGCTGATGCCCTGTCTTGAAAAAATGGGGAAAACTATCATTCATTGTGGCCCTGCAGGCATGGGGCAAAAAGCAAAGCTGGCCAATCAAATTGCCGTGGCTGGAGCCACCATTTCTGTGTGCGAATCGTTACTTTTTGCCCGAGAATGCGGCCTTGACCTCGAACAATGGCGTCAAGCCGCAGCACTTGGTGCAGGCGGAAGTATAGCTATGACAACCCTTGGCAAGCGTCTTGTGGACAAAGATTTAAGCCCCGGCTTTTTTATAGAGCACTTTTGCAAAGATTTGGCTTTGTGCCTTGAGGAATGCCGCCGCATGAATATTGCACTCCCCGGACTTGCACTAGCAGAACAAACCTATAGGATTTTAAAAAACCAAGGCTACGGTAAGCAAGGTACACAGGCACTTATTCAAGGTTTAGCTCAGCTTTCCAGCAAGTCTTGGATATAACACCTTGCTGAAAAAGTCTGTTTAAAAAGAACACTATGCCACAGGATGTGGCAAGCCCCGCAGGGGAGCAAGTCAAAGGTAAGCATGGAGTAAATCCATGCTTACCTTTGACTTGCTCCCCTGCGGGGCTTACTTCTTTTCCTGTGCCAATTGCACACGATCTTGAAGTAGAGCAACCCCTTGAGCCGCATGGCTTAAGCCGTTATAAAAAGAAAATAAAGCCACTACCTTATCTGCTTTATACGTACGAAACATGCCTTCATCTCGCACGGTGGCAAAACGTATGGCTCTATCTTCCACCAAGGGGCGTAATGGTTTTGGTTCTGTGCCTTGTGGATTTGCCAGCCAAAGCAAGGTCGTCGTTAAAGCTGTAGAAACTTCTTCTATAATTTTAGCCACTTCAGAAGGAACACACGCTTCATCCTCCATTTCCAAGGAATCCATCATAGTAGAAATATACATACGTAATTCATCAAGCAAACGTACGCTGTGCGGCAACAGGGGATATTCGCGATAAATATGCGCCAACTCATAATTACGCACACGATAAAATTTTTGTGTATTATTACTGATTTTATTAAGCAATCGAAACATGCGCCTTTGTGAAACCTTATGCTCTTGGTGCAAAAAATCATGAGTCATATTTGCAATAATATCAGATACATCTATAAATTGCTGCTGGGCAGACTTTTGCACTTCTGCCGCTGCCGATGCTGGCCATAGCAACATGGAAACAAGCAAAGCCATAACGCTGCCAATACCTAATTCCAACACCCGATTAAGCCCAAAAAGCCAAACATTTTCCTCTTCTGCATGTCCCAGCAAAAGCACGAAAACCGCCGTGACTCCTGCTGTGCGAAAGCGTTCTTCCCACAGTTCTAAAAAGGCGCAAATGGGCACAGCAATGGCTAGGGCTATCACCCTCCCCTGCAAATCTGGGGGCACTATGGAAGCCAAAGAAAGCCCTAAAACCACCCCCACTAAAGTGCCAAAAAGGCGCAATAAAGACAGTTCTAAGGACGTGGACATGTGCACTTGCATAACCATAAGTGTGGCTAGAGGCGCCCAAAGGCTATACTCAAGCTGTAACAACTCTGCCGTGCTATACGAAAGAATACAGGCTATGGCTACTTTAATGCTGTACAAAAAATTCTTAGGTGTGGAAGCTTGCACAAATTTTTGCGGTAAAGACCTCCAAGAGCTAAAACTAAACGCATGCTTAGAGCCTAGCATGAAAGAACGAAACAAAGTATTCCAAAAACCATTTTCTTTATTTTTTCGCAAATGTGCCATAACTATCCTATATATTTTATGCGGACTGTTAATAAATCATTTTTTTGGTCATCCCCCCATCTACCACAATATTAGCACCATTGATAAAGTCATTGTCCGGATGTGCTAAGAAAAGACACACATTGGAAACATCACGGGGCTTACCCACCCTATTGGAAGGATGAATTTCGTGGTCACGGGCTTCTAATGCATTCCATGGCCCTGTATGGATATGCCCGGGACTGATGGCATTTACTGTGATAGGCGTGCCTGCCAAAGAAACACAAAGAGTGTTCGTTAAAGAGACAAGGCCGCCTTTACTCATACCATAGAGTTCCCAATGCGCCATATTTTGATGCCAGCGGGTGGAGGCTATGTTAATAATACGCCCATACTCCTCTCCGCTGTTTAGAGGAATAAAAGCTTGTGCACATAAATAGGCCCCTCGTAAATTTGTCTGTAGCAAAGTATCTACTTCTGCAAGGCTGGTCTGCGTAATATCTTTTTCAAAAGCTGCCACGGCCCCATTGTTGATAAGCACATGGGCTTTGCCATAATTTTCAGCAATAACAGAAAAAGCTAGTGTTATATCTTGTGGTTTTGATAAATCTGTAGGAATATAATGCACATGCTCTTGCGTAGCCTGTATAATATCAAGCACCACTACACGAAACCCACTTGCCGCAAAGCGTAAACTCATATCAAGCCCTAAACCTTGAGAACCTCCCGTAATAATGCATACTTTCATGATATTTCCCCTTAAATAGTACCGTCAAATATGTCTTTTCGACTTGCCCTGCATGAGATTGCATAAGCTTTTTACTAGCCTGTAAAAGGCCATTTGCCATTTACCGTAAAATCCTCTATAATTATATTTCCTTACACATTCTTTTAGATGGTATTGTTAAATGCACTTTTTCGGCTTTCTCCGCATCAGGCGCATTTTAGTAAAACTGCATGTATCTCTTTATACTAAGTACCCTTGGCAAAATTCGTCTTCCTTGTTAGAGAACGAAAAATCTATTAAAGTAGCATTGTCTAAAAAAATTACAATTTGACGACACTATCTAGAAAAGACTGATTTAATGAAAAAAAGAATTCATCAGCGTTTCCTTTAGTATACAGACATCATGCCATGATGTGCCATGATGTGCAATAAGGTTTTAATCATAGAGCATTTCATCATACAATAACCCTTTTTGTAAAGGAAGTATTATGCAATTTTCCATCGATTTTTCCGCCATCTCTCATATTTTTTCCCGTGCTCAAGAACAGAACAGAGAATACCTCTTTGAATATGAAGTGTATGAACTCCTTGCCCTTTCCGGAGCAGAAACACCGCCCAAAAGCTTACTCATTCCTCGTAATTCACGTCCCAGCGACGAAGACTTAGCACTATTTAGCGGTGACAAAATTGTTTTAAAAATTGTTTCACCCACCATTGTACATAAAACCGAAGCCAAAGGTGTGCGCATTGTGCCCTTGGTGCCGGAAAAAGTGCGCTCTGCTGTACGCCGTATGTTTTATGAAGTACCGGAAACCTTTGCGCATTTTATAGAAAGAATGCCGGAATATGCCTCGGAAAACTATAGAGGCCTTAAAGGCGAAGATTTACTGTATGCCGTTCAAAACGATGTGCGTGGCATCATGCTTACACAATATATGCCGCCAGACTCCCACGCATTTGGCAATGAACTGATCGCTGGCTTGCGACATAGCCGTGAATTTGGCACCATCATCAGTGCCGGCCTTGGTGGTACCGATACGGAATTATATGCTAAACGTTTTTGTAAAGGGCAAGCCATTGTGGCAGCTTCAGTAGAAATGGTAGACGGCGAAAGCTTCTTTCAACTTTTTCGTAAAACCATTTCCTACCAAAAACTCGCCGGACTTAGTCGAGGCAGCGGGCGTATTGTAAGCGATGAACAGCTCATCGAATGCTTTGCTTCTTTCATCGAAATGGGTAAATTCTTTTCTACACAAAATCCCCACGCCCCCTTTATTATTGAAGAGCTAGAAATTAACCCCTTTGCCTTTTCTGATTTTCGCATGGTGCCCTTGGATGGACTTTGTCGCTTTTCGCTGCCTAAGGCTGCCCTACCTAAAAGACCTATACATAAAATTCATAACCTACTCCATCCTGAACATATAGGCATTATGGGGGTTTCCTCCACCAGAAAAAATTTTGGGCGCATGATTTTAGATAATATTATTGGTTCAGGTTTTCCTAAAGAAAATATTGTCCTTTTCCATGAAAAAGAAACGCATATTGCCGACATTGCCTGCTTGCCTACTTTAGAAGCGGTGGATAAGCCTGTGGACTTGTTGGTAATGGCTGTGGGCGCAGAAAGTCTGCCGCCGCTTATTCATACCATTATAAAAAATAATTTAGCTAAATCTGTCATGCTTATTGCGGGTAATATGGGTGAAACAGAGCATAGTTTAGCCCGTGCAGAGCAAGTAAAAGAAGATATGCAGCGTGGACATAGCCAAAAAGACGGGGGGCCCATATTTTTAGGGGCCAACTGCATGGGCGTGGTTTCACATCCCGGAAATTATGATACGTGGTTTATTCCTCGTGAAAAGTTTCCGCTGATCCAGCGCATGGAACAAGCCTTGCCGGGACAATGTCCACCACACAGCTATCATAAATCGGCGCTTATCAGCCAAAGTGGGGCTTTTATGGTGCATCGTATCAGCCAAATGCCGCAACTGGCTCCAGCATATATGATTTCCATGGGGAATCAGTCAGATTTAAGCCTTGGGGATATGCTCCATTATTTTAGCACCCATGAACATATCAATGTTATTGCTGTCTATGCCGAAGGTTTTTTAGATGAAGATGGCCTTGCCTTTGTGCAAGCGGTGCGCAAAGCCGTTGCAGCAGGTAAGGTGGTGGTTTTTTACAAAGCAGGACGCACCCCAGAAGGTAAACATGCCACTAGCGGACATACTGCTTCGCTGGCAGGAGATTACATGGTCTGTGAAAGCTGTGTTAGCGAGGCCGGAGCCATTGTCACCCGTACCTTTACAGAGTTCCAAAATGTCTTCATGTTGGCCGAACATTTGCATCATATGCATATTGGCGGTAGACGGCTTGCTGCTTTTAGCGGTGCAGGCTTTGAAGCAGTAGGTATGGCTGATTCCATTCAATCCGACGCCTATAGCATGAGTCTATGCGACTTTACCCCCAAAACACAGCAACAGCTCCAAAATCTCTTTAAAGAGTATGGCCTTGATTCTTTGGTAAGTGTACAAAATCCCTTAGATATAAACCCTGCTTCCAATGATAAAGTGCATATGGATGTGGCCGAAATTTTGTTGCAAGACAAAGGCATTGATGCTGTAGTCATGAGCTTTGCACCGCTCTCTCCCTTTACCCACACTCTACCCCAACAAGAGATTTCTCTAACTATGCACAGCCCTCAAGGTATGCTTAATCTTGTACAACAATTGTTAGAACGCCATGACGGTAAATTACCTAAGCCCCTTATTGGTATTGTGGATGGTGGTGCTTTGTTTCATGAATATAAGCAAGCTCTTATGCATCTTGGTATCCCCATATTTTCCATTTGTGATGAAGCCATTGCCGCCCTTGCCCTCTATATGGAAGCGCGCATAAAAATTTCACGACAATCGCCCCCACTTTCATGCGGAGAATAGCAAGAATGGTATATACTTTCTTTCTTTTTTCTACACAAAAAAAAATAATTGCATGGTCCATGGCTAGGTGGCAAAGCGTATTGACTTTACTGCGCATGTCAGCTTGGATTAAGCGTATCACTTTATTTTATCTTATAACCATGATAGCAGCTTGTGCCCCGTCAAATCATGGGGCAGCCTTTGTGCATAAAAAAATTGATGAAGCCATACACATGCGTGGCTTTATACAGCAACATATTCCCACAAGTACTTTTACATTGTATGCGCTATTGCGACCGGCACAAGCTCACGCCACGCATAATACCTTACATGTTTATATTGAAGGCGATGGACAAGCTTGGCTTTCACGGTATGAGCCTTCTTCAGACCCTACTCCCACCCAAACCACCACTCTAAATATTGCCCAAAATGACCCCAGCACTGGTCCCGTGCTTTATTTAGCACGGCCTTGTCAATTTGTGCACAATAGCCCCCCTTGCCATATGAAATATTGGACATCGCATCGTTTTGCCCCAGAAGTTATTACAGCCACTCATGAAGCTATAAACAGCGTCAAAACTCAAGTGGGAGCAAAAAAAGTTGTATTAGTGGGTTTTTCCGGAGGTGGAGCTGTGGCAGCCTTGGTAGCAAACCAACGTATAGCAGATAATGATGTGGTTTTCCTTGGTAGCATTGCTGGAAATTTAGACGTAAAAACGTGGGTAGATTGGCATAAAATAAGTCCACTTACAGGCTCCTTGGACCCCATTGATGTGGCAGCGCAATTGCGTCACATTCCTCAACGGCATTTGACCAGCCATAATGATTCTATTATCCCACCACAAACGAATATAACCTTTTGCCAAGCCTTGCAAAAACCACGTGCTTGTGTTAGTATTAAAGATATAAGGCATGACGGACCATGGGAAAAAGTATGGAATTATGTCTACTAACAGGCTGTTGAAAACAGTCAGTTTTACAAAAAGGTTCTGTTAGAATATCATTTTTCTGCAGGTTGTTCAAAAAGCATAAGATACGAGGAAGAAGAAGTTTTTTTGCGAAAGGAGTGACGCCTAGGCGCACGATATCAGTAAAATTCGTTCTTCATGCAACGGCTACAAGCCCTTCGGGTCGGACTCTGGTACTCGACTGAAGCAAAAAACAAGTCTGACAACGTAGATTGCACTTTTTCAACAACCACTAAAGCCCATGCCATATATAGCAGTTGCGTTAACATAATTGTATATAGCTGATATATGCATGCGCAACGCACTCTCTCTCGTGTTACATGACGTTTGGTAATGAATGGGGGATGTTATGCATAACGAAATCGAAAGAAAATTCTTAGTCATAGGCGATGCTTGGCGTGAGAATGCTGTTTCTCATAAATTTTGTCAGGGCTATATTTACTCTGCAGATACCTGCTTTGTGCGTGTGCGTACCGAAGATAATTTTGCCTTTTTAACCATTAAAGGTCCTAAAAATGGCATTGGCAGGCCAGAGTTTGAATATCCCATCCCCATCAATGATGCACAAGAATTATTAGATAATTTAGCGCATCAACCACTTATCTATAAAATTCGCCATAAAGTCCCTTCGCCACCCCATGTATGGGAAATTGATGAATTTTGTGGAGAAAATGACGGTCTTATTGTGGCAGAAATTGAACTGACAACAGATGAAGAAGACTTTGAAAAACCCGCATGGCTTGGCGAAGAAGTAACCTTTGACGCACGTTATCGTAATGCAGCCTTAGCCAAACAGCCTTACAGTCAATGGAAGAAAGAAGATAAATAAAACAATACAATAAATCATATACGGTACTATCAACGCAATAAAGCCAGAAAAGTGCATCTTATGCCTTATTTCTGGCTTTTTTATTTTAGTAGTATTGTTATGGCTTTAAATCGAACTCTCTGCGCAATTCATTTGCGCTGTTCAGCGATTGTTTTTTGCGTCTTTTGTCCTGCACAGGTACATTTATGAGATCTCTGCGCAATTCATTGCG
>CAYJDE010000068.1:0-11598 GCA_964368805.1 uncultured Desulfovibrionaceae bacterium
CATGCTGTTAAGAAAGCGACGAAAACAATATTCCATCAAAAATTTTCAGCACGTTGTTAATACATGCTTTTTAGAAAGAAATATTATGGCGTGCTTTATAATATTGTATAGTCACGTCAGTAGTGTGGGCTTGATTCCAAGGGGCTTCGGGGTCTTTGGCATAGGTAGGGTTATTCCACGGCTTTGTGGGGTCATCTTGTAAAGTTTTATCATTCCATGGGGCAGTAAGGTCTTCATTGGCAAATTTGGGGCCGGAGTTTTGTTTTGCCCATTGATCTAAATAGCCACTTTTACTTACAGGTTGCGGCTTTGTTTCTACTTTTGGCCCACAAGCAACAAGAAGTACACTAATAATACAGCAATAAAGAAGAGCTTTGCCTAGACCATATTTTTTTCTAGAATGTTGAGATGTCATCATGTACACAGAACTCCTTTTTGTAATATACCTTTATATTAACAAGAAGCGGGTATGAGGACAAGTAAAATGTACTTTTCGGTAAAGGCACAAAAAAATCAAAGGCTTTACTCTCAATTTATAGAAGATTCGTAAAGACAGCTAACAGCCTATTGAAAAAGCCGATTTAAAAAAAATCTGATGAAATGTCGTTTTTAGCGTGTGCCTTTGGCTTGCTTCCCTGCGGGACTTACCTACTTCCTGTGGGCTGTATTAGTTGCGTTATAGAGGGGAACCTGCTTTGTCACGAGCTTTTTCACGCACAGCCATAACAGTAAGCCCAGCTAAGAGTGCTGTATATTTATCTTCCCGTACATGTATGACAAAATTATCAAAGACAGCATTACGCAATGTGATATTAAAGCGATCTGCAATGGAGCCAATAACTTTATTATCCATTTTTACCATGTAATTTGTTCCCACCTTATCATTTATATGATACATGCTCAGCTTACCATCCTTTGTGTCCATTTCAAAAGTATCACGTATAAAGTTAAGTTTTTGTTTAAAAATACCATATTCTTCGCCATTAACGGTAAACGTATAGGTGGACATGAATGCAAAAATTTTTTTCTGCATAGAAAGAACCTCTTTTCCTGTATTATATTCTTGCACAGAAAAATGGATGAGAGGAAAAGAGCTTTCTAAGACATATAAAGGTTTTCTTTTCATATCAAGAAGACAGAATTTCTGCCCTGTAACTTTAAATTTTTGATCAAATTGATACAATTTTCCTTTATTTTTGGCAGTAGGAAAAGGAAGAATTTCATTTTTTTGCAAATATGCTTTGAAGATATCGGCTAAATCTTCTGGTAAGGTTTGATCCAATAGTGAATAACAAAGTATATCTTCTTTGGTAGATAAATCCTCTGGCGCATGACGTTTCTTTTTGTGTCTTTTGATCTGTTCTTTATTTTCAGGTGTGTCAAAAAAGTAGGCATGCTGGCTTACGGTAATGTAAAAAGAACCAAACAATTTACGCACATAAAGAAAATCATCATTGGCATTTGGCCCAAAAATCAAACACTTACCCGGAACAGTTTTAACTTTTCCAATCCAGGGTTTACCCATGGTGGAATCCATATCCTTGAAAACTTCATAAAGTTCTTCAATGCTCACTTTATTGGGGTTTGCTACTGCTTTCACGGATGTTGCTATTTTATTATAAGTACTTGTTGAGGAAAACGAATAGGTAACGCCGCCCACCGCAAACAGTACTGTGGCCAGTATCATGCCACTTACAAACTCATAATTTTCCCAAGCGTAGTACGCAGCATATATAGTAATTGCTATACCTAATATCTTTAATACAAGAGATTTTAGAAAAGCCATAGCGTTTCTCCTTATTTCTTTATTGGAAGCCAGCTCATAATTATGCCTGTGGTCAACGCTCCATGAGACCCTACGCAATGAATTGCGCAGAGGTCTCAATTATGCGGTAGCGTATTTTGAGCTGCGCTTTAGTACATTTTTAGTTGTACTATTTTTACCGACTCATTGCCCTTGCGCCAAGAAAACCTCTTTAAAATGCGCTTGCCTTTGTATTCTATTTTGTTTATGAGGAAAAGTAAATGCAATAAAGCCTTGATATTATACGGAGAAGATATGCCTAATTTTAGTAAAATAAAGTATATTATTTTGTTTTTTGTGCTGAAAGTCATGAAAATGGTAGCAATTGTATTGTTTGCAGCTGTAGCTCTCTTTGTCGTAGTTTGTGTGGCCCTTTCTGAGCATACAACAATAACAGAAAGTGCGGCAATAAAAGAGTTGAACAAAAATGTGCTTATTTTACCCGATACACAAAGCATACATAAAAAATTTAATGGGAAAATTGTCTATGTACAAGGAAAGGTTGAAACGCAAAATCTTCTTACCAATGCTGAATTTGGCATAGCGGCTAAAAGTTTAGCTTTAAAGTGCACTGTAGATTATTATCAGTGGCACCTAGCAACCGGTACTGACAAAACTTTTTTGAACAGGTACAAAAAAGAATGGGAATCGTATCTTTCTGATGTAAAGGGAAAGGATAATACTTTAATTGCCGATTATAATAAATTTGAGATATATACAAAAGATTCCTACTTGGGAGCTTATACTGTTTCAGATGAAATTCTCAGCACTTTTTCCATGCCTTTTAATGGGTATACCCTACAACTGTCTTCGCAGCAAAAGGAAAATATTCAAAGAAAACTCATTGAAAAAGCACAAAGTCGTCAAGAGTTTTCTGAAAGCTTACTTGCCTATAATGAACTTGTTCGTAATGGAGAAGATCCGTCCTTAGTGCATCTACTACAAAATGGTGCGGTTTATTTGGGGCTAGATCCACAAAATCCTCGAATTGGTGATATGCAAATAGCCTTTTCTCTTGCTCCGCATGAAATCACCATGAGTGCTATTGTTCAACAAAATGGTAATACGCTGGAACCATACAAAAATAAACATGGGGAAATAATCACCTCGGTAATAGAGTCGGGTGAAATTGGTTTGGAAAAACTTCTTTCCACTGCTCAGTTTTCAACGTCTGACTATCAATGGATTTTCAGAATTGCAATTCCTTTTGTTTTTGCCGTAATTTTTGGGATTTGTTTCTTAATTTTTGGAGAAATGAAGGATTTTCTCATGCTTTATGGAAAATCTACATGGTATTCTAAAGGCTTGTCCCTGCTTATACTAGGTATTGCTGCGTATGCGCTTATTTTTATTTTAGTATACGCATCTGTGCTATATAGTCGTTATTTTTAAATATCTTTCCATTAATCTAGACCTCTGCACTTTATTGTACATTTCGAACAAATTTTCAAATTTTAGACGCAAAACTCTATTTGAAAATAATTGAGCAGAGGCCTCGATAGGGGTGTGTTAGGCTGTTTCATTTTTTGCAAATTAACTACACAAAAAACATTTAGGAGTGGTATGATGCAAGTATTTATCCGAGGTAAAAAGGTATTATGTATTGCGCTTGCTTTGCTTTTTGTCTTAAGCGGTACAATTTTGACGAAAGCTAATGCACAAAAAACACCTTCAAATTCTGTCAATATTGAAAAGCCCTTCGGTAGTTGGAATGATTCAGCAATTACCGCAGCGTTACAGGCATATATAAAGGATATTACTGACAAATCAGGAAAAAATTACATCCCCGTCATAGATCGGGTGGCAGTATTTGATATGGATGGAACGCTCATTGGTGAGCAAGCCCCCATTTACTTTGAATGGATGCTTTTTTGTCATCGTATTCTTGATGACCCAACATACAATGCAACACCGGAACAAATTGCTGCTGCAGGGGCTGTACTTGAAGCTGCTCGCAGTAAAAATATTACACCAGAAGTTGCTTTGAAAAAAACGCGTCATTATGGTGAAGTTTTTGCGGATATGACCACGGATGTATTTAGAGCATATGTGAAGAATTTTATTCAAAAAACCTATGCCGATGGCTTTGAAAACCTCATGTTGGAGGATGCCTATTTTAGACCCATGGTTGAGATAGTTTCTTACTTAAAAGCACATGATTTTACAGTATATGTTGTGAGTGGTACTGACAGAGACGCCACACGCACCATGATAGCTGACCTACTAAAATTGCCCAAACGGCATATAATAGGCAGCGATTGGTTTACAAAAGGTTCCAAGCAAGGTGAACACAAATATCAAGCATATCAACTGGCGGCCGATGAAAAGCTTCTTCGTGACTCCACGCTCATGGTTATAAATAATGTCATGGGTAAAACCATACAAATAGCCCAAGAAATAGGGCAAAAACCTGTACTGGCCTTTGGCAATACCTCAGGCGATTTTAGTATGTTTACCTATACAACGTACCACAATAAATACCTTGCAAAGGCTTTTTGCGTTATTCCTGACGATGATGCCAGAGAGTATGCTTTCCCTAAAAAAGCGCAGCAACTTATAGAAAAATGCCAACAAAACGGATGGCACCCCATTTCCATGAAAAACGACTTTAAGACAATCTATGCACACGACGTCAAGAAAAAGAAAGAGCATACGCCTTGGATAAATCGTATGCAATTGTTATATGAAAAGCGCATCCAAAAATAGCAACCTAATGTATACAATTATTCTTCCGCATAAATTATGGACAAAGTGTTTGTTGTGAGTTATCACTTCAAGTGCGCACATATATTATAGATTTTTTGCGTCCATACTCGTTTGCGTAAAGTACAATAAGAGTGCCATGGTGCAATGTTATTTTTGTAGTAGGGAGTGCACTCTTTACACCATTAACACCTTTTTGGAGGATTACATGGAAAAAAATTTTTGGCAACAAGGTATGCACAAAGCCTTGGGCACGCTTGCTATTCCTTTTTGTACGGCTCTTTGTACAACAGCCATGCTTGGAATAAGTGATGATGCTTTAGCAGCCAAGGCCGACGAACAAAAGAAAAAACCTAACATTTTGGTTATTTTTGGTGATGACATTGGCATAACCAACATTTCAGCCTATTCACAAGGGCTTATGGGCTATAAAACGCCTAATATTGATAAACTTGCCAAGGAAGGAACACTGTTCACCGACTATTATGCTGAACAAAGCTCCACAGCGGGGCGTTCTGCTTTTATTACCGGACAAACGCCTTTTCGTACCGGCTTAAGCAAAGTTGGTATGCCCGGCTCTACACTTGGTATTCAACCTGAAGATGTAACCATTGCTGAAGTGCTTAAAGCGCAAGGCTATAAAACTATTCAGCTTGGGAAAAACCACTTGGGAGATAGAGACGAATTTTTACCTACAAACCATGGTTTTGACGAATTTTATGGTAATCTATATCACCTAAATGCCGAAGAAGACCCAGAACATCCGGATTATCCCCTTGACCCACGCTTTAAAAAGATGTTTGGGCCGCGTGGGGTCATCCATTCCTTTGCCGGTGGGAAAATTATTGATACTGGCCCCTTGACCAGAAAGCGCATGGAAACCATTGATGATGATATTGCAGCTCGTGCCGTAGAGTATATCGGTAAGCAAAAAAAATCCGATCAGCCTTTCTTTATGTGGCTTAATTTCACGCATATGCACTTTAGAACGCATACCAAGCCCGAAAGTGTAGGGCAAAGTGGACGCTTTATGAGCCAATATACAGACACCATGATTGACCATGATAAAAATGTGGGCTCGGTATTGGATAAATTGGCTGAAATGGGTCTTGATGAAAATACTATAGTTATTTACACAACTGACAATGGCCCGCACATGAATTCATGGCCTGATGCTGCCATGACCCCCTTCCGTGGTGAAAAAAATACCAACTGGGAAGGTGCTTTCCGAGCACCGGCTATTATTCGTTGGCCTGGGCATATCCCTGCCGATACCGTCGATAATAGCATCGTGTCTGCTTTAGACTGGTTCCCCACACTTATTGCGGCTACTGGCGATACAAACATTAAAGAAGAGTTGCTTAAAGGTCGCAAAATAGGCGATAAAACTTATAAAGTTCATCTTGATGGGCACAATCTTTTACCATATCTCACACAACAGGAAAAAGTTAACCCACGACGTGGATTCCTCTATTTTAATGACGATGGGGATTTGGTAGCCTTGCGTGCAGGCAACTTTAAATTTGTATTCATGGAACAGCGCTTGGCCGGTACCATGGGCGTATGGGCAGAGCCTTTTGTGGCTTTGCGCTTACCAAAATTGTTTAATTTGCGAACCGACCCCTATGAAAGAGCAGATATCACGTCAAACACTTATTATGATTGGCTTATAGACCATCAGTTTGCCTTTTTCTTAGGTCAAGAAGCTGCCGCACGACACTTAAAAACGTATGTGGCTTTTCCTCCACGGCAAAAAGCGGCTTCGTTTTCCATCGATCAAGCGGTAGATAAGCTGAAGCAAACCATCGCAAGATAATAGCTCTAAAGCTCCATACTTTTAAAGAAATCTTGGTATATTCTTTTATCTTGGGAAAGACTTTTTGCTTAAAGCTTGCAAATAGGCAAAAGTCTTTCCCAAACGTTTTGCACGCAATTTGCGTAAGACTCAAAGAATCTTCTAACAGCCTGTTGAAAAAGTTATGGGATTTTTCTTCATATCCTTTACTGCGTAATTTACTGTGCTCATGGCTAGGATTGTACACGTATGACAAATGCACGATTTTTTTTAGATAGACCGGATAATAGGCATCGTTATCATGTGATGATAAAACCTTTAGGGGCACGGTGTAATCTTGACTGTACCTATTGTTATTATCTTCATAAAACGGAGCTACTTGGGCAGGAAAAAGATGAAACGCTTTCTCCTGTATCAGTTATGGATGCTGTGACGCTGGAGCGATTTATAGAGCAGTATATTGCCAGTAACGAACACGACCAAGTGGTTTTTTCTTGGCAAGGGGGCGAACCCACTTTGCTTGGCATAGACTTTTTTGAAAAGGCAGTGCAATTACAGCAGAAATATAATACACAGGGAAAAATCATTGCCAATACCCTACAAACCAACGGCACGTTGCTTACTGCGCCGTGGGCTACGTTTCTTAAAGAACATGATTTTCTTGTGGGTCTTTCCGTAGATGGTCCTGAGGCAGAGCATAATCGCTATCGTATTGATAAAAAGGGTGTAGGTTCTTTTGCAAAGCTTATGCAGGGTGTAGATTTTCTTCAAAAATATGCGGTTCCTTTTACTACACTAACGACGGTTAATAGACATAACGCATTAAAGCCCTTGGATGTATATAATTTTTTGACGGAAGAATTGGGGTCTACCTATGTGCAGTTCAATCCTTGTGTAGAACCTAAAGTCTTTACCACTACAGCACCACACTATTGGCAAAAAAATGCACTGCCCCATGTGCATACTGCACAGGATTTTGTTACTGAATGGTCTGTACTGCCTGAAGATTGGGGAAATTTTTTGTGTACCATTTTTGACCAATGGGTCTCGCGTCATTTGGGGCGAGTGTTGGTGAATTGGTTTGAAACAGCTGTGGCACAAACCATGAATCTTCCGGCGCAATTATGTACCACAGGGCAGCTATGCGGCAAAGGGGTGGCTTTAGAACATGACGGGTCTGTATACAGTTGTGACCATTATGTAAACAAGGAATATTATTTAGGCAATATCAACGAAAAAAAACTTGATAACCTTGTGTTCTCTCCACGGCAACAGCAATTTGCTTTTAAAAAACATACAGAACTTGCCAACGAGTGTTTGCAATGTCCGCACGGGACATTGTGTTGGGGGCAATGTCCACGGCACAGGTTTGTACAAGAAAAGGAAACGGGACATAAACGCAACTATCTGTGTGCCGGTTTTCAAAGGTTTTACGCTCATGCAAAGCCAACCTTACGTCAAATAGCTCATGTTTGCGCTCAACATACTGATATTTAGAGAAAAGAGGATTTACTATTTTTTTATGTACTCACTTGTTGCACTTCGATTTATATTTTTTCTGAGGGTGTACTCCAATTGACACATTCAACTTTCCCCTGTAATTGTAGTGTATTAACATGTTATGAGAGGCTATGTTTTTAAAGGTGATATTTCGTCATACTTTATTTTAAAAGCATATGTAAAATGAAAATTTAAAGGATTTTTTATGCAAGATTTATTATCAAATGAGTTTTTATGGATTGCGGTGCTGGGAGCTATTGTTATTGTACTGTTTTTTTGGCGTAGTGATAAATCTAAAAAAAATACCAAGAATACTGGTTATGCGGCATCGTCTTCGTCTACTACATCAAAACTTTCCAAGGCAGATCTTCAATCTTCGGGGGAAGCTGTGTATGAAAAAGCTGTAAAGGCCTTTGATGACGGGAAATACCCTAAGGCCATGTCCTTGTTTTTGGAAGCTGCTGAACAAGGCCATGCGCTGGCAAAATATAAGATTGGCGATATGTATGAGTATGGAGCTGGAGTCGAAGAGAGTTTTGCACAAGCTATTGTTTGGTATAAAAAGGCCGCTGAGTCCAATTGTGCTGACGCTCAAAATCATCTTGCATATTTATATGATGAAGGCATTGGCATGGAAGAAGATAAAAAAGCTGCACTGTATTGGTATGAAAAAGCTGCTGAAAATGGCAATGAGGGTGCCAAGTATAATGTTGCCAGATTATATCACAGTGAAGAAAGATATGCAGAGGCTACTGCCTTGTTTTTTGAGATAGCTGAAAAAGGTAATGATATGGCCCAACTTACCCTTGGGGATATGTATTCTGTGGGTGATGGTGTTGAGAAAGATTTCGAACAATCTTTGATGTGGTATAAAAAATCCGCAGAAGCTGGTAATGAATATGCCTATTTTTCTCTTGCTCAAACATATCGCTATGCTGATGATGCAAAGAAAGATATGGAATCGGCAATTTTTTGGTATGAAAAATCAGCAGAAAATGACTCTATAGTGACCGCTGAAATATTAGCGCAATTGTACGAAGAGGGTGATGGAGTTGAGGTAGACACCAAAAAAGCAGCATTTTGGCGTCAAAGAGCAGAGGAGCTTAAAGCGAATGAGGATGATGAATAACAGGCTGAAAAACAGCAACCTGTAAAAAAATATACACTACAAGTAAGTTTTTATTTACCATAGGTAAAATAGTCTCAATAAACAATCCTCCTCATCTTACCCGTCGATCGCATGTGTAAGACTAGGAGGATTGCTTATTTTGAGACCTTTGCGCAATGCATTGCGTAGGGGCTCACGGAGCGTTGATGGCAGTCAATGTGACCAAAAATCAAGAGTAGGCGTAATTCAAGATTCCTACACAATTATTTTTTAGAGCCATCTTTGTGCTGTTATAATACGTCTTTATGCTACCATCGCCACAACGAAGGGCAATGGTAGCATAAGAGGTTTTTTCAGTATCGACTTACTTCAAATTCGAATTAGCTATTTTTCAAGTTTTCCACAAGCTCCGCCAATTGTTGCGCTTGCTCAGACAAAGAGCTCACGGCTTGAGTAGCCTCATTCATGGCATTGACAGTACTTTGTGCAATATTAGACACAGAAACAATGGACTGGGCAATCTCATCAGAAGTGGCAGACTGTTCTTCGCTAGCCGTAGCAATGGCACGAATGCCATCGGCACTTTCTTCTGCCATCTCTAAAATAACCTGCAAGGTTTGGCCACCTTCCACAGCAAGTACTGTGGCTTCTTCAATGCGTTTCACAGCCGTGTCCACTTGCTGCACATTAATTTCTGTACTTTGTTGGATGGCACTGATGGCATTGGCTACATCTGTGGTGGAAGAAATGGTTTTTTCTGCCAACTTACGTACTTCATCCGCCACCACGGCAAACCCGCGTCCTGCCTCGCCAGCTCTAGCTGCTTCAATGGCAGCGTTGAGGGCAAGCAAGTTTGTTTGGTCGGCAATATCAGAAATAACACTCATAATAGCATTGATGGACTGGGCATGACTTGCAAGCTCGCTCATATTTTGACGCAATTTTAAAGACTCATCCTTAACTAAAGTCATGGACGTTTGGCAATTGCTTGTGATATTAGCACCTTCAATAGCTTTTTCCCTTGTATTGCCTGCAAGCTCAGCACTGCTACCCGAATTTCTGGCCACTTCAAGCACGGTACTGTTCATTTCGTCCATGGCCGTTGCTGTTTCAGTCATGCGCGCAGATTGTTCTTCGGCTCCAGTAGTAGAAAGTTCAATTTGCGTGGAAAGTTGGTCCGAAGCTAAAGCAATATTGCTTACAATGCCTTCAAGCTGTACCACGGCCTGTAGAATACTTTCTCTTTTTTCATCGGCTTCTTGAGCAGACTTTGCAGCCTCTTGTGAAGCAATTTCTGCTCTATCTGCCGCAACTTGTGCTTCTTTGCTTTTTTCTTCGGATTCAAAGACCATTTTAGATAAGTTTTGTATCATGACATTTAAGGCCTCTGCCAAGGTGGATATTTCATCACCTCGCTGTACAGCAGTATGCAACTGACGGTCTTGTTCTGCGGTAAGGGTGAGGTTTCCTTGCGCCACATAGGTAGCTATATCGGCACTGTTAGAAACGGCAATCACAACTTTTTTAACCACAAAATATACAATAATTCCCACCACAAGGACAATTAAAATCCCTGCTATGATTAATGCAAAAGTTACATTATTGGCCGTTTCAAAAAAATCTTGTTCATTGGAAGAGAGGGCTACAATCCATTTTGTTTCAGGAAGTTCTGCAAAGTGGACAACTTTATCAGTACCTTCCCATACATAGCGTGTAATGCCTGTGCGCTCTGACAACATGGGTTTGGCATATGCATATTTATTTTGGTCTTCGCCCGCCAAATCATTATGTTTTACATCCATGAGCAAAATACCGTCAGAATCAACAACAAACAAATTGGTTGAAGGCAGAACCTTCACATCGCTGATGGTTTCTTTTGACATGGTGGTCAAATCTACAATGAACATCAAAACAGCATCTACTTGAGCGTTCGAAGAACTTCTAATGGGTGTAGTGATTACGGCACTCATTTTTTCTGTTTGACGTGATTTTTGCGTGCCTATGGCATCCTTACCCCTCAATGCATCCTGAAATGTGGGATAAGAGCTTAAATCAAGTCCTATTCTGCTAGGATTTGCATGGGCAATGGATTTACCGTTCTTTCCTATAACAAGCGCCACAGAAATACTAGGGTATTTTGAAACGATATTGCCGAGCATTTTATTGTTTGCCTCTTGTAGTGTGGCAAATTCAGGCGAAGATTCCCCATGGGACAAGGCCGCAAATTGCTCTAAACTGTCATTTTCTGCCACAGTTTGCGCAAGGAGCAGCGTATTATGCATGATATTATCCATTTCAGATGCTTGCTTTTTGGCAAGTTCCAACATTTGTATATCGGTAACCTCAGTCAAGCCCTTTGTGGCAAGGGTGGAGGCAACCATGGTGAGTCCTACAACACCAAGTACAATAGGTAATAGGGTAAACAATAAAACTTTTCCAAGTAATTTTAGTTTCATACGGCAAACCTCTTTCTATGTTTTCTTAATATGCAAGACTTTTATGCAACCCACATGTTGGGTTGGGCTGAACCTTCTCTCCACAAATGGCAAGTGACAATTATGTTAGAGCTATAGCATTTACGAACGAAACCTTAGCACTTACCACAAACAACACAAGTACGATATCGGTACTTTTCCCTAAGTGTTTATAGTTAAAAAATTTATAAATCACCAAAATTGGTATTGTGTA
>CAYJDE010000069.1:0-11543 GCA_964368805.1 uncultured Desulfovibrionaceae bacterium
GCAATACGCAAATTGTTTTTTTCATAATGTTCTCTTATAGTATATAATCTTTTTGAGGGGGAAACTTTTCTGAAGAAAAGTTTCCCCCTCAAACTCCCCCTTCAAAAAACTTTCATGGCGACCACACGCACAGCATAAAAATTCTTCCGTTGCCGCATCTCATCAGCATAATGCATCAATATAGCACCTAGACAACGTACGGCAATCATTGCACATCATGAGCAAAACTACGCCGCCATGGGTTTTTTTGAAAGGTGAGGGGTTTGGGGGGCGGAAAACTTTTTTTTCCTAAAAAAAGTTTTCCGCCCCCCAAAAAATAGCATTATTTACGCCAATTTTTCTTTAACATAATTGACCAGTCCGCCTTTAGCCACTAATTCTGCCATGGCCTCGGAAAGCGGTGGACATTGAATAACTTCACCGGTGGTCACATTGGTAATACGCCCGGTGCTGGCATCCACATCCAGTTCATGTCCGTCTTGAATTTTATCTACATCATCCCCTATTTCCATGAGCATAAGACCCATGTTAAAGGCGCTACGATAAAAAATACGTGCAAAACTGTGACCGATGATAAGCTTAAGCCCTGCGCCTAAAATAGCTAATGGGGCATGTTCTCGTGATGAGCCGCAACCAAAGTTGCGTTCAGCTACCATCATATCGCCGGGTTGCAAACGATTAACCCAACCTGGTTCAAGGCCTTCCATACAATTTTCGCCAAGTACGTGCATATCAGCCGTTACTAAAAAACGGGAAGGAATAATGGCATCCGTATCAATATGTTCGCCCACTTTATGGGCTTTTCCATGGAATTTCATTTCTTTTTCCTTAGTTACCATTAATTTTTAGACAAAATACTATTATTTTGTACACAATTATAATGCGTCGGGACCACAAACAACGCCGGCCACAGCCGAAGCAGCTGCCACCAATGGACTTGCCAAATACACTTCTGATTGTAAGCTGCCCATGCGTCCTTTGAAGTTACGATTGGTGGTGGCCACAGCCCTTTCACCATCGCCCAAAATTCCCATGTAGCCACCTAAGCAAGGTCCGCATGTGGGCGGACTGATGATACAGCCGGCATCGGTGAAAATGGTGAACAGCCCTTCATTCATACATTGCTTCCAAACAGTAGGAGTAGCAGGAATAACAATACAGCGCACAGATTTATCCACTTTACGCCCTTGAAGAATTTGGGCGGCATCACGCATATCGCTGATGCGACCATTGGTGCAAGAGCCAATGACAACTTGTTGAATAGCCACATCTTTCACTTCGGAAACGGGCTTCACATTATCGGGCAGGTGCGGGCAAGCCACCACAGGTTCAAGACCTGTCACGTCAAAATGCACTTCGCTTTCATAGTGTGCACCGGCATCGGCAGCCAGCTTTTCTTGATTGGGGCGATTATGCTTATTGCCATAAGCAATGGTAGCATCATCCACGGCAAAAAGGCCCACTTTGCCGCCGGCTTCAATGGCCATATTGGCCATGGTCAAACGGCCTTCAATGTCAAGAGCGTCAATGACGGCACCATCAAATTCCAAAGCACGGTACAAAGCCCCGTCCACACCTATTTTACCAATAAGCATAAGAATCAAGTCCTTAGCACGCATATATTTAGGCATAGTACCGCTAAAACTGACTCTAATGGAAGGAGGCACTTTAAACCATGTTTCCCCAAGAGCCATGGCACCGGCCACATCAGTAGAGCCAAGACCTGTAGCAAAAGCGCCCACGCCACCATAGGTGCAAGTGTGGCTATCAGCGCCAACCACAATATCTCCGGCACCTACAAGGCCAAGCTCAGGCAAAAGAGCATGCTCAATACCGCTGTCGCCGCCTTCATAATAATGGGTAAGGCCTTGTTCTGCAGCAAATTTACGTGAAACAAGTACTTGATTGGCCGAGTCAATGTCTTTGGGTGGGGTAAAGTGGTCCATAACAAAAACCACTTTGTCTTTATCAAAGACTTTTTTAGCCCCCATGCCATTAAAGGATTTAATAGAAAGCGGTGCCGTAATGTCATTGGCCAATACTAAGGATAATTTGCAACGTACAATTTGCCCTACTTCCTTAATTTCTTGGTCGGCGTGTTTTTGTAAAATTTTCTGTGCTAAGGTATATGCCATACAAATATCTCCCTCTTGGCCATGAAAACATTTCTTTGGCCGTTCAAAATGACTGTTATTAAAGCTTATGAAATCTTTGCGTAATCTGTTACACAAAGATTTCATGTTTAATTCGTGCTACCTTTCTTCATCGCTTTCACGTTCTTTTTTTGCCAAACGATTCAAAGCATTTACATAGGCTCTAGCTGAAGCTACCGTAATATCGGGATGCGCCCCACGTCCCACGGCGCACAGGTTTGAAACCGTATCACAAATACGAACTGTCACCTCGCCTTGGGCATCGGTACCGCCGGTGATGGCATTTACCACATACTGTTGTAATTCCGGTTTTCTATGGACAATAGTGCTAATGGTATTGAGCAAAGCATCCACAGGACCAACGCCAAAACCAGCGCCGCTTTTTTGTTCGCCATCCACTTCCATAACCACCGCTGCTGTGGGTGGAATATCTTGAGTGGAAGAAGAACTCACGCTGGCATGAATGAGACGATAGCGGTCAGGAATATGATAAATTTCTTCCAAAACCAAGGCTACCAAATCTTCATCATGCACCGTTTTTTTCATGTCAGCCAAATTTTTTACCGCTATAAATACTTGATTGACTTGCTCTTCATTCAAATCGTACCCAAGACTGTGTAATTTAGATGATACGGCATTGCGTCCGGAATGTTTGCCCAGCACCAAATCACTAGTGGTACGCCCTACCGACTCTGGAGTCATGATTTCATAGGTTTCACGATTTTTTAACATGCCATCTTGGTGAATACCTGATTCATGAGCAAAGGCATTGCCGCCAATAATGGCCTTGTTGGGCGGAATAGGTACGCCAATGGTGGTGGAAAGCAAGCGACAAGCAGGAAATAATTGTTCAGTATTAATACCGCTTTCAAAACCATAATAGTCTTTACGTACACGCAAGGCCATGGCTACTTCTTCCAAAGAAGCGTTGCCCGCACGCTCGCCAATGCCGGCAAGTGTTACTTCCACTTGCCTTGCGCCGGCCCGTAAAGCGGCCAAAGTGCTGGCCACGCCCACACCCAAGTCATTATGGGCATGTACACTAAAGATAGCCTTATCACTATTAGGTGTATTTTCGATGACATACCGAATAAGCTCTGCATATTCCTCAGGCATGGCATAGCCCACCGTATCAGGCAGATTAATCACTTTGGCACCGGCATTAATGACAGCTTCAGTAACACGGCACAAAAAATCCTTATCGGAGCGTGACGCATCCTCGCAAGAAAACTCCACATTGGAAGTGTACGCAGCGGCATGTTTTACCGCTGCCACCGACATGGCCAACACCTCTTCCGGTGACTTGCGTAATTTATGCTTCATATGCAAATCAGAAGTGGAAAGAAAGGTGTGAATACGTGGCATTTCTGCTTCTTTAATGGCCTCCCAGCAACGGTCAATATCTGCCTTCATAGAGCGACACAGCCCTGCCACTTGCACATTGCGTGTTTGGGCGGCTATGGCTTGCACGGCTTCAAAATCCCCTTGGCTTGCTGCAGGAAAACCTGCTTCCATAATGTCCACACCCACGATTTCCAATTGGCGAGCCAGACGTAATTTTTCTGCCAAGTTCATGGTAGCACCGGGAGATTGTTCTCCGTCACGTAAGGTAGTATCAAAAAAATAAATGCGATTACTCATATGCTTTTCCTTCTTCTCTCTTGGGCCTGCTTGCCCGTTATATTTTTATATACCTTCTATTTCCTGTGTATAGGCATGAAAATACCCCACAAAACTCTGCCTTGAGCTCTTTATGGGGTGTACATTTGGAAAAATTTCACAGAAAATAACCGTAGGAGCTCATGACAAAATCTAGTCATCTTGAAGCGATAGACCGCGTAGTAGCTCACGATTACGACGAGGAAGGACAATGAAGGTATAACAAAGACCAGCCACAATATACACTAAGGCCACCACAAAACCTAACAATTTGGGTTTTGAAACCAGCAGTGCAAAAAGTAAGATAGCTGTCACCATGGAACTGAAAGGGTGTGCACGTAAAAATGCGTATTCCTTGAAAGAGTAATAACGCACACGACTCACCATTAAAATACCTACTAATAATGTTAACACTAAAGTAGCAGCCGGCACTATTCCTAAAAGCCCTTCAGGAATAAAGCCAGCAAAGAAAATAAAGCTTACCACCGTACAACCCGCTGCCGGTGAAGGTAAACCTATAAAAAATTTCTTATTGGTAACAGCGGTGGAAACATTAAAACGGGCCAAGCGTAATGCCGCACAGGCTGTAAAAATAAAACACACAGCAATGCCTAAACGACCATAGCTGTGTAAATGCCAATGCCACATGACAATGGAAGGTGCCACGCCAAAGGCCACCAAATCAGCCAACGAGTCATATTGTATACCAAATTCACTAGCTGTATTGGTTAAACGGGCCACTTTACCATCAAGGCCGTCCATGAGGGCAGAAAACAGCACTGCCAAAGCAGCCGTTTCAAAACGCCCCTCTGAAGCCAAGATAATGGCTAAAAACCCAGAGAACAAGCTTAAACTTGTTATCATATTGGGAAGTAAATACACACCCTTACGAGGTGGTTTTTTCATTTCCATGTATTACTCTTTTATATTATTTGCCAAGAATATGTACAAACAAGCCATAAAACTAAGAGGTTTTTCTGGCCACGACACTTTGTCCTGCAAACACTTGTTCACCGATACTTACAGTGCTTATATATTCATCAGGAATATACACATCCACCCGTGAACCAAAACGAATCATGCCAAAGCGTTCTCCCCTTTGCAAGGTATCGTCCACATCACAACGGCATACAATGCGTCTAGCAATCAGTCCGGCAATTTGCACCATGGTCCAGGTGTTTCCATCGTTGTCTTGTAAAGCATAGGCGCAACGCTCATTGTCCGTTGCAGCTTTATCCCAAGCGGCGTTAAAATATTTACCGGCATGATAATAAATGCCTTGCACAGTACTTGTCACAGGGGCTCTGTTTACATGCACACTAAACACATTCATAAAAATACAAATACAAGTACGATTTTCACCACTTACGGGGTCTTTACGCAAATCCACACGAATAACGCGCCCGTCAGCGGGGCTTACGGCAAGTCCTTCCCCTTGAGGTATCACACGTTCGGGGTCACGAAAGAAATGGCAAGAAAACCATGTTAGTAACAAAAAAACCAAGGCCAAAGGCCAACAACCTATGAGGGCAAAAATCAAAGCAGAAAAAACACATAAGCCAATGCAAGGCCAGCCTTCTGCCGTTATTCCAATAGATGCTGCACGCATAATACACATTCCTTATTTTATAGGCTGCTCAATGCCTAAAGTCAAAGCTGTGGTATCTCTGTCAATAATTATGCAGAAATCCCATAATAATCGTTTATAAGGGCTATATATACGAAAGCACGGGAAAAGGTCAAGCGAAACATAGGTCATTAAATACCCTTACTTCTCTGCTATATACTGAGTTTATTTTCAATATCTGCCACAATATGCACTGTAAAACTGCGCATAACTTTATCTATGCGCACAGTCCCAAGGGCTGCCCCTCGCATGGGTTTAATATGACGCACTTCAGCACATAAAATCTGCGCTGAGGGATTATCCTTTTGCCAGCTTTTTACAGCTGCAAGACTAGCCGCCTCTTCAAAAGTACGTTCCGGTATTTCTTGTCCGGAAAAATGTCGCCGAATAATACAATGAGAACCTGGCCCGCCTTCCACGTGCAACCAAATATCTTTAGCCGCTGCTGCCCGTAAGGCGGCGCCATTTCCCTTGGCATCCTTGCCACGCAAAATAATAAAACCATCGCTACTTTTAAATGCTTGAACTCCCTTGGGCAAAGTTTTTGCACTAGAAGTGACATTTTTTTGAGATTTCACTAAATTATGCGCCCCTGCCCCCACCACCAAAGCCAAATTCTGCGTAGCTTGTAATTGTTCTTCCAATTCTTGACGACGTTTTTGTAAATATTCCAATCCCCTGCGCCCACGCCCAGCCTTATGAAAAAAAGCTTGCATATTTTCTCGCACAGTGAGGCGTGCATCCAGTTCGATGACAGGGTAATTGGCATCTTCCGTTGCAATGCGCTTTTCTTTGATATGCGCAGGATATTTCCAAATAAGCCCCTGCAGTACAAGCCCTATCTCTTGCGCTTTGGCCATATTTTCAAGACGTTTTTCATCATCTTGTAATTTCTCAAGCAAGCGTTGCAAACGGGCCCCTTCTCGTTGATGTGGCAAAGCGGCTTTATTTCGTAATTTTTCTGCCCCTACCCCCAAAACCAAAGCATCGCCCACCAAGGAAGTGGCCTCCAGAGGATTTTCAAAAATGCGTTCGTGCACATGATCTGCTCGCAACGGGAGCGGTAAAGGCCAAGCACTAATTAAGGGTACATCAGCATTTTTTTGTGTCGGCTCTGGCGTCAATGCGCTTTCATAGACGTACACATCCCCGCCGCCCCACTCTAAATCCATTAGCAAGGCTTGCCCATCTAAAGGATCCAATACTGAAAGCACACGTCGTAACGCCGGGCTCAGCATCGGCCACTGCCGCCAATTATCGCAAGCATCAGCCACATGCAAAGGTTCTGGCCAAGATACAGACTCTTCCGTAAAATCTAAACAAGGCGATTTACCCAAAAATAATTGTATGCCTTCTCGTAAATCCAACACCAGCCATGTTTCTTGACTGCTTTGTTGTTCCTGTTGCATTTGCGGATTAAGAGTATGAAATAACAAAAGCAAACGCCTTCCAATCCAATCTGCCGAGCATGAAACTACCCGTCGTCCCACACAATATTTACGCCAACGCATAACCATAGCCGAAGGCGGTGCATCTGTAACAGGTCGCTCTTTAGCTAGGTAACAAAAAGCATCTCTGCGTCCCACCTTAAAGACCAAATGCTGTTTACGCTGCTGTGCATAAAAGGTCAGCACAAAAACATTTTCTAGAGGAGATTGAATTTTCTCAAGGCGAGCCCCCTGTAATAGTGGGGTTAGTGCGTCACAAAAACGTCGAAAAACATGTACATCCATAAAAGCCCCATGGGATATTTTTGAGAAAAACTTCTCCCCCCACAAAAATCAATTGCGGCAAAATGTTGTACTTTCACAACCATTTTGCCGCAACAAAAAAAGTATCATAAAATTTTACGCTACAAAAAGAAATTAATCACCACGCAAGTGCTCATCTTCTTCTTGTTTGCTCTTGCACGCAATGCACAATTTCGTCATGGGCCGTGCATTTAAACGTGGTATTCCAATATCTTCGCCGCAATCGTCGCAATACCCATAGGTTCCATCTTCGATGCGTTGCAATGCTGATTGAATTTTACGAATCAAGCGACGCTCACGGTCGCGAATACGCAATGTAAAAGCACGATCGGACTCTGCTGTTGCTCTATCAGCAGGGTCAGCAAAAACTTCATTACTATCGGTTAATTCCTCAATGGTGGAGTCGCCCTTACTTTGCGCTTCTTCCAACATTTCTGTAAGTTTTACCCGAAAAGAATCTATATCTTTCTGTTCCATTACTTCCTCCAAAAACAATTCCATCGAACTACTCATAAGGCAAAGAACATCTTCAAGTTGCCAAAGGTATACTATTGTTAGGAATATGTAAAGCCTTTTTCGTTTTTGTAAAGAAGCTACATAAAAAAGATATGTTACAGCTGTGCATCTATGGGCATACTTTTACTAAAATTATTTATCGAGTTGCCCCTGTTGTGCCAAAAATTCTTCCTTTTTGGCCCTTTTTGCATCTTCCCACAGGGGTTCTTGCCAACATAAGGGAGGTTGCCTTTGTGGCTGCACAAAAAGCACTTCTTCGGGTTGGCCCTGCTTACCACGCCGCACCATAACAGCCACACGTCCATCTTGATTTTGCTGTGCAGCTTGCACAGCCTTAGGAGCATAAGAGGCCACAAAAGCCGCCGCTTCCAATACGACACTTGCTTCCCAATTGTCAGAAGATTTTTGCTGGCAATGACTGATTCCCTGAGTATCGATAATGGCGTTTCTCAAAGGTCGTCCCACAGCCAAAGGGCCGGCAAAATCCCGCAAACGAAATACATAATCCGTAGGTTGCGTCAATTCCTGTAAAGCCGCATTGCTAGCTGCATTGCGCCCAATGGCAAGCCAATGCCTACCTTTGCCGCCTTGATCCCAATACTGTCGCCCCGTATGAGCCAAAGTAAAATCCTGTGGCGTTGGCTGTGGTAAGCGTGTCAACACCATCCAATAACGACTGGCGTTTTCTTGTTCAGCCAGCATACAGCCACCAGCCGGCGTTGGAATATCAGTAATGCCAAAATGCGCCGCCAGCTCCATTTGCTTTTTACGCCCCCGCCCAGAAATCGCATGCAATTTTTCCCTATCCACCAAACCGGACAACTCTGCCGCAGAAGGCTGCAACAAGCGTGCAGACAAGGGACGTAACAGTTTTTCCTGAATACCGCTTTCTTTACGAATCACGTTCAAGGTATCTCGTCGCTGAGACATGGGACGCTGGCCCAGCACTTCCCCTGAAATAACGAAAGAAGCGCCGTATTTTTCCAATTGCTGTTGCGCCGCCCGCATAAGCAATATTTTACAGTCCACGCAAGGATTCAATAATTTACCAAAACCGTGTTCTGGTCTTTGCTGTAAAATTTGTACAAATTCCTGTCCTATATCCACACTACTAATATCCAAATTATAGGCCTTGCGCCAATGGGATAAGCGCTCCGGCTTGCCAAAAAATGGCGTAACAAAGTGCAGACATTTCACTTTAATACCCTGTTCTTCCAGAACTTTTACAGCTAAAATACTGTCCAGTCCTCCAGAAAACAAGGCAATGGCATCATAGGTATTTTTCATGGACTTAGACATAAGGGGAAGTGGGGCAAAGGGCAACAAAAAAATGCTGAATAATTCTTTTTCCTGAGAGGAAAAGTTTTTTTCAAGAAAGTGCTGAATAATTCTTTTTTCTGAGAGGGGAAGCTTTTTTTAGGAAAAAAAAGCTTCCCCTCTCAGACTCTCCCCTTCAAAAAAACCCATTGCGTCAGCACCTTGTCTTTGAAAAAAACATTGTGGCGCATGAAAAATTGCTTTCAGGGGCAATTTATATACAGAAGAAATTTTCAAACTTCAGACACAAAGCTATATTTGAAAATAATTGTGCAGAGGTCTTCAATAAGATAGCAAAGAGGGAAAACCTTTTCCTCACAAAAAGTTTCCCCTCCTCCAAAAATGCAAAAATGTCTGCAATTAAAATGAAAGCTGTTTATTTGGCATCGCAAGCAACATGTTCGTGTTTTTTTAAAGCAGCTTTCAGTGCATCTCTATAGATTTTTAACACTTGAATGCGTGCATAATACTTTGAATTAGCCGGAATAATATGCCAAGGGGCGTATTCCGTATTAGTACGCATGAACATTTCGTCAGCAGCTATTTTATATTCGTCAGCCTTTTCTCTATTACGCCAGTCCTCATCGGTAAGTTTATAATTCTTCCAAGGAGTATTTTCCCGCTCTTTGAAGCGGCGCAATTGTTCATCACTACTAATATGTAACCAGAATTTCAGCAAAATATTCTTTTTATCCACCAATTGCTCTTCAAAGCTGTTGATTTCAGCATAAGCTCTTTTCCACTCAACAGGCTTGGCAAATTTTTCCACCCTTTCTACCAAAACACGACCATACCAAGTGCGGTCATAAATGGTTACATAGCCATTTAAGGGCACATGCCGCCAAAAACGCCATAAATAATGATGGGCCAATTCTTCATCAGTGGGCGCACTTACCGGAATAATCCGCGTAATACGTGAATCCACTGCTGAGGCCACACGTCGAATGGTGCCACCTTTGCCTCCGGCATCCCACCCTTCAAAAGTGAGCGTAGAGGAAATGCCGCATTGGTACGCCTTAAAGGAAAGTTGAAAAACTTCTTGCTGTAATTTTTTTAACTCTTTTTTATATGCAGCACGCTCTAAGGTAGGAGACATGTCCAACCGGTCCAGCATGGTGATAGTTTCTTTCTTCGGTACTTCGACAGGAGTTTCTGCCTTACCTACTTTGCCTGCTTTCAAAAGAATTTTTTCTGCTACCACTTCCTCAAGACGTTCAATAATGGCCCTGGCCACAGACACATGGCAAAAACGTTTATCATAAGCATCAATAACATACCACGGAGCAAAATTTCTATCGGTCATGGTGATGGTTTTAGAAACCGTCTCGATAAGCTGAGGATACTTTTTTTCGCTTTCTCTATCGTAAGGAGTAAAGCGACAAGAACCTTGTTCTTTTAAACGTGCTTTACGGCGTTTACTATGTTCTTTTTGATCAAGATGCAGCCAAAATTTTGCTAAGGCATAGTCATTATCAGCCAAAGTATTTTCAAAACGCTCTCTTCTATTTAGCTCTGTAAGTAATTCCTTTTCATCTACTTCGCCATAAGAAGCCTTACGAATAAGCTCATCATACCAACCGCCAAAGAAAAGTCCAAACATGCCATACGCAGGTAATTTTACCCAATACTTCCAAGCATAAGGACGATTTTTCTCCGAATCATTGGTATTCCAAAAAGTATGATTACTAAGTTTTTTTACATCTATCCAAGAGGACAATGTGTTGACCAAAGACCCTCGACCAGAACCATCTACACCCAAAATAGTAAGTAATACTGCAATTTTATGTTCTTCGCACTGCTGTTGCAATTGAAAAAGGCGAATACGCAAATCGCCTTCCATTTTTTTAAACTCTTCTCGTGTATACTCTTGGCCTAAAATCATATTATCAAACATACTATACTCCTCACGGGTAAAAATTTGATGAAAAAAAGCACATAAAAAAACCTAGACTTTAAACTGTGGCAAGTCAAGAGAACTACAGAGAACTCTGCATAATTCATTATGCAGAGCCTTATGAAGCATTGTTGTTAGTCAATACGACCAAAAATCAAGAATAGGCGTAGCTTAGCTTCGCCGTTAAATCCAACCCAACGGGCGGCAAAGCCCTTTGCGTTTGCGAAGTACGAGCAATTACGCAAATCGAGAGCAAAGCCATTGATTTTTGTGCCTTTACCTCTGTACATGTGACTTTACTTTCCGAGCAAATTTTCAAACTTTAGACACAAAGCCATATTTAAAGATGATTGTGCAGAGGTCTCATATTTGAAATAACTATACAGAGGTTTCTTACGAGAAATAAAAAATGGAAAAAAAGAGGGGAAAGCCGCAGCTTTCCCCTTTATTATTGATGGAATCAGTAGAAATTACATGGCGGAGCCAGAAGCAGCACGTTGCATTTTCACTTCTACTTTTTCAGTAAGGCCTTCATAGTATCTACGTAAAATCACGAGGCATTCATCACGGCCAAAGTGATCTGGAATTTCAGCACCTTCGGAAAGCATCTTACGAAGCTTGGTACC
>CAYJDE010000070.1:0-3834 GCA_964368805.1 uncultured Desulfovibrionaceae bacterium
ATATGAGCCAAGGCCTTCTCACCGCCGGTACTATCAAGAGCCTAACATCCCCCTTGCGCGGCTGGTGCTTTAACTTGTCCTTCGCCGCCATTGGTCTTGCCACTAACTTCCGTGAGCTAGCCCACTATTTCAAGGGCGGAAAGCCTGTTATCCTCTACGTTTGCGGCCAAAGCTTCAACTTGGCCCTTACCTTGGCCATGGCGTATCTTATGTTCTACATAGTATTCCCTGAAATTACCGCTAGAATCTAAGCTAACACATTAAAAAAGAGGAAGGCCCAAAAAGCCTTCCTCTTTTTTTATTAAATAAAACCCTCTGCATAATTGAAACCCTACGCATGAATTGCGCAGAGGGCTCGAATTATTGCAAACATAATGCTTCATATACATTTTCTCAATAGCAGCAACAGGATACTATCCCATGGACACAGCACCTAAAAAAAGTTTTGCCAAAGGCCTCTTGCAACTTATAGCCGCCTTGGTGGGTATTTGGTTTGTTATCTGGCAAGTTACCCCCGTATTGGTAGACAATATTCCTGCTCTAAAACGCTACGGACAAGTGGCTGAAGATAATAATATCATGCCTAGCATGCTCTACTATACCGATGTGCCCGTTTCTCTAGACGCAGAAAATAATAACCGAAATACTGTACGTTTCATGCCCAAAAAATCCAAAGACGCAGAGTGAAAACAAATAATTTTCAGAGAAAATACGGATTAATCCTTTTTCCTGAGAGGGGGAACTTTTTTTAGGAAAAAACTTTCACAGAGCGGGCCCCTCTCAGCCTCTCCCCTTCAAAAAAACCATTGCGATGACACCTTGCCTTTAGGAAAAAACATTGTGACGCATAAGAAGATGCGCTTTTCATCTTTCTGGAAGAAAAAATACGCTTAACGTAGTAGGTCCTCCTTTTTTAGTTCTCTTTTAACTGTCGTCAACAATCCAAGAGCCCCTGCGCAATGAATTGTGCAGAGGCTCTTTTTACGAAATATTTTGCCCAGCAGGCGGTGCTTACTAAGGCTTCAAAGTAAAAGTATACACCTTATCCATCTGCAAATATTTCTTAGCGACATTTTGCAAATCTTGCGCCGTAAGCGTCTTGGTTTTCTCAATAGCTTTCTTTCTAAAGTCAAGCTCTTGCCCTAAAATAAGGCGCATGGCCCCTTCATTAGAACGACTGGAAAGTTTTTGCCGGCCTCTATAATACTGCGCTTCTATTTTGTTTTTGGCTTTATTGAGCACGTCTTCTGAAAAAGGTTTTTCTTGAATCTCTTTGAGAATTTTTTCAAAACCTTCTTGAGATTGTGCAATTTTATCAGCTTGCGTTCCTATATACAGGAAAAAAACTCCTGTTTCGGGGAAAAATTGCTGCATGGGATACACTGTATACGCAAGGCCTTGCTTATCACGCAGTTCAGTAAAAAGAAGACCACTGAATCCAGAAAGAGCCGACTGCAATAACTCAAGGGCAGCGGCATCTTCATGGTCTGCGGGTACGGTAGGAAATACCAAAAGCAAATGAGCTTGTTCACGACCGGGCATGGTTAAGTCAAGCACTCGTTCATGATTCCACTCAGGCGCAGCCACTTGTGGACTTTTAGCCGTGGGCTTAGGTAAAGATTTAGCAAATTGCAATACAGCTTCTTGGTCAAAATCTCCTGCCACCGACAGCACCCAAGGTTGCTGGGTTTGCTTTTTCCAAAAAGCTAATACGTCTTCCCGAGTATATCCTTCCACATCTTTAATGGTGCCAAGAGATCTTAAACCATAAGGATGCTTTTTACCCACAAGGAAGGGCATTACTTCGGAAAAAAGGTACGCATCAGGTAGGTCATCACGGGAGCGAATGGCAGCAATCTGATTTTTCTTTTCGCGTACAACCTCATCGGCACTAAAGGCTGGATTTACCAGCACATCACGTAACAAGGCAAAAATATCTTTATTAAATTTTGAAGGTTGCGTAGTGGAAAGTGAAAATACTTGCCGTCCGCTGTGCGCACCAAGGCCTGCAGCCCTTTCCGCTAAATATTCATTCAGTTGCGGTGAAGTCATGGATTTTGTGCCGGAGGTTAATACGGACGCTGCTAGGTTTGCCAAGCCTTCTTTTTGTTCAGTTAAGGTAGTACCACCGGTAAAATATAAATTTACCGAAGTATAGGGCCTAGTAGTATCTGGAATAAGTACCACTTTACGCTGATCACCAAGGTCAATCACTTGGGGGGTCCCAGCAGCCTTGGTTGCATCTGCCGTTTTTTGGGTAGCTGATGCAGGCCATATGGCATGAAGTTGTGCCGCAAGGTCAGGCATGGCTGCTCCCTTGGGCACCAGTGCTGTTACATTGACTCGTTCAGGAACAAGCCACTGATCTATAACTTCTTGCAATTGTTTTGCACTTACGGCATGAAGGCCTGCCAACATATTTTTTTCGCCTTGTTCTCCACCAAGAAAAAGATTGGTAAAGCCCAAGTTGGAGGCAAGGCCACTTATGGTTTCCTTGCGGCGTTGATTTCCGTCTTCAATGAGCAACTTAGCTCTTGCTATCTCTTTTTCTGAAAAAACAGTAGCGTTGAGCGTTGCCAAGTCCCCCACAAATTCCTTCCAAAATGTTTCCAGATTCTTGACATCCAGCTCTATGACAAAGCTTAGCGCCCCTACTCTTTCGAAACTATAATTGCTAAGCGCAATAGAATCTACCAACTGCTTTTCATACTTATATTTTTTATACAAATATGAGGTAGCATCGCCACCAAGCACATGCGCCAGCACATCAATATTCAAAAAACGACTATCCGTAAGGCCGGGCACAGGCAATGCAACACCTAAATAGACTTTTTTCCACGGGCCTTCTATCACTTGCACATGTGCATTTTGTAATTTTTCAGCAACAATGGGCATGACGGGAGTTATATCTGTGGAGTTTTTCAACTGCCCAAATACTTTTTGACTTTCTGCCAGCACTGCCTTGGCATCCACGTCGCCCACCACAACCAACAACATATTTTGCGGCTGATAGTACTTAGCAATATAATCCCGCATACTTTGCACGGTGACGGCTTTGATGGTTTCTTCATAACCTATAATAGGGTGGTCATAAGACGTACCTTTAAAGATATATTTTTGTAATTCTGTAAATAGTCTATCGTGGGGGTCATCATTACCCATTTGCAATTCAGAAAGAACAACTTTTTTTTCCGATTCCAGCTCGGCCGGATCAAGAGTAGGATGAAAAGCTAGATCTTTTACAATATCTAAGCCAAGGGCCCAATGCTTGGAAGGTAAGTCATTAATATATACTGTATAATCAAGGCTAGTGGCCGCATTTAGATAGCCACCGACATCTTCTATTTCCTCAGCCACAATACCACGAGAACGTTTTTCTGTCCCCTTAAAGACCATATGCTCCAACACATGACTAATGCCAGCATCCTGCGCTTTTTCGTAGGCGGATCCAGCTTTTACGTACAAACGTGTGGATACCAAAGGAAAGCGATGGTCTTCTAAAATATAGACGGTGAGGCCATTTTCCAAAATCACTTTCGTAGCTTTAGAGCTTTGCAAAGCTTCAAGATTTGGAATAGCTCCGGCTCCGGTTTTTTCAGAGGACGGAACATTAGGGTTTGCTGTGGCTATGGATGAACTGCTCATGAAAACTCCCATGAAAAGTAAAGCTAAACATTGCTTACATAATCTATGTATCATAAAGACTCCTTAAAATAGCTGTCTAGGCAAAATAAAATAAATCGTTTTTAGGTATTTGCAAGCGCAAAAGCGAAGAAAAAAGGAATTTATCCAGAAAAACATCCTGAAGAAAATATGAAAATACTCGTGTAAAGC
>CAYJDE010000070.1:3934-11463 GCA_964368805.1 uncultured Desulfovibrionaceae bacterium
AGGAATTTATCCAGAAAAACATCCTGAAGAAAATATGAAAATACTCGTGTAAAGCATGTTGAACAGATTTGAGAGCTCTGCGCAATGAATTGCGCAGAGCTCTCGCTCAGGAAAAAGAGTAATCAACGTTTACGTAAGAATTTTTTTTGAACGAACCTGCGCAGATGAAAAACAAAACGGTGAAAAAGGAGAAGATGCAAGGAAAAAGACACTTTTGGGAAGGGAGTGGAGTCTTCCCCCCATGCCCCTGACTAAAAGTGTCTTTTGACGCAGCAGATTACCTTTTTCACCGTTTTGTTAATGGAGAATTTGTTGTTTGCGATACGCCACATACGCCTCACGCAAAGCAATATAGGGATCCACAGCAGCCTTTTTAGTGGCCTCATATACTGTTAAAACATCACCCACATCATTACCATACAAACCTACCACAGTAGTGGAGGAAATGGCCGACGTTGCAGGATCAAGCAAAAATGTAGGGTCAATAAAAAAGTCCACAGCACTGCCTACGCCATCACGTAAAGAAGACGGGCCTAAAATGGGTAAGACCAAATAAAAACCATCGCCGGCGCCCCAATGCGCCAAGGTTTGTCCAAAATCTTCCCCTTCACGGGTATAAGGCACTACAGTTTTTTTACTCTTGGTCACATCAATAAAGCCGCCAAACCCCACGGTGGTATTAATGAGAAAACGCCCCATTTCCACGCCGGCCAATTTAAATTTTCCTTGTAATAAAGCATTTACGAAGCGTGCAGGGAATAAGAAGTTGTTTAAAGCATTACTCATGCCCTTTTGCACATCATCATTCATGATAGAATCATAGGCTGTGTATACAGGCTTTGCAATATACAAGTAAAAGATGTCATTGAAGCCAAACCAAAATCTATTCCACGGTTCTAAAGGGTCGGCAATACTATGAATTTTTACAGCATTATCGCCATAATCATCCAAGTCGCCAGAGCCAGCAGCATCACCATAATCATCTAAATTGGCATCGCCGGCACTTTTCCCATAAGACGGCCCCATGGAAGCCCTATAGGCATCGGCATTGACAAAACTAAATTGCCCCATGCTTCCGGAACCTGTGGAAACGCAAGACGTCCCTAAACTCAAAACCACACACAGCAAGCCACAAAGTACCGTACGCTGCATAAAAAAAGACGTATTCTTGGCTGACATCTTAAGCCCTTAACTCTTATTTATTTTTCACAGCTTGCGTTCTTTCACGGACACGGGCTGTTAGTTCTTCAGGGGTGGCACTTTCTAAAATGCTACCAAATTGACTACGATAATTCTTCACTAAGCTGACGCCTTCAATAAGCACGTCATACACGCGCCATGTGCCGCCTTTAGGAAGCATACGGTAATTGATGGGGACAGATTTACCGTTTTTCAATTTGATAGAGGTTTTAATTTCGGCTCTTTGTCCATTATTACCACTAAGAATACCATCATAGCTGATTACTTCGCCATTATAGCCTTGGAAGCTGTCCAAGTAGGTGGCAAAAAGCAAAGCGGCAAAGGCGTCATTAAAAGCTTGTTTTTGTGCGCCATTGAAATTTTTCCAATGCCTTCCCACGGTACGCTGTGAAAATTCACTAAAATCAAAAATAGCATACACTTCATTTTTAATGGAATTATTCAACCCTTGTCTGGTGCTAGGGTTAGCATAACCAGGATTTTTCAAGTACTCCACAATGCGTGATACCGACGCTTCTAAAGCTTTTTGGGCATCAGCCGGATTAGCCTTGGCAGTAGATACCGTGCCCATAGTGGCACTAAGGAAAAACATGCATAAAAAAAGTGGGAAAAAAGATAAACGACGCATTAAACACCTCCGAAGGCAAATTTTGCAATGAGTGATTCTATATCCACAGCAGACTCTGTATCAATTATTTCATCACCGGGGCCCAAAATAGTGTCCGACCCTCCAGGTGAAAGATTGATATATTTATCGCCGATAAGTCCGCTGGTTTTCACAGAAGCTATGGTATCCTCTGTAAGTTTTACTGTCTTGTCAAGGTATAAAGTGACCATGGCCTGCGCATTTTGCATATCTAAAGTCACGTTGGAAACACGGCCCACTTGTACGCCGGAAATTTCTACTCCTGCCCCCACACGCAAACCGGCTATGGAACCAAAGCGGGCAGATATTTCATAGCCGTCGCCACCAAACACTTCCATTTTTCCCAATTTCACCGTTAAATAGGCCGTACAAAGCAAACCAATGAGCACAAATATACCCAACGCTATTTCTTTTGATGTATTCATACTTCCCTCTATTCTTACACAATATTCTATTATTCTTTTAAAGCAGGTATGGCATAGGTTGTATTTTCAAAATACTAAGACATGCCGTTTACTGTTGCATCCACGCTGTTAACGCTTCGTGCACCTCGGCGTCTTGCTCTTCAAAATTCCCTAAAGAAGCCGCCCCCGATGATTCCACCTTACGTGCCAAAAAGTCTTGGACATACACATTATCGCTTTGGTACAAGGCCTCTTTACTTCCTGAAAAAATCAAAGCTTTATCGTGTAAAAGTAAGACATGGTCGGCGATGCAATTAAGGCTTTCTAAATCATGACTGACCACCACCATGGTCATCTGCGTAAAAGTTCCTTTCATCTCCAAAAGCATTTGATCCATTTGCGCCGCCGTAATGGGGTCTAGGCCCGAAGTGGGCTCATCGCAAAAAAGATAGGGCGGTTCGGTGATAATGGCTCTGGCAAGACCGGCTCTTTTACGCATGCCGCCTGAGAGTTGCCCCGGATAAAAATGTGCAAAGTCATCAAGGCCCACCAAGCGCAAAGTACGCATGGCCGCTTTTTCAATGGCTGTTTTACTTAATTTAGTATGCTCATGCAAGGGTAAAGCCACGTTATCCAACAAAGTTAAAGCCCCAAGCATGGCCCCATCTTGAAAAAGCATACCCATGCGCCGTCGCATGCGTCGAAATTCCTTGGTAGGTAAGCCAAAAAAATCCACATCGCCCAACAAAATCTTTCCGGCCATGGGACGGGAAAGCCCCACAATATGTCGCAACAACGTCGATTTTCCACTGCCGGATCCACCCAAAATTACCGTGATTTTCCCTTCTGGAATATGAGCTTGAATATCTCGCACCACTACATGATTATCATAACCTATGGTGCAATTTTCTAAACGAATTGTCGATGCTTGCATATATTTCACCGTAAATTATAGTAATATGGAGGTCAAAACGTAGTCGGCTACTAAAATCAAACTGCATGCAATAACCACAGCCGAAGTGGTGGCATTGCCCACAGCAGCAGGCCCCACACTATCGCGACGCAAATGGGCATAATACCCTTGATGGCAGCACACAGTAATAACAAGCAAACCAAAAGTGATGGATTTTAAAAAGCCGCCGGTTACATCTGCCATGGTTACAGAACTTTCTATTTGATAAAAATAGGCTCCCTGATTGATGCCCAGCATAAGTACACCCGTTAAGTAACCGCCGATAATACCAATAACATCAAAAATGGCTGTCAACAAAGGAAAAGACAAAAGCCCTGCTAACAAACGAGGGCTCACCAAATAACTTATGGGATTAATATCCATCACTTCCAAGGCATCCACTTGATCGGTGATGCGCATAACACCAATTTCAGCTGTCATGGCAGAACCGGCACGCCCTGTAAGCATAATAGCCGTAAGCACAGGACCAAGTTCTCGAATAAGCGTTAGGGAAACTGCCGCCCCCAACATGCCCGTGGAACCGAATTTGACCAAAGTATAATACCCCTGTAATCCCAAAACCATACCGCAAAAAACACCAATAAGTAAAATAAGAAAGAGTGATTTACTGCCAATGGTAAAGAGTTGTTGGCGTGTTTTTACAAAAAGATGCGGCGTTAAGAAAAGGTGTTTAATGGAAAGCAAGAAAAAAGAAAACAAACTGCCCATAAAGGCCAATATAGCTAGTGTTTCACGCCCTACTTTTGCACAAAAAGATAAAAACATACCCATATTACTGCACCGCTGTTTTTTGCTTTTGCAAAGGATCACCTAATTTTAAGGCAATCATACGTGCCCTTACAGCCTCAGCCTGCTGCACAGTTCCACGCAAAAGCACAAAAACAATGTAGTATTGGCCACTCTTGGCCATGCGGGTACGCAGGCCTTCCCCTTCCAATTTGGCCCGTAAAGTATCTACGGCAGTTTCATCTTTCAAAGAAGACACTTGAAAGACAAAGTCAAACAAGGCATCGGCCTCTTCTTTTGCCTTGGCATCGCTTTTGTCTGCTGGCTTATTTTCTTGGGCCTTAGTGGGGGGCGCTGCCTTATTGCCCTCTTTTGAAGGCGATGCGCTATGCCCTTTGGCCTTTAGTACCGAGGCGTATTTTAACTCTTCCGGCGTCATGACCCTGTCTTTGGCAGCGTCTTTTCCTTCACCAGAGGCGGCTGATTTTTCACCTTTACTTGCTCCATCAGCTATAGCACTTCCCTTTGCCACACCGTTCCCATCTTTAGAAGAAACTGCCACCGATGCAGAATCTTTTGAGGGTAAAACTTTTTCCATGCCGGGAAGGGGTTCTTCATCACGCCCCACAATAACGCCCATCATAAAGGAAATAACAATACAACCTACCAACATAGTAAGTCCTGTCATCATTCCGGAAAAACTAAAGTTTACGGTGTATTTTTTCGCTTTTTCTTCCTCAGGGGCTTTTTTGGTATTTTGCGCCTCAGGTTTTTTTTTCACATTTTGTGTCATGTGTTGTGCTCCATAAAGTCAGTACGCAATACAGTTGCGCAGAGGTCTCATTACATGGAATCTGGCGCACTTACTCCAAGTAAATCCAAACCATTGGCAAGCACCTTACCCACAATGCACAATAAAGCTAAACGGGCCTTGGTTAAAGGCATATCGTCTTCTTGCAAAATAGGTTGTCTGCCATAAAAAGAATGCAACATTCCGGCAAATTCTGTTAAATAGTGGCTGACAAACTGTGGACCTAAATTTTGCGCCGCCAATTTTACCACTGCGGGAAAGCGTGCTGCCATACGAATAAGTGCCAAGTCATCAGCATGCGTCAACACCTGCACATCTTCCATAGTGGTTTTTTCAGCAAGTGTCATGCCTCTTTCTGCACCACGGCGCAATAAGGCGCAAATGCGTGCATGGGCGTATTGTACATAATATACAGGATTATCCATGCTGCGTTGCTTAACCAAATCCAAATCAAAATCCAGCGGGCTGTCACTTTTGCGTGACAAAAACATGAAGCGTGCCGCATCTACACCCACTTCGCTGACCACTTCTGCCAAGGTATCAAAGGTGCCTGCCCGAGTAGACATGCTTACAGTCTTACCACCTTTTAATAAATTTACCAACTGAATTAAGATGACGTCAAAATCTTTAGCATCTCGCCCCATGGCCGATATGGCTGCCCGCATCCGTGGAATATAGCCATGATGGTCTGCCCCCCACACATCGATGAGATAGGCAAAACCGCGCTGGAATTTATCGTGATGATAGGCAATATCTGAAGCAAAATAGGTGAGACTGCCATCAGATTTACGTAAAACTCGGTCTTTATCGTCACCAAGCTTTTCCGTGGCAAACCACAAGGCATCATCCTTTTCGTAGGAAAGTCCGGCCTGCTTTAAAGTAGCAAAAGCCGCATCAATGGCCCCACGTTGCACCAAGGATTTTTCAGAAAACCACACATCGTGGCCTACACGAAAATCTGTCAAATCTTGCTTAATGCCATTCATGATACTGTTCATGGCATATTCATAACAAATATCTTGTGCTTCCTCGGTATCTTTTTCAAGAATATCTGTATATTTTTCCAATACTTCCTTAGCTATATCTATGATATATTCGCCTTTATAAAAGGACTCAGGAAACTCCACAGGTAAAGCACGCAATTCTCTGGCACGTAACCAAACAGAAAGCCCCAAAAGGCGCATTTGATTACCGGCATCATTAATATAATACTCTCTTTGTACCTCATACCCAGCAAATTGTAAAATTCTGGCCACAGAATCGCCCACGGCGGCGCCACGCCCGTGCCCAATATGCAAAGGGCCTGTGGGGTTGGCGGAGACAAATTCTACCTGCACCTTTTTGGGAGTATCCACCACATTGGCCCCATAACTTGCCCCCATGTTTTCCATAAAGAGTAAATTTTCTTGCCAAAATGTAGGGGTGAAGGTCACATTTAAAAAGCCTGGGCCGGCCACCTCAACGGTACCAACCCATACGCAAGCCTGTAATTTTTCTGCCATGGCTTCAGCCAAAGCCCTTGGCGGCATTTTCGCTTCTTTGGCCAACATCATGGCCACGTTGGCGGCTAAATCGCCGCCGTGTTTAGCATCACGAGGCGGCTCAATGGTTATTTTTTCAGGAAAAGATAAACCCATTTCCTGTACAATGGCTTGTAAAGCATCACGAAGTACCTGTATGGCATCCATTATCATATATCCTTAAAATTCTATATTTTGATCGTAATTAGTCAGACAAGCTGTGGTAGGTGCCTGCACATCTAAAGGCGCAAGACAAGGTGCCACCATCTTTGAAAGTACAGCCTTGGGCCCCACTTCTACATAAGCATGCATGCCATCGGCATGTTGATTTTGCACCGTATCAATCCATTGCACCGAAGAGGTCATCTGTGCCACCATGCATTCACGCAAAAGATCTGCGTCTTGCACAGCCTTACCATGTACATTACAATAGATAGGCATGATAGGCTTTTTCCATGCAGCCTTTTGTAATACTGGGGCGAGTTCTGCGGCAGCTTCGCTCATAAGCGGACTATGAAAAGCCCCGCTTACCTTTAAAGCAATACCTCGTCCCTTCATTTCTTTAGCAGCTGCCAAGGCCAATTCCATGGCATACTTTGTACCGCTAAGCACAAATTGCCCTGGCGTGTTATAATTGGCAATGCGCAACATTTGTCCCGGCTGTTCGGCAGCTTGTTCAAGGCATGTAGTCACGAGCTCTTGCACTTTAGAAAGGTCGAGTTTTAAAATGGCTGCCATGGCCCCTAAGCCTTGTGGATCAGCCTCTGCCATAAGGCGTCCACGTAAGGTTACAAGCTCTAAAACTGCTTCAAAAGATAAGGCCTTGGCGGCACCTAAACTGGCATATTCCCCAAGGCTATGCCCTGCAGTGCACGCCGGAGTAAAACGCCCTACCAAGGCTTGCCACAAGGCCAAGTTAACCACAGTAAGGGCTGGTTGCAGAGCTTTTGTATCACTCATGGCAAGGTCATCACCTTCCCAATAAATTTCACGTAAAGGTAATTTACTTATATTTTCAGCCTTTTTCCATAAATCCATAGCTTCGCTACTGTGTTCAGCAAGGGCACGGCCCATGCCTAATTCTTGTGCACCTTGACCTGGAAAAAGAAGAGCAATGTTTGTCATATATAGAAACTCCCAAAAAATAATGTGGTACTATATGTTAGACTGCCTTAACATGCAAGCCCCATACGAACACCACAAAAAAAGTCCCCTGACATTTCTATCAAGGGACTTTTTTTCATGCCCA
>CAYJDE010000071.1:0-11407 GCA_964368805.1 uncultured Desulfovibrionaceae bacterium
TCCAAGTGGAGCCGCCATCATTGGAAAGAGTCACATCGCCAAAATCAAGATAGGTTACGCCATCTTTAGTGGTGATGGTCACATCATCATTCCAAGAGTAGTAATTAGTCCACTCATTTTCTTCGGCATGATATTGCGCTTTAAAGCCGTTTATTTCAATGATTTTTCCGTCATCATCGGCACCAAAAGTTAACTCAAAAGTGGTGCTAGCCACGGTAGCGTCTGGGGCAATGGTCACGTCCATATCTTCATGAGCTGGCGGCGCATCGTCTACTATATTCACAGAAACATATTCGGAATTATATTCTCCGGCTTTATCCTTAAATTGCAAGGTAAAGCCATCAAAACTGGAGTAATCCAAGTTGGTATTTAAGGTGTACTCATAGTTTAGTGTATAACCATCTTGCGCATTCCCTTCCAAGGCAGTGATGACAAAAGTACCATATTTCGTGGTATGCGTATCAAAAGTCCACGTATCTGTGGCGGCATCCCAAGTGGCAATTTTTGGATTGTCATAGTAATCTTGGAAAACGATTTGCACTAAACCGTCAGGGGCTGTAATGGACATGGAACCACTTTGAGTGAGAGCCTCAGCATCGGGATCTGTACCGTTGGCTAAATTGGCTTCATGTACCACAAGGTCTTCTGGTTCGCCAAGCACAATACCGGAGGCTTCAAAAGGATCGATTTTAACCGTTACTTCTGCAACATCACCGTCATTGTCTTTCGCATTAACGACCATATCAAAAGAAGTTACGCCATCAGGTAAGGAAAAGTCTGCAAATTGTTGCATACTCCATGTACCGTCATCATTCAAAGTCAACGTAAAGTACTTTGTAGGCATAAACCATGAATCTTCAACGGCGGTAATGGTATTGCCATCAAGGGTAAGGATAAGATTTTCTTGGCTGTAAGAGCCCTGAATGGTTAATTTACCTTCGCCTACACCGTCGCCATTGAAAGTCACTCCGCCCAAGGAGATGATGTTGAAACCGTCCGCATTAACACCAGAGGCACCAGTAGCGTCAATATCGCCAGAGGCAGTTGCACGTACATCGTCTGCGCCTTCAGGCCCTTCAGGATAAACAAGTTCGGCCTTGGCTTGATTATTGGCATTTTCGGCATCAAAAATAGCAAAATCATTGTTCTTTTCCGGCGTTCTTTCGCCAGACAGGCGAGAAACAAATTCTGATGCCATAGGAAATCTGCTTATAATGTCTCCCACATTGTCAAAAGACATGCCAGAACGTAATTCTGTAAAAGAAGGTATTTCAACACGAGAATTTACCATTCCCGCCAAAGCTTTTATGGCGCCGCTTAATAGTGCGCCGCCTTCTGCTTCAATGGTGGTTCCTCCGCTAAAGACCTGATTACTAGCATCATTGCCAGCAGCAGGTTGTAAATCTTTGCTGAGTAAATTAAAGAAATCTTTACCTTCAATCTCTTCTCCTTGGATAAGAAAAGAAGGCATATTTTTAGCCACATTAGCCGCATACAAGTCTTTCAAAACAATCTGCGATTCGTTGTTAAACTTGAGCACAAGACTGTCATTATCTCGCTCCAAGGTGGCATGGTTTGCGTCAAAATCAAAGACAAGCCTTTGGTGTTCGCCAGGAGAAACAATCCTTGTTTTTCCTAACTGAGGCTCCTTAAGTACAAGATCAGCCATTTAAATAATCCTTTTATTACATGTTTTTATAAAAAAATAGCCCTAAAAAAACATTTTTTTTAGAACTAAAGTGTATATAATTTTTTAAGAACAGACGCCTACAAATAAGTAGCGCTCACATAGGAATTCGAAATATATTTTTTGAATTGAAATGTCAACGTCAAATTCAAAAAAAAACAATACTTTTTTAAAAAATAGTTGACAATGAAAATCACAATCTATACTGTTTACAAACTTTGTTTGAAAGCAAAAAAAATAATACCGCCCTTGATATATTAAAGGCTCTGTTTGCAACCTTTTTTGCACTCTGTGAGGCAAATCATGACTTTAAATGATATTAACGACCCCTGTGAGCTTTTAGTGACAAACATTTCTGTGCAGGGGGCTTTGCGCCAAAGGCTGTACGATTTGGGAGTTTGCCCCGGCACAAAAATTGATTTTGTGCGCACCGCACCATTTACTGACCCCATTCAAGTGCGCATTGGCGGTTATCACGTAGCCTTGCGTCGTTCTGAAGCAAAATATGTTGAGGTGTCTACTCATGGCGAATAAACTTATTGCCCTTGCAGGGCAGCCCAATTGCGGTAAATCCACGTTATTTAATTTATTAACAGGTGCACGCCAGTATGTGGCTAACTACCCTGGTGTTACTGTGGAAAAGTTGGGCGGTTCTTGTGTCATTGATGGACAAAAAATTGCTGTGGTAGATTTACCCGGAACGTACGCCTTTACCTCGTACTCTCCCGAAGAAAAGGCCGCACGTGATTTTATTTTGAATGATAGGCCCGATGTGGTTATCGCTGTGGTAGATGCTTCTACCCTTGGAAAAGGTCTTTACTTTGTACTTCAGCTGCTTGAAATGGGCCGCCCTGTGATTCTTGCGCTTAATATGATGGACGTGGCTAAAAGACGAGGCTTAAAAATTGATATAGATGTATTGTCCGAAAAATTAGGTATTCCCGTGGTGCCCATTCAGGCCACGAATACTAAGTCAAAAGGCAAGGATAAGCTTTTTAAGCTTATTAAAACCTACACGCAGGACAGTCCAAAAATTCACGATTTTTCTATAGATTATGGAACATTGGAAAACAATATCACAACGCTTTCGCAAAGCATTGCACAGCTAAGCAATACGGTAAATTATCCTGCCCGTTGGGTTGCTGTGAAGCTTTTGGAAGAAGACAGTGCTGTGCGCAAAGTTTTACAAAATACAGAAGGTTTTTCTTCAACGGTAGACGAAAACATCACGCAGCAATTACACTCGGCCGCAGCAAGCTTGGCATCACCTGTGGTGGCGCATATAGCTGCGGCACGCCACACTTTGGCGCGAAACATTAGCGATGCCGTATTACATGTACAAAAAGTAGATGGTAAAGCACCGCTTTCCTTTACAGAAAAAATCGACGCTGTGGCTTGCCACCGCATCTTAGGCCCCATCTGCCTCATTATTGTGCTCTTTGCTTTTTACCATGTTTCCGTAACCTATGGTAATGTTTTAGCCGCTAAAGTATGGCCTGTATGGGGCGCATTGGAAAGCTTTGTTAGCTCCATATTACCGCACCAAGGCTTTTTAGAAGACCCGCTGTTACGCTCTTTAGTGGAATGGGTGGTCAAAAGCATGACGGCAGTACTAAATTATATTCCCATATTCTTCCTCATGTTTTCCTTTGTGTATATTTTAGAAAGCAGCGGTTATTTGGCACGCATTGCCTTCATTCTTGATAAAGTTTTTTATTCCTATGGTTTGCATGGTCAATCAACACTGCCCCTTATTTTGGGCGGTGTCTATGTGGGCGGCTGCGCCATTCCCGGTGTTGTGGCCACCAAGGCCATCCCCGATGAAAGGGCCCGCTTTACCACCATTTTAGTGGTGCCCATGATGAATTGCCTTGCCAAAGTACCACTGTACCTACTTTTGGTAAGCGGTTTTTTTGCTGCACAAGCCGGTAGCACCATGTTTTTTATGGGTACTATTACCTTGCTCATGGCATTAATCGTGGCAAAATTGCTTAACTTGACCGTTTTGCGTGGGCGTCCCTCTGCGCCCTTTATGCTTGAATTACCCGCATACCATATGCCCATATGGCGCAATATTCTCCATGAAACCTTGTTGCGTATTTGGGTTTTTATCAAAAAAATTCTTACCATTGTCATGGCTGTTTCCACGGTGGTTTTTGTCTTGGTATTTTTTCCAGGCCTTGCAGAAGAACGTCAAGACCATTACACCAAGGAGCAACAAAAGCTTGAAAACGCTTTTATGAAAGCCATTGCCGCCACATCATATAAAGACGCTTTTACCAAGGAAGACATTCTTCCTCTGATTCGCTTCCAAGAAGAATTGCGGGCTAAAAAACGTGGCCTGTCTCAAGAAGAAGCCTCTGCCATCAATGAAAAAGTGCTCAAAGAACAACCTGTTTATGCAGCCATTGCCCTACGTAAAGGCAAAGACGGCAAAAAAATGGCATCAGCCTTGCGTACTCTTGATGGCAAAAGAAAAACCTTACGCAGACACATTCGCCAAGAGCGTTTTGAAAATAGCTATCTTGGCAAAGCCGGAAAAGCCCTAGAGCCTATTACCGCCGGAGCTGGCTTTGACTGGCGCATGAATATTGCCCTGCTTTCTGCCTTAGCTGCCAAAGAAAATAGTGCGGCAACCTTGGGTGCGCTGTATGGCTTTGAAGGCGGAAAACCTGGTGAAAATTTTGAAAAACTTGGCTTTACCCCCTTGCATGCTTTGGCTCTTATGCTTTTTATGTCTCTATATCCGCCTTGTTTGCCAGCATCCATGATGGTGCGTGGACAAACAGGTTCCACAAAATGGATGATTTTTTCCATTGTCTTCCAAATGACCATTGGTCTGCTAGTAGCAACCTTTGTTTTTAGTGGGGGAAGCTGGCTTGGTTTTAGCGGCACACAAAGCATGTGGACTTTTTATGGCATATGCCTTGCGTTGGTCATATTACTTGGGTTTATTCCTGCCCGAAAAGCCCATACACAACAAAAAAATGTTACGGTATCAGCATAAACTGAACCCTTGCATAATGCATCTTTGCAATAATTTTAACGGAGGAAAAAATGAAAAAATCCCTTTTACTGTTGGCTGCGGCCTTGTTGCTTAGCGTACCATCCTTAAGTTTTGCTCACAGTCCCATCTTTGACTGCTTTGACAATGGTGATGGCACCATTACCTGCCAAGGCGGATTTTCTGACGGTTCTTCTGCTTCCGGCGTGAAAGTGCACATAAAAGATGGTTCTGGTAAAGTGGTGGATACCAAGCCCCTAGACGCCAACAGCGAACTTACCATGAAAAAACCTGCTGGCAAATACGCCATGGAATTGGATGCCGGCGAAGGCCATAAAATCGAAGTTCCCGGTGATAAAATTGTGGAATAAAACGCTTCTATTGGCATGAAAAATATATAGCATATAAACCCTTTAAAAATTCCTGAGGAGGAATTGTATGAAAAAATTTGTTTTTGCCGCCCTTGGCCTTGCCGCTGCCGTGACCATGACTGCCCCTGCTGAGGCCCACTTTGAAATGATGTATACCCCAAAAACATCCATGGAAAAGGCTGAAAACTTGGATATGCGTATTGCCTTTGCGCACCCTGCCGAAGCCGGACACATGATGGATATGGGCGGCTTGAAAGAATTCTATGCTGTGTACAAACGTGGTGAAAATGCCCCGCAAAAGATTGACATGAAGCCTTTCCTCAAAGAAATTTCATGGAAAGCTGGTGAGTCTAGCGCTCCTGCTTTTGCAGCAGCTGTTCCCAGAAAAGAAATTCGCTCCATTGGTGACTATGTTTTCGTTGCTGTGCCCGGCTATTATCTTGAAAAAGAAGAAGACGTGTACATGCAGCAAATCACTAAGCTTATCGTCAACGTGGGCGGCGCCCCCACCATTTGGAATGAGCCCGTGGGCCTTCCTTGCGAAATCGTACCTATGATTAAGCCTTATGCCACATGGAAAGGTAATGTATTCCAAGGCCAAGTGCTTTCCGGCGGCAAACCCGTTGCAGGTGCTGAAGTGGAAGTAGAGTTTATGAGCCATGAACCTGACTTAAAAGCCAATGCTTTTGCTCAAAAATCTTCGGTAAACTATCCTAACGGCGCACTGGTAACCCAAACCGTTATCGCCGATGAAAATGGTATCTTTACCTTTGGTATTCCCAAAGCCGGCTGGTGGGGCTTTGCCGCTTTAGGCATTGGACCTGACAATAAATATAATGGCAAAGAGCTTTCTCAAGATGCCGTTATCTGGATTCAAGCTTACGACATAGCAAAATAATTTGCCTTTATTCATGCGTGTAGGGAAGGTACGCCTTTCCTGCACGCATATAATTTTACTATGTTTACCTTATAGAGAAAAATGGAAAACAGTATGAAAAAATTTATCTTTTTTATTATATTACCTCTTTTTATCCTTTGCCTAACACACAATGCCCATGCCCATAGCGCATTACTCAATTGTTTCGACAATGCCGATGGCACTTTTACCTGTCAGGGAGGATACTCTGATGGTTCTTCCGCCACAGGCATTCGCATTGTGGTAAAAGATGACTCAGGGCGCACCCTACAAGAGGCCACCTTAAACGCCGATAGTGAAGTGGTGCTTTCTCGTCCACAGCAAAATTTCACCGTACTTTTTGACGGTGGTTCGGGACATTCGGTGGAGGTGCCCGGCGAAAGCATCGTCCGCTAGTAGGCTATCCCAAACTTCACATAACAAATACATATGCATGTTACATGATGATACGTGGTATAAAAATGATACAAGTGTAACATTATGCAAAAAGTTTTCCCTACGACGCCTTTTTCATCATAGCCAAAGAGATGCTTATGCAAAATATTCCCGTATACATTGAAGAGTTACGCCATAATTATGGAAAGCGCGAGCTGTATAATGGACTGACTTTGTCCATTGAAAAAGGCCGTGTATGTGCCTTGCTTGGTAAAAATGGCGTGGGCAAAACAACCCTCATCCAAATTCTTATGGGATTTTTACGCCCCAGCAGCGGACAATGCCGTATTTTTGGAGATTTGGCCTATGCCATCCGCCCTCAAACACGTGCTCGTGTAGGTCTTCTTTTTGAAAAACATTTGGCCTATCAATTTTTTACCATTGAGCAAATAGAAAAATATACCCGACAATTTTATGCCAAATGGAAGCCAGAACGTTTCTACAACCTAGTAGATTTATTGGGGCTACCCCCTTCGCATCGCATAGCGCACATGAGCGAAGGTCAGCGTTCACAAGTGGTGCTGGGCCTAACCCTTGCTCAAGATCCAGAACTCCTTATCCTTGATGATTACTCCATGGGGCTTGATGCTGGCTATCGCCGTCTTTTTATTGACTATCTTTGCGAAAATTTACGCGACGGGCAACATACTACCATCATCACATCTCATGTTATTCAAGATATGGAATGCTTTGTGGATGATGCTGTTTTTATGCGCCGACATAAAATGGCTCATCAAACATCTTTGGCAGAATTCATTGCGCATTTTGCCTGCTATCGCTTGCCTCGCCCTGAAAATAGTACAGAACTTAAAACCATTTTAGAAAAAATTCCTCAAGATGTTTTAGTCAATACAGAATGGCATAAAGATTTTGTAGAGCTGTTTATTTATGCTCATGAGCAAAAGCGCCAAGAAATTATAACACAATATGCCTTACACACCTTGAATATAGAACAAAAAACGATGAATATGGAAGATGCTTTCATTGGTTTTACGGGGAGGTATTAAATGCGCCTAAGTTCCGCATTATACGCAATATTTTATAAAGAAAGCATTAAGACACGCTCTATGATGCTTTTACTCTTTGTGGCTAATATGGTCTATATGGCATGGAATTTTATTATCTTACGTCGCTTATTCATACAAGACCATTCAGAAGTTGTTTGGTACCGTACAATAAATTTGGGGCAAACTCCTTATGAAGGGCTTATGTTTGTTCCATTTGTTACCGCTATTATTTATTGCCTATTCCAGTTTTTACAAGAAATGCGTGATGGCAGAATTCGCATTGCCCTGCACGCCCCTTGCGATTCTTGCCTTGTAGTACTCTTACACACGCTTTTTGGCATGACATTCCTATTAGCTGTTTTTGCCTGTGATGCGTTAATTTTATATTTAAGTATAATCAAGTATTACCCCACGGAAGTGGGCATTTCTGCCCTAATAACAACCTTACCTTGGTTCATTGCAGGTTTTTATGCTTATCTTGGCGGGGCTTTTGTTTTGCTTGAGCCGCAGCCCAAGCGTAAATATTTAGCTGCTGTAGTTTGCTTTGGCCTGTGCGTCCCCCTCTTTTTATACAAAAATACCGGATTTTATGTAGATATACTTCCGTTTTTTTTAGCACTTATTCCTTGTATGTTTTATTGTATAACTCTCTCGGCCGATGACTATAGAAATAGGTGGACAGCATGAAAATACGCATAGCCGGCATTTGTATGTATATATTAAGCATATGCTTTTTTGCTTGGGTTTTTCCCATGTTTTATTCCTTACTTTTCGTAAAAACCGTAGATAAAACCCATATGTTCTATAGCCCTGTGGATAATAACATGATTTTCACAGAACAAATTTTACAACGAGACCTCAAAGCAGAAGAAAAGTCAGAAAATCATCATTCCGATGTGGTCTATAAAAATGAAAAAGGGGAATATTTCACCCGTAATGAATTTGAGGCCAAAATTCCTTTTATCTATTACAGAAACATGGAACTGCGCAAATTATTGCCCATGACATTACACGGCAAAAGCTTTGATAGTAAAAGCATCCAGCAAGAACGCCGTGTACTTGAAATGCCGGCACGCTTGCATGATAACAATATGTATAAAGAAGCCATTTACCCACTCATAGACGCTAACCCTGGGCAGGTGGCCTTGGTACTACCCGCAGATAGAATGCGTTTTAACAACAAACAGTTGCAATTTATAGATAGTGACCTCAATGCCGTAAGTACACAGCAAACGGAGCTTTATACGAAAACAGCGCAAGAGGCAGGCTTTATCTTCCCTGCTCGTGGTGTTTGGGGTAATTTCTCCACCTTTAAGCCTTATGAAGGTGGTGTTTTTGCGGTAGATGCAGCGGGGAAAACGTTTCATTTATTGCGCAAAAACAATATGCTCACAATAAAGCAGCTTCCATTTCCCAAAGATGTTATACCCAAGAAAATCGTCATTGCTGAAGCAAAAGACCGAAAATATCTGGGGCTTGTGCTAGATTCCAAGGATAACGTCTATCTTTTACATGAAAAAGACTTTTCCTTAACGCATATTCCCACACCTCACTATGTTTCAGCGCATATGGATTTTAAGCTCATCATGGATCCTTTGTTTATAACGGCAGTCTTTTCTGATGTACGGCACATTCATGCCGTGGCTTTTAACAATGCCACAACACTTGCACCGAAACTTGACATACTGCATAAATATACCCATACCATGAGTCGCAGCGCCCCTACTGTCATGAGCAACATTGCTCACGCCATCTTCCCTTTTAGCTTGTCTTTCCAAGATATACATAGTAATAAGGGCCAATGGGCAATAAAAATAAGCCCTTCATACATAGGTTTGGGGATGCTATTTAATGCACTTCTGGCTCTTATCTATTTCATTTGCTACAGAAGCCATTCTCAAAAAAGAGTGCTCTTACAATCCGCATGTATTGTCGTGCTTGGCGTATACATCACCATTCCCTTTTTACTTATGGAACAATACAAAGAACGCAACGCCTACACGTAAATAGTATAAGCACATATAAGAATTATCGTTAGCAGGCTGTGAAGGAGTGTTCGCATGGAAGATATTATTACTGGACTCATTATTTTAGTGGCAGTTTGCTTCGTTGCTCGCCGCTTTATCGGGAAAAATAAAGGCTGTGGCTGAGGCAGTAGCAAGAGTGACAGTTGTCGCCCCAAGAAAAATACAACGGATGCATAACAACGCAAAACCTCATTTGACGTATCAGCTGGTAGAAATGTACTATAGCAGCCCTTTTCCTTGACAAAAGTCCTACTCTAAAGGTATGAGGGGGAAAATTTCTTCCATATCATAATCTTATCTAGGAAAATCCATGTCTGATTTAGTACCACAAATTGTCTTGGTGGGTCGTCCCAATGTGGGAAAATCCACCCTCTTCAATCGTCTCATTCACAGTAATAGAGCCATAACCCACGACCGCCCCGGTGTCACCCGTGACCGCATGGAAGGCATTGTGCGCAAACATGGACAAGCCCTTTATGGCATTGTGGATACTGGCGGCATCACCCTTGATGCCCACGCCGAAGTGACCGAAGGCCCCGAAGGCATTCGTGGTTTTGAAGCCGATATTTTACGTCAAGCCGAAGAAGCCTTAAGCTCTGCCGTGGCCATAGCTTTCGTGGTAGACGGACGTGACGGCCTGCTCCCCCTTGATGAATACTTACTAGCCCACGTGCGCCGAATGAGTAAACCTACCCTGCTCATCGTGAATAAAGTGGACGGCGCCGAACAAGAAAACCAAATGTTAGCCGAATTTCACGGCTTAGGCTTTCCTGTCCTCGGTGTTTCCGCCGAACACGGGCACAATTTGCGCCAATTACGTGAAGAATTACTAGAACTCATCCCCGAAGACTGGGAAGAACTTACCCCCCAAGATGCAGGCCTCAAACTTGCCATGCTGGGTCGCCCCAATGCAGGTAAATCGTCCCTCATCAATGCCTTGCACGGTTCCGAACGCATGATTGTTTCCGATGTGGCCGGCACCACCCGTGACAGTGTAGACGTGCAAATGGATATCAAAGGCGAAAAATACACCTTTGTAGACACAGCAGGCGTGCGCCGACGGGCGAAAATTACCGACACCGTCGAAAAATATTCCGTAAACTCTGCCATTAAATCCAGTACCAAAGCTCACGTAACCTTACTGGTGCTTGATGCCACCGAAGGCGTTAGCCAACAAGATAAACGACTCATGGACCTTTTACACGAACGTAAAACACCCTTCATGATTTTAGTTAATAAAGTGGACTTAGTACCCCAAGCCAGCATCAAACAATTGCAAAAAAATCTTGCCGAAATGCTGGCCTTTTGCTCCCATGTGCCCGTACTACTTGTCTCTGCCCTAGAACGCCGTGGCCTTGCCAAAATTCTGCCCCTCGCTAAACAAATTCACCAAGAATGCCAAGTGCGCATCCCCACAGGCCAACTTAACAGAGCCATGGAAAGCGTTCTCGAACGCCACCAACCCCCCGTCATCAAACGTGTGCGCCCCAAATTCTTCTACCTCACTCAAGCAGAAACGGCGCCGCCCACCTTCGTCTTTTTTGTCAACGATGCCGAAAGAGTATCCGAAAGCTATGTGCGGTATTTAGAAAAATCCTTGCGTAAGCACTTCAAAATACAACACGCCCCCATGCGTGTGCACTTACGCTCTTCCCATAAAAAAAGAACGAAATAATTTTTTTCTTGAGGAGGGGGGCGGAAAACTTTTTGGTGCTAGCAAAAGTTTTCCGCCCCCTCCTCAAACTCCTCCCCCCACCTTTCAAAACGCGCTTTATTTGCCTTTGCCATATGGAGCTCTCACCTTTTTTTGTTTTGTTATTTTGTGGCTTCAAAACCGCTTTATTTGCTTTTGTCATATGGAGAACCTACGCAATGAATTGCGCAGAGATCTCGTATAAAAGCATGTAATTATCACTATAAAACTTTTGTATTGCAAATATACATTCTAATATAGTGTAAA
>CAYJDE010000072.1:0-5792 GCA_964368805.1 uncultured Desulfovibrionaceae bacterium
AGCGGAATTGATGCAAGTGAGTTTTTTAGCAATAACGCCGTGTATTTTTCCCTAATAAGCAAAATACTTCATAAGGGATGGTACCCCAATTTTCTGCCAATTGTTGCGCAGAAGAGATTTGCCCATCTAGTATCCACGCCTCTTGTCCTATGCCGGCTTCTGGAATTGCAGTTACATCTACCATGACCATGCCCATGCAAACCCTACCACACAAGGGAGCAGCTTTTCCTGCAATGGTCACAAAGGCTTGCTCACCACTGGACGAAGACAGGCCACGGGAAAAGCCATCGGCATAACCAATGCCCAGCACGGCTATCTTCATATCTTTTGGCGCAATATATAAAGCACCGTAACCAACACTTTGTCCTTTCTGCACAGTATGTATATGTAAAATGGAAGTGGAAACACGCATAGCTTCATGTAAGCCATGCCCCTTGGTTTCCCAAATACTGTTTTTAAAAGGATTACCTCCATAAAGGCCAATGCCCAAACGAAATACTGTCGCTCCTAATTGTGCAGATACGTCGCTATAGGCCAAGGACGCTGCAGTGTTGCACAAAGAACGGCGCATGTGCGGATATAAAGACTGCATACTTTGACAAAACTCCAAAAATTGGGCCGCCTGCTTACGTACCATGCCTTCTTGCTCTGGCATGTCGGCACAAGCTATATGCGTTACCATAAGCTGTACATCCAATTGCGTATGCTGACGCAAAAAATCAAGCACCTGCCCCATTTCTTTCGCAGAAAACCCCAAACGAGACATGCCGGTTTCAAATTTTATGGCAATGCGTACCTTAGCATCCCTTTGCGCACAAGCATTCTCCATTTCCGTGGTTCTATGAGCATCATTACAAGATGGCTTGTACAATGCACCTTGGCAAGCCCTTTGCAAACCTTCAAAGTTGTACACAAGCGGAAGCAAATTATGCATCACACAAGCGTGCATGGCTTCACTATCTAATGCGCCAAGAAGAATAAGAATTTCTTGCGTAAAACCTGCTTGGCGCAAAGCAAGCCCCTCTTGCACGGTGCCCACCCCAAAAGATACGGCACCGCTGGCCTCTAAGGCCTTAGCTACAGGCACCAAACCATGCCCATAAGCATCACTTTTGATAATACACATGCCTTCAGCTTGCCTTGGAAGCTGCGCACAAATATGCTTATAATTATGAGCAATTGCGTTAACATCAACATGTGTTATGCAAGGTGAAATAATAAGAGGTGTATCCATAATGTAATAAACTCCACTACAAAGATGTAATAAAAAGGGAAAATCCAAGCGATGTAAGCATCGCTTGGATTTTATTAATTAGCTAGGTGCGTTTTTAGAAAACCGCTTACAACCATTCAAACCATTCTTTCCAAGATCCCTCACGCTTTTCACGCTGTTCTTGCCCTTGTTGATTGGTATATTCATGATAGGCTGCAAGCCCCTTGGTATGGGCATGCTTTGCCACTTCCGGCACATCTTTAAAGTTATCTACCACATAGGTATAGCGACGCCATGCCGGCCCGTATTTTTTCATATTGAAAAAGACATCGGCAATATACAACTCGTGCTCTGCCATAAGCTTACGTAAGGCAAGCATATGTTCAGGTGCTTTTTGGGCATATTGCGTACCTGGATAGCTTTGTCTGAGTCGATCAAAATACTCATAGCCTTCTTGCAAATTGGTGGTGGGCCTATCGATGGAAACAAAACCCTTCAAGCGTGCAGCACCAATTTGGTACAGAACGTAAGGAATTTGTTCATGCCGTGGATGTAAAGACTCGAAATCTTTATAAGCTTCTACCGCTTCATCAAATTCGGAGTCTAAGAAAAGGGCATCGGCCAAAGAAAGCTCTGCTTGCACGGTATAAGGGCTAAAAGGATACGCATCGCGCAATTTATTATACCGTTCTACGGCAGCCACATAGTCTTTTTGGGCCATATCATCGTTGGCAGTTTCAAAAAGTTCTTGGGCGGTATCTTCCGGCGGCGGTAAGTAAAAGTAGTCAATAACACCACAACCGGAAAGAAAGGCCATAGCCAAAAGCACACTAAATACGTGCAAGATTTTTTTATGCATTGTGTTCTTCCAAATAGAGAAAAGCAGCTTGCGCAGCAGTGGCACCATCGCCTACAGCCGTACTTACTTGCCTGCAAAGTTTAGAGCGAATATCCCCTGCGGCAAAAAGGCCGGGTATGTTCGTTCGCATTTCAGTATCGGTCAAAATAAAGCCTTGTGCGTCTTTTTGGGCACTTTCTGGCACAAAATCCACACTAGGCTTAATACCCACAGAAACAAAAAGCCCTTCCAAAGAAATTTCTTTTTCCGTAGCGTCTTGAACATTTTTTACAGTAATACCTGTCAAGGCATTCTGACCATGAATACCAGTAATGACACTATTACGCAAAATTTCTACATTATCAGCTTCCAAAAGACGGTCTAAATAGACTTTTGCTCCTCTAAAAGCATCTCTTCTATGGATAAGATACACTTTTTGAGCAATTTTAGCTAAATACAGCGCTTCTTCCAAAGCCGTATTACCACCGCCCACCACAGCTACTGCGGCATTTCTAAAGAAATTTCCGTCACAAATGGCACAATAGGAAACCCCATGGCCTGAAAGACGCATTTCATTTTCTACGCCAAGGTGTTTGTGTGAAGCACCAGAGCAAATAAGCACTGTTTTTGCTTCATGCCACTGCTCCCCCACTTGTACTTTGAAAGGGCCTTGGCCTTGAGGTTCAATGCGCTTTACCGTTTCTGTATAACGATCAAGAGGTAAACCATCTAAGTGTGCTGCCATGGCATCTGTAAGTTCGTAGCCTTTGATGCCTTGGGGAAAGCCAGGGTAGTTTTCTATGCTCTCGGTAAGTAAAACCTGTCCACCGGGAGTAAGTTTCTCCACCAACGCCACGGTACAGCCAGAGCGTACAAGATACAGTGCCGCCGTTATACCAGCGGGGCCGCCGCCAATAACAACAGCATCATACATACTCATGCTAAAACCTTTGTATCTATTTTATCTTTTAAAACATCTTTTGTCACAGCACCGGTCACTTGTTCTACCACTTCACCATTTTTAAATAGAATCAGGGTAGGAATGGCCCGAATTCCATATTTTGTAGGTGTTGCTGGGTTTTCGTCCACATTCATCTTGGCCACCAACACTTTGCCTTCATATTCTGTAGCAAGTTCATCCACAATGGGGCCTACAGCACGGCAAGGACCACACCAAGGGGCCCAAAAATCTAAAAGTACAGGTATATCTGATTTTAAAATGCTATCATTAAAAGTAGCGTCTGTAACTTGCATGGCCATAACGGGTGCTCCTTTAAAAATGTATTGATGAAAAATGTGTAATTTTAGAAAACTCACACAGGTCAAGAGTGTAATTTTCTCTATGCCTACTGTCAAGCTTCAATGTGACTTAAGCTATACCTAAGCGACAAAAAATACCGTATACTAGCGTACATTTTCACTGAGAAGATACCTACTACGATAAATTATCCTTGCTCAGCACCCAGCCAATTTTCAGGGACTACTTGCCCTCGAGCAAAAGACTCAAAATCAAGAGGGTGATATAAGCCTTTTTGTCCATATAGCCACCCACAATAGGCCACCATGGCGGCATTATCAGTGCAAAGTGCAGGAGAGGGCACTAACAATTGTAAGGCCTTTTTCTCAGCAAGCTTTTGCATGCCCTTACGTAAATGACTATTGGCCGCCACGCCACCCGCCATGATAATACTTTTAATGTCAGGATGCTTTTGCAAGGCTTTAGCACTTTTAAGACATAATGTATCCACCACAGCTTCAGTAAAAGCTGCACACATGCGGCACAGCTCATGAGAAGCACACCCCATAACTGCATCAACCTTGGCAGTATCAGCCATGGGGATGTCCTTAAGCGACGTTGCTAAGTCTGGATGTTTAGCAATATATTGCGTCGCCGCCGTTTTAAGGCCACTGAAGCTAAAATCCAATGTATCATTACCCAAATAGGGGCGAGGAAAAAGTTTTTTGTCTGCCGCTGTTATACACTCATACCCACGCTGGCTTAGGGCGTCAAAAACACGCCCGGCAGGATAGGCTAAGCCCAACACTTTACCCACTTTATCAAAAGCTTCTCCGGCGGCATCATCCAAGGTACGTCCCAATACTTCAAAGTCATCGGCAGATCGTATTTTATACAAATGCGTATGCCCACCAGAAACAAGTACCCCTAATGCAGGAAAACGTAACTCTTGTTCTAAGCCCACAGCCAGTAAATGCGCATGCAAATGATTAATGCCAAGGACAGGTTTATTACTGGCCAGAGCCAAGCCTTTGGCAAAACCTACCCCCACCAATAACGCCCCCAAAAGACCAGGGCCACGAGAAACAGCATATACATCGACATCTTGCGGTGAAATCTCGGCCTTTTGCAACACCGTATCATACAAAGGCCCCATGAAACGGTAGTGCTCACGCGAAGCAAGCTCCGGCACTACACCTCCAAAAAGGGCATGCATTTCCACCTGCGTGGCCAATGTCGAAGCTAAAAGTCGTCCATCTTGTACCACGGCCAAGGCAGTTTCATCGCAAGAACTTTCAATGCCAAGACAAATCACAAATTACACCACAAAGTTTGGACAACACTCATCATAAAAACGTAATACATCATCCACTTCGGAAGCAGAGCCAATGAAAAGTGGCGTGCGTGCATGTAAGGTGTCAGGTACGATATCTAAAATTCTTTTTTTCCCATCAGTGGCTTTCCCACCGGCTTGCTCCACTAAGAAGGCCAAGGGTGAAGCTTCGCACATGAGACGTAATTTCCCTTGAGGTTTTCTGCTATCGGCAGGGTACATGTAAATACCGCCTTGAATGAGCGTGCGGTGAAAATCTGCTACCAAGGAACCTACATAGCGTGCGGTATAATTGGTTTGATGGGCAGCTTCAGGGTTTTTAAACCAATCGACGCATTTTTTCGCCGCATCATCCCAAAAAGACCAATAAGCTTCATTGACAGAATAGATTTTACCACGTTTGGGCATGGTTATATTGGGATGTGACAGCAAAAATTCGCCCACACCGGGGTCGAGGGTAAAGCCATGCACGCCCTGCCCTGTAGAAAAAACCAACATGGTGGACGGGCCATAAAGCATATAGCCGGCGGCCACTTGTTGATGCCCTGCTTGCAACACCTCTTCCATGGTCACTTCGCCGCTATAACCACGAGGACGACGCAATATGGAAAAAATAGTGCCTACATTGATATTTACATCAATATTACTGGAACCATCCAAGGGATCAAAAATAAGAATATATTCACCTCGAGGAAAATCGGGGGAAATGCGAATAAGCTCTGCTTCTTCTTCAGAGCCCATGGCGCACAGGGTGCCGCAACGTTCCATGCGATAAATCATCACATTATTGGCAATTTCATCCAATTTTTGCACATATTCGCCTTGCACATTCACATCGCCGGTGCCGCCTAAAATATCTAACAAGCCGGCCTTGGCCACACGACGAGAAATAATCTTACCCGATAAAATAAGATCATAAAGCAAACCTGTAAACTGTCCCGTAGCGTAAGGACTACGATGCTGATGCAATAGTACGTGTTCTGTAACGGTAATTTCTGGCATAATCCCCTCGATGTTCTCGTAAATAAGGGCAAAGACAAGCTTTGCCCTTAGAGTGCTGATGTAATCAGCACGGTTCAAAAAGCAAGAGTAGGCGACGCTTTGCTTCGCCGTTAAACGATTGTTTTTTGTGCCTTTCCGCTTGGCAGCTTTGCTGACAAAAGCGGCGCAA
>CAYJDE010000072.1:5892-8227 GCA_964368805.1 uncultured Desulfovibrionaceae bacterium
ACGATTGTTTTTTGTGCCTTTCCGCTTGGCAGCTTTGCTGACAAAAGCGGCGCAAACCCATAAGGGTTTGTTATCTCCATGCAGGCAAAGACAAGCTTTGCCCTTAGAGTGCTGATGTAATCAGCACGGTTCAAAAAGCAAGAGTAGGCGACGCTTTGCTTCGCCGTTAAACGATTGTTTTTTGTGCCTTTCCGCTTGGCAGCTTTGCTGACAAAAGCGGCGCAATGTATAAAAATATATCTGCACCACAGCATGCAGTGCAGATATATTATTTGTTATTTAGGCCCTATGGGACTAAAGTTTGTGGCTCCACCTGTAGGCGCAGCATCCTTTTGAGGTGCAGCTGCAGCATCAGGTGCTTTAGGCACTTCAGGTGCCGCATCTGGTTCCACCGCCGGTGCAATGGGATTTTCCTTAGCTTCAGTAGCTGGCACTTCAGGTTTTACAGCCTCTTGTGCTGTTCCTGCTGCATCGTTTCCACTGGGTGCGGGGGTAGCAGGGCTTGTGCTTTGGCCTTCAGGGCTTTTAGCCGCATCACTACTTGGCGCAGGATGTAAAGGTGAAGGCATACGCACAGGCTCAGGCGCAGGTACAACCGGCATAGGTGGCATTATGGGCATGGGTAAGGGTTTTCTTACCACACGACGTACCACACGGCGTGGCGCTGGCGGTGCTGGGGGCACATCCACTTTAGGCGGTGCAGGAGGCATTTTTAAGGGTTTGACTTCAGCATAAGGCCCTTCGCTGGTAGGTCCGGTACGTGATGCTGGAGTATCGCCAAAGGAACCTTTAACAGGCACCCCAAAAATAAGCGGAATATTGCCAAAATAACGCATGGACCAATAGAAAGTACCCGAGGCATTGGTCACCGTGCCGCTGTTGGCTTCAAGGGTGATTTTATCCCAAGCGATACCAGCCATTGGGGTACTGGCAAAATTATATTTCCCTGGCCACAAAATGGCATTGGGGGAAATGATAACCATATCATCGGGGGCTTCAGAATAGCGAAGCACAGCTCGCATATCAAAATATACTGCTACAATGCCTATGAACTCTTGAGTATCATACAAAGGAGTGGCCAAAAAGACTTCTGGCCCCATGGGGGTATCTTGTACATAGCCACGTACAGATCGGCGTGGATGTTTGGGGTCTTCCACAAGCAGTGGGTGGAAATCCAAGGATTTAACAGGTGGCCCTGGAACTTGCCCAATCATAGTGCCATCGGCTCTAGCTCCGGTAAAGCCATCAAGCCAAGGAAAGCGTGTAAACAAAGCACGGGTCCATTGTTCCGTTGGGGGTTTATCGGCATTGCTCATGGTTTTTTCCAACGCAATAAGCTGACTATCCACACCCACCATACTTTTGGCCAATTGCATTTGGTATTCTTCCAAAGAGCCCGTTTCATCATAGTCAATGGTGGCAGGCACATTTACTGTGCTATACCACACAGAACGTGTCCCTTTCCAAGCGTTTTTCAAAGTTTGGTTAGAACTACACCCTATGCTTCCCATGAGAAAACATACCAGGAGCACCCCTACCAATTTTTGTTGTATAGACATATTTTTTCCTCTACACGCATATGTATCTTATGTGTATATTTAAAAATCATGTTTTTGAAAAAACATACACAGTATTCGCATGCACTTTTATTTTGTGCACAACATCCCAAGAAAAGGTCCATTTAAGAGAATTGCGCTTTTACAACCAAGCAAATCTTTTTAAACATTCCACCATAGTCAAGCATGGCTAAGCAAAACTTCGTCATGCAAATTTTTTATTTTTAATAAAAAGTGTGCCTGTGTGCTTAAGAATGTACACGAGTTTCCAGACGATCTGCCAAAGACTCCAATACAGAAATAACCCGCTCTTTACCGGGAGAAGAAGGCTTTTCCCCCTTATTTGCTTCGGTAGCACCACTAGAAACAGAATTTTCTTTAACATCACCAGACGGTGCTGCAAGTTTTTGCACTTGTTCAATCTTTACTTGCAATTCGTTTTTTTCTGCATCACTGGCAGCCATTGGCACAAGCTCCTGATAAATTTCCAAAGCGGCTCCGTAATCACCTTGCTCTGCCAAAACATCTGCCATAGAACGAGTACGCAAAGAAAAGGCTTCTTCGCTTTCTTCATGCTCTGTGTCAACAGTATTTGCAGTAGGCTTTTTGGTGGTAGAGGCCGAAGGAACAGACAAATGGGTCACCTTCAAAGAAATTTTAGGCTTTTTGGTAACGCTTTTTACTGCTTGAGCTGCAGAAGCGCTTATGCTTTCATTGGGATTTTCCTCTACTGCTTGCTTAACAGCTATGGAGGGCTGTCGTGCGGGCATTGCTTGTGC
>CAYJDE010000072.1:8327-11144 GCA_964368805.1 uncultured Desulfovibrionaceae bacterium
GCAACAGCAGCAGGGGCCACTTCCGCCGGTGCAGATTCAGGAGTAGATGGCACAACAGAAGAAGGTGCAACAGGTGTTACTGGCATAGGCGCAGCAACTGCATCTTGAAGATTGGCCGTAATAGCTTGCAATCCCGCAGCAAAAACTTCTGATAAAGACAATGAACCATTTTCAAACAAAGCACCCATGAAGGATACTGCAAGGCCAGTATCATTCTTTTTATCATGTTCTGTAAGAATTGAGCCCCAAGCCTGCCAAAAACCGGCATAACGCATCATCAGGGGCGACAAAACGGCAAGCTGTGTTTCCAAACGAGCCGCATAATCTGCTTGATCTTTATTTTTATGCAATAGCTCTACAAAAAAGAGGCGAGCTTCGATAAATTCAGGATGCCTTTCAAGACCACGCTGTAACGTTTCCACAGCGCGCGCTATATCGCTACCAGCCACCATCTTTGCTAAAGGAAAGAAAAGTTTCGAGCTTGGTTCTAAATCAACAACTTCTTGATACCATTCTATTTTATCCTGCATAGCCCCTCCTTACTTGGGTTGCGCTTTGGTCAATGTTTCTTCGGTAAAAAGATATAATATTTCATTTTCTCGGACATAATGTAAGCGCTGTCGAATCATTTTTTCTAAGTAAGTATCATCCGATTTTAAGAGACGAATCTCTTTACTCAATTGTAAATTTTGTGCATCGACCTGCGCACATTCAGCTTCTAAGAATTTGTACTCTTTGCGTAATTCATTAAAAGCCAGTACGCCGCTACTTCCCCATATCATGCGATAAAAGAGCACCACATTTACAATAATAAGAAAAACTAAAATACAAGTACGCCAAAAAGTTATCATGGAAAAAGTATCTATCCTTTAGGGGAAAAGCTCTCATGTTTTTTTATTTTCCAAAAGCCTTTCAAAAGCACAAAAAGAAATATAAAGCTTTTAGCCTATTTCGCTATTTCATCGCACTTTGTTTAAAAAAACCGTACACATAATTAACGCCAGAAAATACTGCTAAAACAAGGGCCGCATACAGCAAAATAATACCTAAAGGTTGCACGTTATAGCCCAAAAACTCGTAATGCCAAAGCAAAGGAACAATGGCAAGCCCTTGTAATACGGTCTTTAATTTTCCATATCTGTCGGCGGCAAGTACAATGCCTTCATCCATGGCTATGGCCCTAAGCCCCGTTACCACAAGTTCGCGGCAAACCATAACAATAACCACCCACGTAGGCACCCAACCAAGCCCCACAAGCATAATAAGCACAGAACATATCAAAACTTTGTCTGCAAGGGGGTCTAAAAATTTACCTAAAGAAGTTACCATATTTTCACGGCGTGCAATATAGCCATCCACAAAATCTGTGAAACAAGCTAACATAAAAGCAAAAGTGGCAATCATGCACACTATAGGGCCTTCAAAATACAAAAGAACCACTATTAAAGGGGTCATAAGTATACGAAAAAACGTTATTTTATTTGCCAAATTCCACATACACGCTCCAGCACTCTACCTAAGTTGCCTAAAGGACAGTATGATTTCTAGACATTTTTTAGAAATTTTCATGCCTCTGTAAGCCCTTAAACTACTCTTTCATGCCATAAAAAATGAAAAAAATCTAGCCATAGCTTGGGGGTAGATTTTACTTTGTCCCGCTTTAGATAGTATCGTCAAATTGCCTGTCGTCAACGCTCTTTGAGACTCTACGCAATCTAGTGCGCAGAGTCCTCATATCAAAACTTCCTGTAACATACGTACTTTCACGCATGATACACGGCATAGCGCTCTCGATTTATTTTATATACACCCTACCGACACGCATGGCTTTACTCATGGCTACTGGCTAAAGCTTCTAAGCTATTGGATGCCGCCAAAGCAATGGTATCTGCCAATTCTAAAAAGCCCCGTTTAGCAGGAGACTCTGCATCCAAAAACACCACGGGCACGCCACTATCAGCGGCCACAACTGTAGCTGGATCTAAAGGAATATCACCTAAAAACTTAAGCCCATAACGTTCTGCCAAAACTTTGCCACCACCTTTTTTAAATAGATGAATGGCCTCATGACAATGGGGGCAAAAAAGTCCGCTCATATTTTCCACCACGCCAAGCACATTGGCTTTGGCATGCTGCAAGAAATTTAAAGCCTTACGCACATCGGCCAAGGATATTTCCTGCGGCGTTGTTACCACCACACATAAAGCATCGGGAATAGTTTGTAAGATTGTCATATGCTCATCGCCGGTACCGGGAGGAGAATCAATAAGTAAAAAGTCCAATTCTCCCCATTGTACATCGGAAATAAATTGGCGAATGGCCGCAGTTTTTTTAGGCCCACGCCACAAAATAGCACTGTCCTTTTCCTTAAGCAAAGAATCCATGGAGATTACATGTAAATGCTCATTATAGGCCGCAGGAATCATAAGCGTTCCACTTTCATCCATTTCAATACCAGCATCTAAACCCAAAAGATTAGGCACACTTGGACCATGAATATCCACATCTAAAATGCCCACCTTAAAGCCACGTGCAGCCAAAGCCGCCGCCGTATTTACCGTAACAGAGCTTTTACCCACGCCCCCTTTACCACTCATGATAAAAAGTTTATGCCGTATCTTACCAAGAGTAGAAGAAATAAGCTTTTCTTGCAAAACCATGGCAGCATTGACGCCCTTGGCATCCCCACCGCCGCTACTACACGAAGAACATGAAGACATATAATTACTCCTTTATATTGTACAAAAACTTAAAAGTAGTCTTTTTTCCTGAGAGGGGAAACTTTTTTTAGGAAAAAAAAGTTTCCCCTCTCAGACT
>CAYJDE010000073.1:0-1992 GCA_964368805.1 uncultured Desulfovibrionaceae bacterium
AAAAAAAGAAGCTTTAGCTGGGATTGTGACCATTACGGATTTTAGATACTTTGGGGAGCGGCTTATGGAGTGGGGAAAGAGATATCTTGACTACGCCAAGCGTACAACATCCAGTGGGACATAGAACTGATACAAGCTCTGAGTTGGTGGCGTGAAAACCGCCCAAAGGCAAGCCGAAATTTACTTTCGGCGCCGCTGACGCTTGTGATAGCTTGTGTCGCATAGGACATGCGACCAAGCGTTATCTAGTAGCCTGCTGAAAAAGAAGAGTAGACTGGTATGGCCATTAATGACATAAGTAGGGCTGTAGAGAAAAAATGACTTATAAAAAGAAAGGTTATATATGATATTGCGTACAATTATCCTCACTTTCATCCTCGTACTTTTAGGTATACTTCCTGTAAAGGCTGCCAATGTTTTTTTGGATACGGAGTTTTGGAAAACGGCCAATCTTGATAAAGTAAATATGGCCATTCATGAGGGGGCAGATATTCATGCAAAAAGTAGTGACGGCACTACGCCTCTTATGTTGGCGGCAAAATACAATGGAAATCCAGCGCTTTTAGCTTTGCTTATCAAAAAACATAATGCAGATGTGGCTGCCATAAATAATAATGGCGATACAGCCTTAAGCTTGCTTAGCACGACAGAAGTACCGGCGGAGTCTGTGCAACTTCTTCTTGAAAATGGTGCGCAAAAAAATCCTGACCATGTGATTTTAGCCTATAACAATGCTGTCAATGGCGGTGCGCCAGCCTCAGTTGTAGAATTATTACTTATGCATAGTGGTACTGATAATGAAAAAAGTGAAGCAGCCAGTATTAGCAACGCTCCTTTACCCATTACCGTACCTACACCCGCAAGCACGCAAGTATTGGGAGACGCTACCTCTAATCCTTTATTATCACAAGAATTTTGGAAAGATGCCACAAAGGATAAAGTACAAGAATTACTTGCTAAAGGGCATGATATAAATACACGTGATGCTAAAGGGAAATCGCCTTTAATGTTGGCAAGTAGCTTAAATAAAGATGCTGAAGTTATTGAAGCTTTACTAGAGAAGGGAGCAAAGGTGCAAGACAAAGATGCACAAGACTGGAATGCTCTTATGCATGCGGCTGCCAGTAATGGGCATTCGGATGTGGTAAATACGCTTATTAACTATGGGGCGGATGTAAATAGTCGAGACAAGGCGCAATGGACACCGCTTATGGCAGCCATTACTTTGAACCCCAATGAAGGTATTGTTGACGCACTCTTAGCACGTGGTGCCTTGGTAAATGCGCAAGAAATGGAAGGAAAAACAGCACTCATGTTAGGGGCTGTAAATAATCAAAATCCTAAAAATATCAATACACTACTAAATAATGGCGCAGATTTTCACTCTAAAGACACGCATAATAAGACGGCTCTTGACTATGCCAAAGAAAATACTTCCCTTAGTAAAACGGGTATTCTTCACAGATTGCAGTAAGTGTTTCTTGCTTTTTATTTTCTTACAAAATAATGGAAAAGATTTCTTGTTTTATTAATTCTTTCTGTCATTTCCGGAGGAACAGGAGGTTTGAGGCCATTTTCGATGACATCAATTTTTTTACGTAATGCGACTTTTTCTCTTTCAATATTTTCTTTAATCATTTTTATTTCTTCAACAATGAGCGTTTTTTTATAGGACTCCTCTATCACCTTTAACTCAGCTTCTTTTACCGTTAACCTGTCTGTGAGGATAGTAAGCCTGATAAAAAAAATATCTTCTGCTTTTTTAATTTTTTCAAATTTTTCTTCCATTTCGCTTACTGCTGAAGCGTGGACTTGCGTAAAATTTGTCAAAGCAAAAAAAATGATGAGTAAGATATATCTCATTTTTCCCTCGTATTTATGTCAAGGATATGGTTTTTACTACATATAAGCTCATATACTGAGACCTCTGCGCACGCTATTTTTCATTTCGAACAAATTTTCAAATTTTAGACACAAAGCTATATTTAAAAA
>CAYJDE010000073.1:2092-11142 GCA_964368805.1 uncultured Desulfovibrionaceae bacterium
GGTCTGCTATTGGCGTTGTTAAAGCTGTAAGTGCCTCTTTACAATGTGGTAAAATGTATCTCCACCTTAATTCCTATGACATTTTTAATTAGCTCTTCCATACTTGACACGGCTTCAATTTCTACAGGGCTGGTGGTATTCCCCCCCACAACCAAGATAAGCTTATTGTTTTTATGGTGAAAATGTGTTTCTGAAATATTTTGGCAATGTAAACGGTCCATATTTTCCGCAAGAGAAAGAAAAAGCGGAAAGAAATGTAAATGGCGACGCAAATCTTGCCCTTTTGGTAAGGGACTGTAATTCTTTTTATTGGGCTTTAGATTATGCATTTGCACCAAGGTGGCTAAAAAATCTATTTCTTCGTCAGTAAAGCCAAGTAACTCGGTTTTGCTTATGATATAGGCCCCATGATTGGCATGTTTGGCATAGGCAATGAAGATACCAATATCGTGCAATAAGGCGGCATAGTAAAGCAACTCACGAGCTTGATGGTCTAAAGCAATCAGTCCGATATCCACAGCGGAGTCGTGTAATTGCAAAGTGAGGTTGGCCATATGCTTAGAATGTTCTTCCTCATACTGACAACGTTGAGCCAATTGGAAAATGCTTTGCTCACGCACAGAACGTTCAAGAACGGAATGTTCTTTAGGGTATGGCAGGGCTTCTTCTTCACGACGTATTTTTTCTTCACGGCGACGTTGCACATAATCCATTAAAATACCGTCTTGCAAATTGCGAGAAGAAACGGAAATCTGGGAAAAGTTAAAATCTTCCATAAGGGTGAGTAAGATAGCGGCCCCTGCCACAAGCACTTCAGCCCTGCGTGCGTTTATGCCGGGTAGTGCTTTTCTTTCTTCAGCAGTAAGAGTGCATAAATGGCGGCAGGCAATACGCAAACCTTCAATGCTTAAGGTGTTTTGTTCAGAATTTGGTGAACTGCCAAATTCCAATCGATGCGCTATATTATGTAAAGCGAGTGCTGTGCCGGAACTGCCAATAAGTTCGGAACTCTCAAAATTATTCATGCGGCCTATGGCATAACTGGCTTTACTACGAACGAAGGTGCACATGGAAGAAAAAACATGGGTAGGCACTTTGTCCGGATATTCTTTCAAGAAAAGATTGGTTATACGTACGCAACCAAGTTTAAGGGAGTCAAGGCAGTGATTACCTTGGGCATTGGATACGGCAATTTCTGTACTGCCGCCGCCAATGTCAATATAAGTACGCAAAGCAAGGCTGGCAGGCAGAGAACTAGAAACCCCAAGGCAAATGAGGCGTGCTTCTTCTTGGCCGGAAATGATTTGTAAGGTCATTCCGGTAACTTCTTGTACTTTATAGAGAAACTCTTGGGCGTTTTGAGCATCGCGCATGGCGGCTGTGGCCATGGGCAACAGATGTGTTACTTCATATTTTTTGCACATATCCATAAAAGAATGCAAAACTATGAGGGTGCGCTTCATGGCGGGTTCTTGTAACATTTTGGTTTCAAAAGCATTTTCGCCAAGACGCACCATGTGCTTTACTCTGTTGAGAATATTATAGCCGCCATTGTCGTCTACTTGTACCAATAAAAGGCGTGCAGAATTACTACCAAGGTCTATAATACCAATGACTTGCGAACCTTGGGCCACAAAGTGTTCGCTACGTTGCTGCCCTTCATGAAATTCTTGGGCCATGGCCTCTGGATCATTAAGGAAGTCATCGATGGAAAGCAATTGTTCTTGAGTATTATCTGCGTTCATAGCTTCTCAACAGCCTTTTGGATAAAATGTATCAAATGTGCTTGTTCTTAACAACATGTCGAAAAGCTTGCTTAAAAAAGATTATGCAAGCTTAGGCCATGTGGCTAAGACTTTTTGCAAAAAGTAAAAGAAACTCTTAACACATTTTAAGAACAAAGTACATCCAGTAAAAATACCTTCAAAAAAAGCTCTTTTTTATCTTCAATACGTCTTATTTCCAATTGGCAATCATGGTGAGGCTCTACTTTTAAATGTACGGCATGTTTCTTTATTTTTATGGAAACGTCCTTCACACTCCCCGTATGGCTAAAATCTAGGGCATCGGCAAGGCGAATAATAGAAGCAAGCACCATCATGGCTTCTTTTTCTTCTTCTGCAAGGGCAGCAAAACGCCATTGACTGTTGGATGGGTCGGCCCTGCGATGATAGCGTGCCACCAAAGCCACAAGGTGGCGTATATCTTTTGGTATCTCAGCTGCTTTTTCAATATGTCCAGAACGTATCATGGAAGCAGAGGCTTTATGGTGGGCTGTTTTTCCGTAAATCCAACCAATATCATGTAATTGAGCGCCAAGATCTAAAATATGTCGCCATTTTTTTGATAGTTTATGTAAAGGGGCTAAACCATCAAAAAGCAGTTTAGAGAGATGTGCAACACGTTTACCATGTTCTAAGGATTCCAACATAACGGGCGAGTTTTCGTTTTGAAAATGCGTAACCATAGAAAACCTTCATTATTTCTTCTTTTTCTTGTGCTTAATTTCGCGTAAGTCCACCATATTTTGTTGTGCATTGAAAGACTGGCTACCACGGGGAATTTTGTGGCGTATATAATTGCCGCTTTCTTCTAAAATATAGGCTTTAGCAGTATCGTCCAAGTGCGTTAAGAGTATTTCTTCTAGAAGTGTCTTTTGTAAATCTGGGTCAAGAATGGGTACAAGCGTTTCAATACGTCTGTCAAGGTTACGTGGCATAAGATCAGCACTACCCATGTACATGCGTACATTGCCGCCGTTATGAAAGTAAAAAATTCTGGGATGTTCGAGGTATCGTCCTACAAGGGAGGTAACTTCAATGTTTTCACTAATTTCTGGAATTCCAGGGCGTAAACAACACACGCCACGTACTTGCATACGTATTTGTACTCCGGCTCTTGAAGCCTTATACAAAGCTTGAATGCATTCGGTATCAGCCACTTGGTTACATTTAATGTAAATTTTTCCATCGCCATGTTTTTGATGGCGATGCATTTCAGCCTCAATGGCATGAATAATTTTTTTGCGTAAAGTAACTGGCGAAACCAATAATTGACGATAATCATCCTTTTCAGCATAACCGGTCATGGTGTTAAATAAATCGCTTACATCGGCGCAAATTTCCGGATGAGCCGTGAAGAGACTCAAGTCTGTATAGATTTTTGCTGTAGAAGGATTGTAATTGCCTGTGCCTAGATGCGCATACCGACGCATACCGGTGGCTTCTCGGCGTACTACCAGACAGAGCTTTGCGTGAATTTTCATACCCGGCATGCCATAGACTACGTGCACACCGGCTTTTTCCATTTCTTCTGCCCATGTGATATTGCGCTCTTCATCAAAACGGGCTTTTAATTCCACCACGGCCGTTACTTGTTTACCAAGGCGTCTTGCATTGATAAGCGCATCCACAATGGGTGAGGAATTACCGGCCCTATAAAGTGTTTGCTTAATGGCTATGACGTTGGGGTCTATACTAGCCCTATAAATGAACTCTTGCACGGGCAAGAAACTGTCGTAAGGGTGATAGAGTAAAATATCTTTTTGAGCAATTTTTTCAAAAATATGTGATTCATTGTCATCACGGAACATGGGGTGCACATAGGGCGTAAAGGGTTCGTCCTTTAAGCTGGGCTTATCAAGGCCGTATAGCTCCATCATTTCAGAAAAAGCCATGGGGCCTTTAATTCTGTAAACTTGGAAGGGGCGTACCTCAAGGTGCTCCATGAGGAATCGGCGTAAATCCACCGGTGTATCTTCCGAAACCTCCAAACGCACCACATCGCCAAAACGGCGTTGGTCTACCAAGTCACGAATGGCTTCTAGCAAATCGTGGGCTTCATCTTCTTCAATTTCAATGTCAGTATTACGGGTAATACGAAATGAACCTATAGCCACGATTTCATGTCCGGAAAAGAGGGTGCTTAGGTGATGTTTGATAAGGTCGCCAGCAAAAATAATATCATGATCGCGAACATTAACCGAAAAACCAAGGGCAGCATAGGTTTTTGCATCTTTCGTACGTGGGGTAAATAAAAAGCGCGGTACATTATCCGGCACTTTAATACGTGCATAGCGGGCCATACCATGTTTATCACGCAATTGCACAATGAAATTTCGGCTTAAATTGGCAATGATGGGTAGGGGATGGCTGGGGTCAATGGCCTGAGGGGTAAGGATGGGATAAATCTCATCCATAAAATAGTCATCCAAAAACTTTTGCTGTTTTTTGGTGAGGTCCACATACCTAATGATACGCACGCCACGCTCTTTGAGTTGACGGCTTAATTTTTTTTGCCAATGTTCGTAGGCAATGGCGGTAAGGCGCAAGGTTTGACGGCGAATTTCTGCCAATTGGCGACCGGGAGGAATTTTGTCTGCTGCGGTATTGGGCACGTTACCTATGTATTGGCGCATAAGATTTGCCACTCGCACCATGAAAAATTCGTCAAGATTATTATAAAAGATGCTTAAAAACTTAAGTTGCTCCAATAAGGGCACTTTAGGTTCAAGGGCTTCTTGTAACACTTTAGCATTAAAGGCAATCCAATTAATGTCACGATTGAAAAAAAGGCCGGGACAAGAAAGATTGGCTATTTCTTGTAGGGTGCACAATTTTTCGTTGGAATGGGATGCGTTAAAATTACCGTCAGGAATATCTAAAGGCTCTAGGATTTTATTGGCAATTTTTGTGGAAGAAGGCTGAGGCACAATGTCTGCGCTTTCCATCATTTCTGCTGAATCTAGGTTTTCAACAGCCAAAGATGGGTCAATATTTTTTTGCTTTTCTGACTCTGTGCCCTGCTGAGCATTTTTGGGAGTGGCATTTTTTTGCATAAGTGCTCCTTGCTATGCGAAAAGGCGTTTTTTGGTATATGTTTTCTCAGAAAAAGACTTGGCAATACTACGCCAGTTGTGAGGTGCTGTCAAAATTTTCTGCTAAAGAGTATAAATACCCACACGTTTAGAGCATGTTTTTTTCTGTGTTTTTTTCAGTATACATAGTCTAAATAGAACAATCTAGCAAAAAAAGTGTTGTAACATAAAAGACATAAAGGTTGAAAGGTAGGTAATATTTTCCTTAAAAAAAAGAGTGCGTTTACTTTTGAACTTTGCTATAGACTTATCAACACGTGCGGACGGCCTTGGCTTGTACCGTGCATCTGTAAAATTTGGAACAGGTAAGCCGTGTGAAATATGTGGATTTTTACACGGCCTGTAGTTGTGCTTTGTGTCCCGCAAAGCAAAAACCTCCTAGTACAATGAGGAGTACGCATGAAAAAACAGGCTAGGGTATTGAAGCTCGGGCTTATGGCGGCAATACTTGCTATTGTAGCCATTTCTCCCGTTATGATGGTTGGTGCCGCAAGCGCAGAAGAGGTGGAGCGTATCCCCTTTGCTTTAGAAACATTGAAGGCCAATAAAATGCCTCCGGTGTTTTTTTCTCACGAAAAACACGTAGCTGCATTGGAAGATGACTGTTCGCCTTGTCACACTTCCAGTGAACAATTTTTCCTTGAAAGCGAAGGCATGAGTGCAGATAAAGTGGTAGCCTATGTACACAAAGAATGTGTAAGCTGTCACGCCACTATGGGCAAGGGCCCTGCGCTTGCTTCCTGTCGTAGCTGTCACAATGATGCTACTGCCGCTGCACAAGCAGCTGCAGACAAAAAATAAGCCATTTGGGAGGCATAAACAATGTTAAATATTCTCACTGGCCCGATTTTTACAGTTTCTTTACTCATTTTCGTAGTGGGTATGATTGCACGTATTGTGCTGTATATTAACGGACTTGACTGGCGTCTTGAGCGCATTGCCTATACTAAGCAAATGGGCCGTGGTATTCCCGGTGCTCTTGCTTCTATTGGTGCATGGCTTATTCCTGGTGCTACCCATGGCTGGCGTAAACAGCCTCTTATGGCTTTGGGTTTCTTCCTTTTGCACGTGGGGGCCATTTTATTGCCTTTCTTCTTGGTAGGACACACCATTTTATTGGAAAATGCCACTGGCATCAGCTTACCAAGCTTACCCATGGGCCTTGCTGACATTTTGACCTATGCTGCTCTTGGCGGTTTGGCTATTTTAGTACTTCGTCGTATCATTGTGCCTGAAGCACGTGCGTTGACTGGCTTTAAAGAGTGGATGGTGCTTTTGTTAACCATCGTACCTTTCGCTTCCGGTCTTATGGCCCGTCTTTCCCCCAGCGAAATGTGGACTATTGTTCACATTATCAGCGGTGAAGTATTCTTGATTGTGGCACCCTTTACCAAGCTTAGCCACATTGTATTGTTCTTCATGTCCCGTGCACAAGTGGGCATGGACTTTGCCATCAAAAGAGGCGGCGCAACGCGTGGCCCTGTCTTCCCCTGGTAAGCACAGAAGGAGTTATCTATGTCTAACAAACCATTTTGCACCAAGGCTCCCCTGACCACCAAAGAAGACATTATGCATCTTTTGAGTGACAAGGGCGGAGCAACATATTACGAAGAAATGAAATCCTTACCTGTAGATACACAGGTGCTTAAGGAACAATTAAAAAAGACCTGTAAATCTCGTACCAGAACATGGCTTGAGATTTGCGCCAGCTGCGGCATGTGTGCCAAAAGCTGTTTCTTGTACACCGCCAATGAAAATGATCCACAGCAAATTCCTTCTTTGAAAATTCGCCAAACCCTTGGCGAAATGCTGAGCAATCCTGAAAAGGTTGACGCAGCATTTATGATCAAGTGTATGGAAATTGCTTGGTCCAGATGTACTTGTTGTAACCGCTGCGCCGTGTACTGTCCTCATGGTATTGATACTGGCGTTATGTTCAGCTACTTACGCGGCATTTTGTTCTCTCACGGTTTTGTGCCATGGGAATTGAAAATTGGTTCCGGTATGCACCGCGTGTATGGCGCCCAAATGGACGTTACCCAAGAAGATTGGCTGGAAACCTGCGAATGGATGATGGATGAAGCTCAAGAAGAATGGCCTGGCGTGGCTATTCCTGTGGATAAAGAAAATGCTGACATCATGTACATTTTGAATGCCCGTGAAGTAAAGCACTATCCTGAAGATATTTCCGAAGCTGCTATTCTCTTCCACCTTGCCGGTGAAAACTGGACAGTACCAAGCGAAGGCTGGGAAAATACTTCCCTTACCCTTTTTGCCGGTGACTGGGAAGGTTGTACTCAAAACGTCAAACGTGTATATTCTGCTGTTGAACGTTTGAAGCCAAAAGTTGTGGTAGGTACTGAGTGCGGCCACGCACACAGAGCCACCGTCATTGAAGGTCCTTATTGGGCTGGCCGTGAAGATGGTACCCAACCTACCCAATTTATGCACTATGTAGAATGGGTGGCTTACGCACTTCGCAATGGTAAATTAAAAATCGACCCTGATAAGCGCATTGATGAGCCTTGCACCTTGCAAGATTCTTGTAACTATGTGCGTAACCACGGTTTGATGAAATACACTCGCGAAATTATCAGCTATATTTGTAAGCCCGGTACTTTCCGCGAAATGTCTGAGTGTGGCGACCACAACTACTGCTGCGGTGGTGGTGGCGGTTTCAACGGTGTAGGCCTTTATCGTAAGCAACGTAACATTGCTTTGAAGCCAAAATTGGCGCAAATTAAGGCCACCGGTGCTTCCCTTGTTATCTGCCCTTGCCACAACTGCTGGGACGCTGTGCGTGACATTGTGGAAGAATACGAACATCCAAACCCAACTTTCAGATGGTCCTTCTTAAAGCCTTTGCTTTTGAAGATGGTTATTGTACCAGACCATATTGAACATAATCCTTACGAATAATTCGTAGGCGTTAAGAAATAATAAAGGGGGTGGGCTTTTCCGCTCCCTTTTTTTGTGGGCAAAAGATGGTGTTGTATGGAAAGGATAAAAAATATGTGGTTATGGTCTTGCCTTGGTTGAAACACTTTTTTATTATAAATGCGAGGCCTTTAGTCAGCCTTTCCTAATGCAAGACCTTTACACAATTGTTTTTAAATAGAGTTTTATGTCTAAAGTTTGAAAATTTCTTCGAAATGTAAAGCAAAGTGCAGAGGTAAAGGCACAAAAATCAATTGCTTTGCTCTCGATTTGCGTAATTGCTCGTACCTTGCAAACGCAACCGGCTTTGCCGCCCGTTGGGTCGGGCTTAACGGCGAAGCAAAGCTATGTCTAGTCTTGATTTTTGATCGCATTAACTGACGTCAACGCTCCATGAGACCTTACGCAATGCATTGTGCAGAGGTCTCAATGCACTAGCCACAAAAAATTTTTATATGGTAGAATGAGCATTTTGTAACTTGACAAGAGATTTCAAAAAAGGTATTAATCGTAATCGTTACCAATAAGCTAAGCTTACGGTAACTAAAAACATAGGAGAAAAATTATGATTAAAGTTGGTAAATTAGCACCAAGTTTCAGCACACAAGGGTATCAAGACGGCAAATTTATGCCTGTTTCTTTGGAAGACTATCGTGGAAAATGGGTTTATCTCTTTTTCTATCCTGGTGACTTTACCTTTGTTTGAGTAACAGAAGTTGCTGCAGTTGCAGCAAAAATTGAAGAGTTTGACAAATTAGGCGTGCAAGTTTTAGGCATAAGCATGGATACAGTTTTTGTACACAAAATGTGGGACGAACAAGAAATTTCCAAAGCTGTTGGTAAGCTTACTCCTTATCCTTTACTTACAGATAATTGCGCCTGCATTGGTAAGCAATATGATGTGTTTGATGAAGATAAGGGCATCAACTTGCGTGGCAGCTTTATCATTGACCCTGAAGGTGTATTGCAAAATGCAGAAGTGCTTGCCGCACCCGTAGGGCGTAATTTTGACGAAGCTTTGCGTCAAATTAAGGCTCTTCAATTGGTTCGTGAAACCAACGGTTGCCAAGTGGCCCCTGCTGCTTGGACCCCTGGTAAAACTACCCTTAGTCCTGGTGCTGAACTTGTGGGTAAGGTTCATGAAGCTTGGAAATTGGAAAAATAATTTACCAATTAATCTTAATTAAACGAGATAATGTCGTCAAAATTCGCATTTTCACGCTTTATCAAGAAAGAT
>CAYJDE010000074.1:0-11017 GCA_964368805.1 uncultured Desulfovibrionaceae bacterium
AAGCGCAAGATCACATACAAGAGGCTAAACATGCGGAGCCTAGCATAACTTTTGCTCCCATGGCTGCGCCTGAAGAAGCAGTAGTGCCTGAACCTACGCCAGAGCCTGTGTATACGCCGGAACCTGCATATGTGCAGGAGCCTGAGCCTATGCCCGAGCCTGTATATACGCCTGAGCCTGCGCCTATGCTTATGCCTGAACCTACGCCAGAACCTATACATATGCCGGAACCTGCATATGTACAGGAGCCTGTAAATACGCCGGAACCTGCGCCTATGGCTGAACCTTTGTCTATGTCGGAACCTTTTGTTGCGTCAACAGCTTCCATGGAGTCAGAGCCCGAGCCAGCTCCAGAGCCCAGTAAGCTATCTAAATTCTCTATATTTGCTAATATGTTCTCTTCTAAGAAGAAGGATAGAGAGATAGAACAAAGCCCGCCACAGGAAAGAGTTGCGCCTGTCTCAGCTGTTGCGCCTGCGCTGCATGATACCATGCCTGCACCTCATGATGTGGCATCTCCTTTAGGTATGCCTACTTCAGCTATGGATGGAGCTATTATGCCTGAAACTGCCGGGGCTGGCATGTCTGCCATTGAAGACCCTGTGGTTTCATCTACGGCACCGCATCCTGCTTTTTCACCGGGAAGCATGCCCCATGATTTGCTTAATACTGTGCAAGAAGGAGCAGCGCCATCTTCTGTGCAACCTGAACCTTTAGTACAAGAGCATGGGTTGGGCTACACTGAAAATCCAACAGCCATACCCGATGCTTTTCATGCTGGTATTAGTGGCGATACGCATAATTTTGCCATGGCCACGGAACCCTTGCAAGCGGCCACGAGTGTTTCGCCCATTGACCAACTGCTTATGGATTTGGACGAAAGTTTATTATCAGGCAAGCGTGCATTTGCCTTAGGGGATGCCAAGGGTGTGGAACAATCTGCGCATGCCTTGGCCAATCATGCAGAATCTTTTGGTTTACGTACTTTGGGAAGATTAGCTCGTACTGTGCAAGCTGCGGCGCAGGCGCAAGATATGGAAGCCTTGGGTGACTTGTTACCTGAGCTGGATATGAGCGTGCAGAGGAATAGGGCAGCATTAGAAACTTAACAGGCTGAAACCTTCGCACAGGTACTTTCATATAGAGCTTTGTGTCTAAAGTTTGAAAATTTGTTCGTAATGTAAAATAACGTGTGCAAAGGTAAAGGTACAAAAACGCTCCAAGAGATCTTACGCAATACATTGCGCAGATGTCTCAGGCTGTTATGTGCGACAATTTCTCTTTTTAAAGAAAGATGTTGACGCAATTGGTTTTTTTGAAGGGGAGAGTCTGAGAGGGGAAGCTTTTTTTTCCTAAAAAAAGCTTCCCCTCTCAGGAAAAGAATAAATCAGCTTCCATGAATTGATACTAGTCTGATACCGTCTTGAGGTGTGCTATGCAAATAAATTGGCCCACTTTTGCTTCTGTAGAACCTTTTTTTATTATCCATACCCTTTCTCTTTTGGTGGTAGGGCATGTTCTGTTGAAAAAAAATAATCCACGCTCGGCTTTGGCTTGGACTGTAGCCATTTTATTCTTACCGGGGTTGGGTGTCTTATTATATCTTCTTTTTGGTATTGCCAGAGCAGAGAGCCGTGCTGCGCATTTCATGCGTAAGGCTAAACTTCGAGCAGAAAATCAAGTGGATTATTGGAAAAGCGATGACTTACGTAAAGTTACCCACGGTCATGTGCAAAGAACTTCCATTCCTGCACGTTTTGTTTCCATGAGCTCCATTGGACATAAGCTTACCAATAAATCTTTAAGTGGCGGTAATGCTCTTACGCCTTTGTACAATGGGGATGCTGCCTATCCAGCCATGTTACAAGCCATTGAAGAAGCAGAAGATTATGTGTACTTAACCACGTTTATTTTTAATGGTGGCCAAGTGGGGGCAAAGTTTGTGGAGGCTTTGGCCCATGCTGCAAAGCGTGGCTTAGATGTACGCCTCATGGTGGATGGGCTTGGGCAGTTTTATTCTTGGTCTCGTCTATGGCGTACCTTAATAGATAGTGGTGTTCAAGTGGTACGTTTTTTACCACCTCGCCTTTTTCCACCCAATTTTTCTATAAATTTACGTAATCATCGTAAAGTTCTCGTGGCAGATAGCTGGGGATTTACCGGCGGTATGAATATTGCGGATTACCATGTGCAAGCCCATGATAGTTTTTCGGTGCAAGATATGCATTTTGTCTGCTCTGGGCCCATTGTGGCGCAATTGCGAGAAGCTTTTTTGCTTGACTGGGGCTTTTGCACCAATAATTACGCTCTGCCACCACGTAAAGCGGAAGAAATGTGCGGAGATGTGCTGTGCCGCATGGTGCTAGACGGGCCGGGGTCGGGCAAAGATCCTTTACATGAATTGTTTTTCAGTACCATGGCCGCAGCAAAACAACGCATATACATTATGACCCCGTATTTTCTCCCATCCCATGAGGTGGTGGGGGCTTTAAAATCGGCGGCTTTACGCGGCGTGGAAATATGCATTATTTTACCGGCAAAAAATAATATTAAGGCCGTGCATTGGGCCACATTTCATCTGTTGCCCACCTTATTGGAAGCGGGGGTACGGGTGTTTTATCAAGCACCACCCTTTGCCCATACCAAATTGTTTGTGATAGATGACTATTATGTGCAAATAGGTTCGGCTAATTTTGACCCACGCTCTTTGCGGCTGAATTTTGAGCTGAATGTGGAATGTTTTGATACGTCCTTTGCACGTCAAATCAAAGAATATTTTGATATAACCTTGGTGGGTAGTGTAGAATACACTTTGGAAGATGTGGAAAAAATATCTTTACCTAAAAAGCTTATGCATGCCTCATTTTGGTTGTTTTCACCGTATTTGTAAAGACTTTACAATAACCTTTGAAACCTCTGCGCAATACATTGCGTGGGGTCTCTTGGAGCGTTGACAACAGTCAATTCATTGTAGAGGGGTATATGGTGTGCAGAGGTCTCAAAGGCAGAGACTGGCACAATGGGTTTTTTTGAGGGAGAGAGTTTGAGAGGGGAGAACTTTTTTTCCTAAAAAAGTTCTCCCCTCTCCATGAAAAGATAATTAATTGACTTTTTGTGCCTTTACCTCTGCACACGTGACTTTACATTTCGAACAAATTTTCAAATTTAGACACAAAGCTATATTTGAAAATAATTGTGCAGAGGTCTCTAAATATGTTAACTAATCAAGCCCCATAACCTTAGCCGCCTTTTTGGTGGCTTTTTTGGTGGCACTTTTTAGTTTATTCATGACACTATCATCGGGGGTATGCTTTTCATACTCACGTAAAAGCTCTTCTTGTTTTTCGCTAATGCGTGTGGGGGTAAGAATTTTAACTTCTACCAATAAATCTCCACGCTTATCTCGTCCAAGTATGGGCATTCCCTCGTCTTTGATGCGCAATACGGTGCCACTTTGGATGCCACGAGGAATTTCTAAGGTCACATTGCCTTGCAAAGAAGGAACTTCTAATCTATGGCCTAAGATGGCTTGCACAAAAGAGATTTCTTGTACATAGATGAGGTCATTGCCTTGTCTGCGGAAGGTTTTGTCTTGGTCGACGCTGATAACTACATATAAATCACCAGCAGGACCGCCGTTGACGCCCATTTCCCCTTCGTTGCGCACACGAAGCCGTGTACCTGTGTCTACACCGGCAGGAATACGTACTGAAAGTTCTCTGCTTTCGTTAAGTATGCCTTGGCCTTTACAGCGTGGACAGGGTTTAGTGATAATTTGCCCTTCGCCACGGCATACGGGACAGGGGGTAGAAAGCTGGAAAAAGCCTTGAGATCTACGCACTTGCCCTGCGCCATTACAATGCTTACATGTTTCAGGTGAGGTGCCGGGGGCTGCGCCAGAACCTTCACAGTCGGGGCATAGTACACGCTTTGGTAGCTGCAGCACTACTTCATCGCCAGTGGCTGCCTGAGCAAAGCTGATTTTTAAATTGTAACGTAAGTCAGCCCCACGCATGGCCCTATGGGCACCGCCGCCGCCGGAAAATCCAAAAAGATCGCCAAAAATATCACTAAAATGTGAGAAGACATCTTCTGCGCTGCCAAAGCCTCCACCGGCATTGCCACTAACGCCGGCATGGCCAAAGCGATCGTAGCGGGCACGCCGTTCTGCATCTCGCAGCACATCATAGGCTTCGGCAGATTCTTTAAACTTGACTTCTGCTTCGGGATTATCGGGGTTGCGGTCAGGGTGATACATCATGGCTAAACGGCGGTAAGACTTTTTAATCTCTTCATCGGAAGCTTCACGAGTAACTTCTAGCACTTCATAATAACATTTTTTCATAGGCAAAATACAAGGGTAAAAAAGCTAAAAAAAGCTTTGCAGGTGGATAAAAAAGGCCGGAAAACCGGCCTCATCACATTATTCGTTGGGGCTTTGTGCCTCTTGCTCAATAATGGCTTCTTCTTTAAATCTGTAGTAGGAAAGGTCATCCGGTAAAACTTTTCCTGCTGCAATTTCACGAAGGGCAGTTACCACTTCTTTGTTGCGGCTTTCCACAAGGCATTCATAGCCTTCGCGGTATTGATGAATACGTTTAATAGCCATCTGTACCAGTAAAAAGCGATTGTCTACACGTTCTTGACAATCTTCAACGGTAATACGAGCCATAAAATCTCCGTACGGTTTAGATATAATGCCTAAAAACTTTTTGTCTAGTTGTGTATAGGCAAAATAAAATTGCGGGGCAAAGCCCCAAAAAATTTTAGCTTACAAAAAAAAGCACAGTAAAGTATATAGGTAAAATAGAGTCTCTGCACAGGTAAAATTTCTGTAAAGAGCAGACTCTTCTGTTTTTATCATGAAGTCTTATAATTAAAAAAAGTGTGCAGGGGCTGAAGTAAAGACACTATGCTCTATAAAGCATTGCGCATGCACCTTGGCACTTTCGCCGTTACTATAATAATTACTTTGTGCTGAGCACAAATATGCCAGCGAAAAATTGCCAAGGTTTTCCAAAAGCTCTCTTTAAAAAGACTTGACTTACAAGGCAAAGAAGCATAACGCCCTCTTGTATCACGCACAGGCAAAGCACGTTATAGAAGCTGACGCAGCTTGTCAAGTGAACCACCCCTCTCTTTTAAGGAAAAAATGAAAAAAAATTCTCGTACATTTGCACAACAGCTTTGTGTAAAATCCATTGGCAAGGCCATGCAACAAACAGCCATGATTACCCCCCATGCCCGTATTGGCGTGGCTGTTTCTGGTGGAGTAGACTCTTTTGTCTTATTAAAATCGTTACATATTCGCCAAGGTATTGTGCCTTTTCCTTTTGAAATTATGGCATTGCATATAAACCCTGGTTTTGATATACATAACCATGCGCCACTTATTCCTTGGCTAAAATCCCATGGTATTGCATCGCATATTGATGTGACTAATCATGGCCCCCATGCACATTCTGAAGAAAACACACGAAATTCAGCGTGTTTTCGCTGTGCTTGGCTAAGGCGTAAACGTTTATTTGAACTTTGTGAACAGTATTCCTTAAGCCATTTGGCTTTTGGCCATACAGCCGATGATTTAGTGCATACTTTTTTTATGAATTTATGCCAAAATGGGCGAGTAGATGGCATGAGTATGAAAGAAGATTTCTTTTCCGGTGCTTTGCAAGTTATTCGCCCCATGCTGCTTGTGGAAAAAAAGCATGTGGTGCGGGCCGCACGTCAATGGGAATTACCTTTGTGGCAAAACCCTTGTCCTTCGGCGGGAAATACCAAACGCTCAGAGATGGAAAGTCAGGTAAAACAGCTTTTTACTGTGTATAAAGATGCGCAACGCTGTGTGTATAATGGGCTGTGTCGCTGGCAATTGGGAAAGCATGTGCATACAAGAGAAGATATATAACAGTCTAAGTGACTACGTAAAACAATTTTCTTGACGACATAAGCAAGGCTTATTATGTATCAGCCATATCATTAAGTAAACGCTGATTAAAATGCTTTTTCACCCTTTGATTGTGTGAGACGTATCTTAACTAAGAGTGCATATATATTGATATGCTATGTCTCTTGGCGACATGCGTCTTCCTTGTTGGAGGAAGAACATTTTATTACATCAGCATTTTTTTAAATAACATATCGTGCGAGGTTGCATGTTTTTTGGAAAACACCATATAGTTATCTTTAGAGAAGGCGGCGAAGGTAAAAGTCGAAAGTTTCGGGTGCGCCTTTGGGTTATAAGTCTTTTTGTGCTATTCACCTGTGCGCTTTTGGTAGGAAATTTCTTTCTGTTAAAAGATTACTTCGTCAATTTGCATCTTAAAAATAGAATTCTTGAAGATCAAGAGCGCCTAAATAGCCAAAATGCTCAAATTATGAGCCTTGTGGAAAAATTGCAAAGCGTTTCTCGTGACGTGTTGCGCATGGAACGGTTTGACGCAAAAATACGCCAACTTCTAGAAATATCCGAAGAGTTTGGCGACATGCAAAAAACCCGTAATGATGATCTTATGACGCAGGCTTTGCCTATACATAGCCCCAGTTTAATGGTGCGTCGCATGCAAACCTTTTTGCAACTTTTAGCCGATGATGTGCACCTAGAAGAAGTTAATCAACAAAAATTGTTGGCGGCTTTACGGGTTATGAAGGGCAAACTTTCGGCATCTCCTTCCGTATGGCCTTTGCGTGGACGATTGAATTCAAGTTTTGGTTATAGACGTGCGCCTTTTACCGGCCGCAGAAGTTTTCATAAAGGTCTTGACATTAAAGGGAAGCTAGGGGCACCCATTATTGCTACGGCACGGGGTGTGGTGAAAAGAGCCGGTTTTGAAGGTGCTTACGGTATTGTGGTGGAAATTGACCACGGCGGTGGCATTTCCACAGTATATGCGCATATGAAAAGCGATAATTATGTGAAAGTAGGGCAAGAAGTAAAGCGTGGCGATGTGGTGGGCTATGTGGGTATGACGGGCCGCACTACAGGGCCGCATTTACATTACGAAATCCGTGTGGGCGGTGCGCCGGTTAATCCCATGAAGTATATTTTAGAATAGTATTGTATTTTACACGCTTTTTGCACAAAAATGGCCGAGAAGATGTTTTTACACCTTTCTCGGCCATGGTATTTATGAGGCTGCTAAAAAAGTCCGCTTCAAAAAATTTCTGATAAAATACTATTTGTATCGTTTCTCTTTATCTTCTCTTTATCTTCTCTTTATTTAGCGCGCTTTTTACGACATTCGCTGCAAATGCCATAGAGGCACATGGTATGGGTGGTTGGGGTAAAACCGTGTTTTTTTGCAATGGCTTCTTGCATTTTTTCCATCTTTTTGCTGAGTATTTCTACGGTTTTTCCACATTTTTCACAGACAAGATGGTCATGGTGTTCTTCTTGATGCGGCTCATAACGCACCATGCCGTCACCTAAGTGCACTTCGTGGGCCAAACCAGATTCACATAAAAGTTTCATGGTGCGATAAACGGTGGATTGACCGACTGAAGAATCCACAGCACGTACGATATCGTAAATTTCTTCTGTGGAAAGATGGCCTGTGGTTCCCATGAAAATTTCGACAATACGTGCACGTTGGGTCGTATTTTTCAAACCGCTGCTGGAAACATATTTTTGGAACTGCTCAAGGTAACTCTTCATATTCCACCCGTAACTGTTGTAATTTTTTAAGCTTTATAAAAGGCTTATACCTATTGCCTATCATGTTCGGGCCTTATGGTCAAGGTTAGGGATTTTTTTTTACTTGGCAAGATGACATTTAACGAGTAAGAAGGGTGTCTGTTATGTTTTGTGTATTGTATCTAAAAAATAACCGTTATTTAAGAGAGAATATTATGAAAAATTTACGCCTTTTTGCTTTAAGTGCTTTTATTTTGACAGCTTTTTTGCTGAATACTTTTTCTGCTGAAGCGCAAGCTGCCAGCGTTGCTGTAAAATTGCAAACAAATATGGGCGATATTATTTTGCGTCTTAATCCTGCTAAGGCGCCTGTTACAGTGGAAAATTTTTTGCAATATGTAAAAAATGGACATTATGACGGCACCATTTTTCACCGTGTCATCAAAGATTTTATGATTCAAGGCGGCGGTATGGACGTACATTTAAAGCCAAAACCCACTAATGCTCCCATTAAAAATGAAGCTTCCAATGGCCTTGAAAATGACAAATATACTGTGGCCATGGCCCGTACCGGCGACCCCAACTCTGCCACGGCACAATTTTTCATCAATGTAAAAGATAATAAGTTTTTAAACTATACTGCCCCCACAGCACAAGGCTATGGCTATACAGTGTTTGGCAAGGTTATCAAGGGGCAAAATGTGGTGGATAAAATTAAGATGGTGCCCACCAGCTCTCAGGGCAGATTTGAAGATGTGCCTGTGGACGATGTTATCATCGAAAAAGCCACCATTGTTAAATAATGGTGGGATTGAGAGAAGAACATGTCTGTATTACAAAGTAAAATAACGCCCATCCAATGCCGGGATACGGCTCTTGCTTTTGCTTTTTTAAGCTTGCTTATCTGGTTTTTTGTGCGTGAAACATTTTTAGTATACACTTGTATGGGCATTGTGCTTTTGGCCATGATATGGCCTTCAAGCATGATATGGCCAGCAAGGCTTTGGTTTGGCTTTTCGCATATTATTGGCACGTTTATGTCAAAAGTATTGCTCAGTATTATTTATGGGCTTATAGTCATGCCTGTGGCCATGGTGCGCCGTTTATTGGGCAAGGATAGTATGCACAGAAAAGCCTATAAGTCTGACCAAGGCTCTGCCTTCGTAGTGCGCGAACATACTTTTACTAAGGATGACATGGAGCATCCTTATTAAATTGAGGTAATTATGAATTTTTTTTCCGATGTATGGGGTTTTTTAAAAGTCCGTAAAAAGTTTTGGCTTTTGCCCTTAATTGTTGCTTTATTACTTATTGGTGCTTTGGTAGTTTTTACTAGCGGCTCTGCTGTTGCTCCTTTTATTTACACATTATTTTAGAGAAGAGTATGACTGAGAAACCTGTATATTTACTTGGCATTTCAGCTTACTATCATGATAGTGCCGCTGCGCTTTTGTGTGATGGCACTATTGTGGCTGCAGCGCATGAAGAACGCTTTACCCGAAAAAAGCACGATGCGGATTTTCCTGAAAAAGCCATAGCCTATGTGTTGGAAGAAGCAGGCATCACCCTGCAAGATGTGCAAGGCATTGCTTTTTATGACAAGCCCTTTTTGAAGTTTGAACGCTTGTTGGAAACCTATCACGCCTTTGCCCCCAAGGGCTTACTTTCTTTTCTTACGTCCATGCCTGTATGGGTTAAGGAAAAGATGTTTATGCGTACCATGTTGCAACGTGGTTTTGCGCCTTTTTTAAGTGAGGGTGCTACGTTACCCCAGTTATATTTCCCAGAACACCACCTTTCCCATGCTGCGTCGGCCTTTTATCCTTCTCCTTTTGAGGATGCGGCTATTTTAACGGTGGACGGTGTGGGCGAATGGGTGACCACTTCCATCAGCAAGGGGCAGGGTAAGGATATATCCACCTTGCGTGAAATTCATTTTCCCCACTCCTTAGGTTTACTGTATTCGGCTTTTACGGCCTATTGTGGCTTTAAGGTGAATAGCGGGGAATATAAGCTTATGGGCCTTGCCCCCTATGGTGACCCTCATGCGGCACGCACTAAGGAGTTTGAGCAAAAAATTCGTGAGCATCTTATTGATATTCGTGAAGATGGTTCCTATGTGCTAAATATGGAATATTTTTCCTATGCCACGGCTTTACGTATGTACGATGAAGGACGTTGGACACAATTGTTTGGTTTGCCACCACGTATGGCTGAATCTGAAGAGCTGGAGCAAGAGTATATGGACCTTGCCCTTGCCATTCAAAAGGTTACTGAAGAAATTGTGTTGCGTCTGGCCCGTAGTGCCAAAGTGATAAGCGGCTGTAAAAACTTGTGTTTAGCCGGCGGCGTAGCATTAAATTGCGTGGCTAACGGTAAGCTTTTGCAGGAAAAAATATTTGAAAATGTGTGGATTCAACCTGCTTCCGGTGACGCTGGCGGTGCCCTTGGTGCGGCCCTTGCCCTTTGGCATATCTCTTTAGAGCAACCTCGTGTGCCTGTAAGTAGCCGTGATGCCATGCGTGGCTCGTACCTTGGCCCCAGTTTTGACCAAGGGCAAATTGCTCGTACCTGTAAAAGGTTTCATGCCAAAGGCCAAGACTTTACAGATTTTGAACAATTATGCCATACGGTGGCAGACTTGCTCAATGAAGGTAAAGTGGTGGGCTGGTTTCAAGGGCGCATGGAATATGGGCCACGAGCCCTTGGCGGACGCTCCATTTTGGGGGATCCTCGTAACCCGGAAATGCAGAAGAAGCTCAATTTAAAGATTAAATATCGTGAAGGTTTTCGTCCTTTTGCCCCTTCTGTGTTAGAAGAATACACCCAAGAGTATTTTGCCTTGGCTGAGCAATCACCCTATATGTTGGTGGTGGCACCAGTAGCGGAAAAGTTCTGTCGTGAGTTGCCTGAAAATTACACATCCTTGCCCTTATGGGAGCGTTTGTACTGGCAGCGTTCTGATTTGCCGGCTATTACGCATGTGGATTTATCGGCTCGTATTCAATCGGTAAGCAAGGAAACCAATCCCCGCTACTGGCAGCTTATCAATGCTTTTTATACCCGTCATGGGTGCCCTATGGTGGTAAATACTAGCTTTAATGTGCGTGGTGAACCCATTGTATGTACGCCACAAGATGCCTATTTGTGCTTTATGCGCACAGAAATGGATTATTTGGTGCTTGGGGATACGCTGTTAAAGAAAGAAGACCAACAACCTTTAGCTGACGATCAAGATTGGCGTTCTTTATATACCTTAGATTAGGTTTACAAAGTTTTTATGGGAAAAGGCTTTATATCTTCTATGGATATAAAGCCTTTTTTGGTGGCGAATATACATGAGCTCTGGGGATATTGCAAAATGCTGGCGTCAATTTCATCGAC
>CAYJDE010000075.1:0-11000 GCA_964368805.1 uncultured Desulfovibrionaceae bacterium
TCTGAGAGGGGGAACTTTTTTTTCCTAAAAAAAGTTCCCCCTCTCAGGAAAAAATCCTAAAATAAGCTTAAAAAGCTTACTTAGGGTGCATGCTGCCAGTCACACCGCCGCCGATGACAAATTCGCCTTTAGCGTCCACATCTACTTCTTTAGTGCAGCCACACACAGTACAAAAACAGATAAGCAATCCATAGAAAATGTATTTTTTCATTATTCCCCCTTTAAGGGTTTGCCATTGCGTACCACATGTTCTTGTACCACACGGCTGCCGGCGGGTACATCGTTGGTGACCCACACATTACCGCCGATGATGGCTCCTTGGCCTATGGTGATACGTCCTAAAATGGTGGCACCGGCATAGACGATGACATCATTTTCTAAAATAGGATGGCGTGGGCGTCCTTTAATGAGGGTACCTGTACCGTCTTTGGGGAAGGAGAGGGCACCTAGGGTAACCCCTTGATAAATGCGGCAATGCCTGCCAATGATGCAGGTTTCTCCAATAACAACGCCTGTGCCATGATCTATGAAAAAGTCTTCGCCAATGGTGGCACCGGGGTGAATATCAATACCGGTGCGTGAGTGGGCCAGTTCGGAAATAATACGGGGAATGACGGGCACGCCCAATTTATATAATTCGTGAGCTATGCGATGGTGCATCATGGTGAGCATGGATGGGTAGCAAAAAATAGTTTCTCCGGCACTTGTGGCGGCGGGGTCACCTTCAAAGGCGGCTCGAGCATCTGAGGCTAAAATCCGTCGTATTTCTGGTATTTTTTGCATAAAGGCCATGGCGGCTTTTTGGGAACCTTCTTGGCAAAAGGTGCATTTTTCTTCTTGTCCTGCACAGGCAAAGCAAGCACCGCTACGGATTTGTCCGGCAAGAAGGTGATAGATGCTGTCAAGATTGGCTGCTAGGTGGTAGCGTAGCGATTCTAGTCGAATTTGTGATGTGCCAAAAAAACCTGGGAATATAGCAGCTTGCAATCGCTGGATGATTTCATTTAAGGTGTCAAGGCAGGGCATGGGTGCATTGTGGGCCGGTTTATGCCAAACATCGATTAGAGATTCTGGAGTGCACATTTCACGTACTACATTTTCCAGAGGGGAAATTTCCATAAGCTTGGTAAGAGGGGTTAACAGCGCTTTTTCCATAGTATAACCTTTTAAAACCCTACTACGCATGTGTAAGGCTTGTTTTATTGATGTTTGTGCCTTTCCCTTGCACAAGTGAAATTTGCATAAAAAAACAAGCTTTGATTTTCTTTATGTAAATTTTTATATTTGAAAATAATTGTGCAGCGGTTTCAATTACCGATGCTCTGTAAGACGGTTAACACTATAGCGTAAAAGGGGAAAAAGGAAAAGAGTTCTAAGGGGACAAAAAAAGCCCTTGCAAAAAATGCAAAGGCTGATTGTATTTTGAATTATCTGTTGTTTTCTAACAGATATATGGGCTTATGCACCCAATTGGATGCGGCTAAAGCGTACAACGCTTACTTCGCCACCCATTTCTTTACCGGCTTCACGGATGATGTCGGCAATGGTTTTTTTGTCATCACGGATGTAGGGTTGCTCAAGTAAGCATACTTCTTTGTAGTATTTCTTTACTGCGCCTTCTACAATTTTTTCCACGATGTTTTCGGGCTTACCTTCTTCTAAAGCTTTTTGACGATACACTTCACGTTCACGATCGATGGTATCAGCATCAAGGGTAGAAGGATCCACAGCTAAGGGGTTAGCAGCGGCAATTTGCATGGCTATGTTCTTGGCAAGGGTAGTAGCCACTTCGCCTTTGGCGTTGGCAGCAGAACCGCAAGCTAGTTCAATTAATACACCAAGCTTGTTGTTGGCGTGGATGTATACACCAAGGGCATTGCTTTCAGGGGCTTCATAACGAGCAAAGGTGCTCAAGGTCATGTTTTCGCCGATGATGGCAATTTGGTTTTGCAATTCATCGCCAAGTAATGCTTCTAAAGCAGGTACGTCGGCAGGGTTTTTGTCAAGTACCAATTGTGATACAGAATTGGCAAAGTCGATGAATTTTTCGCCACGGGCCACGAAGTCAGTTTCGCAGCACACAGAAGCCATAGCCACAGTATTACCTGCGCTGGCCACAGTTACAAGCCCTTCAGAAGTGGCACGACCCACTTTTTTAGCGGCTTTGGCTATACCTTTTTGGCGAAGCCAATCTAAGGATTTTTCTAAGTCACCGTCATTTTCTTGCAAAGCTTTTTTGCAATCCATCATGCCTGCGCCGGTTTTGTCGCGCAGTTCTTTTACCATTTGGGCACTAATAGCAGCCATCGTGTTCTCCTTACTCTGCAGCTTCGGCGGTTTCGTCAGCTTGGGCGGCCACTTCAGCAGGAGCTTCGGTGGGAATGTCAAGCTTAGCAGCGGCTTTCATCAATTCGGCTTCAGCATTTTTGCCGTCTTTGTTCATGGCATCGCCTTCTTGGCAAGCTTCAGCAAAGGCAGTAACAAAAAGCTTAATGGCGCGGATGGCGTCATCGTTGCCGGGGATGATGTAGTCAATAACATCGGGGTCGCAGTTGGTGTCGGTGACAGCCACAATAGGAATACCAAGTTTGCGGCATTCTTTTACGGCAATGTCTTCACGATGAGGATCTATAATGAAAGCGATTTGTGGCAAGCGTTCCATGTCCTTGATACCACCAAGGGTCATGTTCAATTTGTCCAATTCGCGTTGTAATTGTAAAATTTCTTTCTTTTGGTAACGGTTGATAGAGCCGTCAGCAAACATGGCTTCCAGCTTTTTCAAGCGTTCTACGCTTTTTTGAATGGTGGCAAAGTTGGTAAGGGTGCCGCCCATCCAGCGATAGGTTACATGATATTGACCAGCACGGCCAGCTTCAGTGGCCACAGCTTCTTGGGCTTGACGCTTGGTACCGATGAAAAGCACCTTGCCGCCATTAGATACCACGTCCACTACTTTGTCGTAAGCGGTGCGGAAAAGCTTAATGGTTTGTTGCAAGTCAATAATATGAACGCCGTTACGTGCGCCAAAGATGTAAGGACGCATTTTAGGGTTCCAACGACGGGTTTGGTGACCAAAGTGCACACCCGTTTCCAGCATTTGCTTCATGCTGACATAGGCCATAGGTTCCTCCAATGGGTTTTTCGACTTCCACACGTGACCCACACCTTACACCCTTTCGTATGTATTTTAAAGTACATACCCACTTTGCCCCATGCAAAGCTTTATAGGGACCCCAAGGCGGCTGTCCGTGTGTGCTTCGTTTCAAGAGGGGGTAAATAGCAAATAGCGTAAGCTTTGGCAAGTGTTTTCTTATGCGAGCGTGCTCCCTTGCCATTGCTAAAGTAAGGCTTATATGATAGAGTCGCTGACTTTGCAGGTCAACTAGCCATCTGGTAACTATTTAGAGGCCTCTGCACAATTATTTTCAAATATAGTTTTGTGTCTAAAGTTTGAACATTTGTTCGAAATAGAAAATAACAGGTGCAGAGGTAGAGGCATAAAAATCAATTACTTAACGGTGAAGCAAAGCTACGCCTATTCTTGATTTTTGGTCGCATTGACTGTCGTCAACGCTTCATGAGACCCTACGCAGTAAATTGCGCAGAGGTCTCATTTAATAGCTTCCAGATTTTTATTATAGAGCAATTTTGATAACATTTAAAAATATATATCTTGGGAGCATCCATGTTTGGTTACCTTTTTAAGAAGATTTTTGGCAGTAAAAACGATCGCTATTTAAAGCGCAAAATGGCGCTGGTGCGGGCGATTAATGCTTTAGAGCCGGAGTTAGAAGCTTTAACCGATGATGAAATTCGTGAGCGTATGGTCAGCTATGGCAAGCAAGTACAAGAAGAAGGCAAAAGCCTTGATGATGTGCTGGTGCCTGTGTTTGCCATGGTGCGTGAAATGTCTCGTCGTGTGCTTGGCATGCGTCACTATGACGTGCAAATGCTGGGCGGTATTGTCCTGCATAAGGGTAAAATTGCCGAAATGAAAACGGGTGAAGGTAAAACCCTTGTGGCCACCTTGCCTGTGGTGCTCAATGCTCTTTCCGGTAAGGGTGTGCATGTTATTACCGTCAACGATTATCTGGCTAGCCGTGACGCTGCGTGGATGGGGCAATTGTATAATGCCTTAGGTTTAAGTGTGGGTGTTATTGTGCACGGCCTTGATGATGAGGAGCGCAAAGCCGCCTATGGGGCTGATATTACATACGGTACCAATAATGAATTTGGCTTTGATTATCTACGTGATAATATGAAGTTTTATGTGGAACAATTGGTACAACGTGGGCACAATTTTGCCATTGTGGACGAAGTAGACTCCATTCTTATTGACGAAGCCCGTACGCCGTTGATTATTTCAGGTGCTTCCGAAGAGGCTGTGGGGCAATACAAAGTTATGGATGATGTGGTGCGTCAGCTTAAAGCTGATGTGCACTATACCATTGATGAAAAGGCACGTTCTGCCATGCTTACTGAAGAAGGGGTGGCCCGTTGTGAAGAACTCCTAAAGGTAGATAACCTTTTTGACCCTGCCAATATTACGGCGCAGCATCATATTTTACAAGCCTTAAAAGCGCATACGATTTTCCGTAGGGATATTGAATATATTGTCCAAGAAGGGCAGGTGGTCATTGTGGATGAATTCACTGGTCGCCTTATGCCGGGACGTCGCTTTTCTGACGGGCAACATCAAGCCCTTGAAGCTAAGGAAGGCGTAAAAATTGCTGCAGAAAACCAAACACTGGCTTCCATCACCTTTCAAAACTATTTTCGCTTGTACGATAAACTCAGTGGTATGACCGGTACTGCTGATACGGAAGCTGTGGAGTTTCAAGAAATTTATGGTCTTGAAGTGGTTAGCATTCCGTCCAATATGCCCATGGTGCGTAAAGATTATTCCGACCTTATATATCAAACACGCCGAGAAAAATTCAATGCCATTGTGGATTCCATTGAGGAATTGCACAAAGCCGGGCAACCTGTGCTGGTGGGAACTATCTCCATTGAAAATTCTGAGCTCATTTCGCAGCTTTTGAAAAAACGCCAAGTGCCGCACAATGTGCTCAATGCCAAACATCACGAAAAAGAGGCGGAAATTGTGGCCCAAGCTGGGCAAGTGGGTAAGGTAACCATTGCTACCAATATGGCCGGTCGTGGTACTGACATTGTGTTGGGCGAAGGCGTTAAAGAATTGGGCGGCTTGCATATTTTAGGTACAGAAAGGCATGAAAGCCGCCGTATTGATAATCAATTACGTGGGCGTTCCGGCCGTCAGGGCGACCCTGGTTCTTCACGCTTTTATCTTTCCTTGGAAGATGACCTTATGCGCTTGTTTGGCTCTGAACGTATAGCAGGGCTTATGCAAAAATTGGGACTGGAAGATGGCGAGTCCATCGAAAATGCCATGGTGACCAGAGCTGTAGAAGGTGCTCAAAAACGTGTGGAAGGCCATCACTTTGAAATGCGTAAAACCTTGCTTGATTATGACAATGTTATGAATCAGCAAAGAGAGGTTATTTACTCTTTACGGCGTGAACTTATCGAATCGACAGATTTAGAACCGGTTATAGATGAATTTTGTGATGATATTTTAGAAGATATGTATACGATGTATGAGCAAAGTTCTGCTAAAAACCCTGCTACTGCCGAAGACGAAGAATTTTTACGTGGGCGTTTACGTGAAATATTTAATTTTGACAGAGTGCTTGCAGAAGATGCTCCCTTACCTCCCCGTCCAGAAGCCAAAGCCTTTGTGCAGCAAATTTTGGCGGAATTAAAAAGCGATGCCCCAGAAGTGTATAAAGACTTGATACGCTACTTCCTTTTAGAAGAGCTGGACAGGTGCTGGAAAGAACATCTGCGTAATATGGATTCTCTACGTGATGGCATTGGCTTGCGTGGTTATGGGCAAAAAGATCCCAAGTTGGAATACAAGAAAGAAGGATTTGAATTGTTTCAATCCATGATTTTCCGTATTCGTGAGAATGTCTTTAAAGCTTTGACGCGTATGCGCATTGTGCAGGAAGAGCCCGAAGAATTACGCCACAAAGAAGATGTGCCTGTGGCGTATTCCGGCCCTACCGATGACGGCGGTGCTGTCATAGAGCAAGCCAAGGCCGATAAAGTGGGCCGCAATGAACTGTGCCCTTGTGGTAGTGGACGCAAATATAAAAAATGCTGTGGTGCTTAGAGTCCATTGAAATAGTCTTGAAAACTTGTAAAAAATAACATACTTTTCAGCCTCTGTGTTTCGTACGGCACAGAGGCTGTTCTTTTATAGAGACCTTTACACAATTATTTCAAATATAGGTTTGTGTCTACAATTTGAAAATTTGTTCGAAATGTAAAATAAAGGGCAGAGGTCTCAAATATGGAGGAAGCATGAAAATATTGCACACATCGGATTGGCATTTGGGACGATCCTTATATGGTCGTAAAAGATATGAAGAATTTTCTGCTTTTTTGCAATGGCTTATGCATACCATTGAAGAAGAACAGGTGGAGGTGCTCTTGGTGGCTGGAGATGTTTTTGACACCAGCACTCCCAGCAATCGAGCCCAAGAGTTATATTATGATTTTTTATGTCGCGTAGCTAACTCTTGCTGTCGGCATGTGGTCATTATAGCTGGAAATCACGATTCTCCCACGTTTTTGCGGGCACCTAAAGAATTATTACGTATGCTGCATGTGCATGTGATTGGTGCCAAAAGTGCTTGTCTTGAGGATGAGGTTATCACTTTATATGGTGAGGGTAGGGCAGAATTGTTGGTTTGTGCTGTGCCTTATTTGCGAGATAGGGACATTCGCTGTGTGGAAGCCGGGGAAAGTATTGATGATAAAAATGCTAAACTTGTTCAAGGCTTGCAGGAACACTATGCGCAGGTTTGCGCATTGGCACAAGAAAAACAAGGGGCTATTGCATCTAAGGTGCCCATCATTGCCATGGGGCATCTTTTTACCACCAAGGGAAAAACCATGGATGGCGATGGCGTTCGCGAGCTGTATGTGGGAAGCTTGGCGCATGTGGGTAAAGAAATATTTCCGTCGTGCATTGATTATCTAGCCCTCGGACATCTGCACATAGCTCAAACAGTAGGCGGCGAGGCGCATATGCGGTATAGCGGTTCGCCGTTGCCCATGGGCTTTGGAGAGGCAAAACACGAAAAAAAAGTGGTGCTTGTAGATTTTACTGAAACCATGGCCTCCATCAATGAAAAAACTGTACCATGCTTTCAAGAATTATTGCATCTTGAAGGTAATCTTGAAGAAATACAAAAAGAAATACAGCAGCTTGCCATGGATGAAAGTACTGCTTGGTTGGAAATTGAATATAAAGGTACTGAAGGCAGCGCACAGGTGCGTGAAGTGTTAGAAGCAAGTATTGCTGAAACAACCATGGAAATTTTACGCATTAAAAATACAAGAGCCATGGAAAAAGCCTTGCATAGGGTTGCAGAAGACGAAACGTTGGATGATTTAACGGTGCATGATGTTTTTAATCGTTGCCTTGATGCTTTTGAGATTCCCCTAGAGGAAAGAACGCAACTTATCGATTCGTATAATGAAATTATACAATCTCTTGATGAGGCAGACACAAGGGCAGAATGAGTCAGGAAAAAATGAATCAGCGTTTCCTTAAAAGTAGTAAAGGCTCTTATTATGAAGATATTAGAATTGCGCTTTAAAAATCTGAATTCTTTGCAGGGGCATTGGTGTATTGACTTTACCGATGCCCAATATATGGCGACGTTTGCCCTCACCGGCCCTACGGGAGCAGGGAAATCCACTATTTTAGATGCCATTTGTTTGGCTTTATATGGAGCTACCCCACGACTTGGAAGAATTACCAAAAGCGGTAATGAAATTATGTCACGGCAAAAGGCAGAGTGCTCTGCAGAGGTGCTGTTTTCTTCGCAGTCTGGTCAGTTTCGTTGTTTTTGGGGACAGAAGCGAGCACGAAATAAAATTGATGGAGCTTTACAAGAGCCACGCCATGAAATTGCCGATGCTGTGACAGGGCAAGCTTTGGAGGGGCGTAAAAGTTATGTTCTGAAAATTATTGAAGAAAAAACTGGTATGGATTTTGATCGTTTTACACGCTCCATTTTGTTGGCGCAAGGGGGATTTGATACTTTTTTAAAGGCAAAGGTGGAGGAAAAATCTAAAATATTAGAGCAAATTACCGGAACAGCCATCTATACAGATATTTCGCTACGTGTGCACGAACGGCAAAAAGAAGAAAAAGAGAAATTACAAACATTACAGGCGGAAAGTTCTGGCATTGTACTGCTGGAGCAAAATCAAGAGCAAGAAATGCAAAACACCTTGCAAGAGAAAAAAGCGCAAGAAAAAATCCTTGTAACGCAGCAGCAAGAAGTGCAAGTGGCGCTTACGTGGGTAAATACCATAGAAAATCTCATGAAAGATGAGCATCGCTTACGTCAGGACGCAGAGCGTGTTGGACAGCAAGAAAAAGATTTTGAGCCGCAAAAAATACGACTGGAAAAAGCGCAAAAAGCAGCCGCTTTAGATGGGGTATTTGCAGCGTACACTGCTTTACGAAAACAACATGCTGAGAATACGCAAGCTTCTGAAAAAGAAAAAGAAACAATACCTCGTTGGATAAATGCAGAAGCACAGCATGCCAAAATTTTGCAAGAGGCGGAACACAGCGTTACTACGCATAAAGAACGCTTGGAGAGTATGACTCCCCTTTTGCACGAAGTACGTTTGCTTGATCAGAAAATTATAGAAAAGAACATCTCTTTTTTGGCAGGCACTAAAGCTTTTGCGCAAGAAGAAGCGGCAATGACGTTGTTGCAAAAAAACTATACGCTGGAACAAGAAAAATATCGCGCTGTTACTACACGTTTGGCTAAAGTGCAGGACTATTTAGTGCAATACGCTCAAGATGCCTGGTTGATAAGTGGTTTTGCCGCCATAAAAGAACAGTTGGAAAATATGCTAGGAAAAATGCAAGAGTGTGCTCAAAAAACACAGCATTTTACCCATGCTCAGCAAGAATACCAAAAACAAACGCAGGCTTTACAAAAAATGCAGCAACAGTGCATGGCCCAAAAAGACCATGTAGCCAAAGCCACAGCACAGCTTAAAGAAGCTCAGAAAAACTTGGCCACTCTTCTAGGCGGTACCCTATTGCGCGAATATCGTGCAAAAAAGGATATGCTGTTACGTGAAAGGGCGTATTTGCAAAAAATAGAAGAACTTGAAGCCCATCGTCATAAATTAGAAGATGGAAAAGCTTGTCCCTTGTGCGGTGCCACCGAACACCCTTTTGCCTTGGGCAATATACCAAAACCAGACAGCATAGATCAAGAAATAACGGCTTTGGAGGCTTTGATTAAGCATGCCGAAGAACAAGAAGTGCATATTCAACAGTTTGAAAAAGCAGAAATTGCAGCACGTCATGTTTACGCTGAAAGCGAAAAAGATGTTACTATTACTCAGCATGCCCTAGCTATGACAGAAAAAAATGCTAAGATAATTAAAGAAGAAATACGTATTCTACATGAAAATCTAGACAGTTTTAAACAGGCTGTATTGGATAGTGTTAAAGAATTAGGTTTGCAGCAATTGCCGGAAAGCGAAAAAGGCGTGCAAAGTTTATTGGCATCTTTAAAAGATCGTCAAGAGCGATGGCAAAAGCATATGGAGCAAAAAAATACAGAGGAAAAACTCCTAGTGGATATAGGTCATGCTTTGCAGCGTCAGCAAGATGGCATAGAGGTAAAAAAGCGTGCGCTTCAAGAAAGAAAACAGACTGTGGAAGTTGTAAAAGCAGAACTTATACAAGATGAAAAGCAACGAAAGCAACTTTTTGGTGATAAAAAAGTCGATGTTGAAGAAGGCGTATTGCGCAAAAACTTGCGTGAGGCTGAAGAGAAGGAAAAGCAGAGTAGGGCACAGCACCAAGAGGCGCAACAAAAACGCATGGCGGCTCAAACACGTTTAAGTACCTTATTGGAGGGTATGGAGCAAAGCTTACCGAAATTACATGAAGCCCAACAGCATTTTGAAGAAAAACTTACTTTGGCAAACTTTCATCATGAGCAACATTTTTTAGATTGTCGCCTTTTGGAAGAAGAACGTCTTTTACTTACGTCTCAGGCGCAAAACTTAGAGCGTAGCAAGACGGAATGTGAGGCACGTCAAAAGGATTGCGCTACACGTTTGCAGCAAGAGCGTGCAAAAAATCTTAGTTCAAATAGCCTTGAGGTTTTACAAGAACACCACAAAGCCGGTGAAGAAGCCTTGCAGGAAAATCGTGAAAATATGGCAAAGCTTACCTATGCCTTACAAGAAAATAAGGCCGCCAAAGCACGTATTCATGAAAAACAAGCTGCCATCCATGCCCAAAGGATAGAATATCAACGCTGGGAAAAGTTGCACAGTCTTATAGGTTCTGCCGATGGCAAAAAATACCGTAATTTTGCCCAAGGGTTAACTTTTGAACTCATGGTTTCCCATGCCAATAGGCAATTGGCTAAAATGACTGATCGTTACTTACTTGTGCGAGATAAAGATCATCCTTTGGAATTAAATGTCATTGATGGCTATCAAGCCGGAGAAGTTCGCTCCATTAAAAATTTATCAGGTGGTGAAAGTTTTATTGTTAGCTTGACCTTGGCTTTGGGCCTATCCAAAATGTCCAGCCGTAAAGTGCGGGTGGATTCCTTATTCCTCGATGAAGGCTTTGGCTCTTTAGACGAAGATGCTTTAGAAATGGCTTTGGAAACGTTATCTGGCTTGCAAGAAGATGGAAAGCTTATTGGTGTTATTTCACATATTGCTGCTTTAAAGGAAAGAATTGGCACGCAAATACAGGTTATTCCCCTTTCTGGTGGGCGCAGTATTTTATCAGGGCCGGGGTGCAGTTTGGTGGAAGAAAAGGCGTAGCAGGCTATTGAAAAAGAGCAAACTACTGCGTCAAAACAAAAAAAGCAGACCACTTATGTATGTCTGTATACACGGCG
>CAYJDE010000076.1:0-10905 GCA_964368805.1 uncultured Desulfovibrionaceae bacterium
TAGTAAGCACCGCAGACCAGATGCTACAAAAGGCCATAGAGCTTAAACGAGCTTAGCAGGCTGTAGGCAAGTAATAAAAAAGATTTTTGCCGGTATTCTACACAGAGTACCGGCTTTTTTATGCGTGATTTTCTGTAGAGGAAATCTTTCATAATGTATTGTGCAGATGTCTCATTCCTGAGAGGGGAAACTTTTTTTAGGAAAAAAAAGTTTCCCCTCTCAGACTCTCCCCTTCAAAAAAACCATTTGCGCCAACCTCTTATCCTTATCAGCGTTTTCTTAAGATACTTTACAGCCAAGGGCAAAAAGCCATGGCCTCAGTACTATAAGCAGTACCTTGTTCTTGCGCATATAAACATAGACTGGTTTCAATGCACACATCACTAATCGCATTTTTTCTCGCTCCCACAAGTACCCATTTAGCCGGCTTTTGCGGTCGGCTATGCACGGCTAAAAGCGTACGAATGCCAAAGTTATGCGCTTCAAGGGTGTGTAAGAGCATGGGCGTGTGCTTGGCAGCGTAAATACAGAAAAAATGACCATGATGTACCAATAGGGTGCTAGCCGCCTTACAAAAAATATGCAAGGTATCCTTTTCACTACGCACAGCTTTTTCACGTTCTGCATGGGGTCCACGTCTGCCTTTTTGGCTGGGATAATAGGGCGGATTGCTTAGTACACAAGGGACAGATAAAAAATTGTGCTCTTGGCAAAGCGTACGTAGTTTTTTACGTTGCTCCAAACAGCTATAAGCAAAGATAAGCCTTTGCTTTTCCGTACTGGTGTTGTGTACCTCTTCATACCTTTTACGAGCTTGTTCAAGGGCTTCTTGTTGACAATCAAGACCAAGCCCCCGTGCCATGGGCCAAGCTTCAATGAGCAGCTGAGCTAGCAAGCCATCTCCTGTGCCCAATTCCACAAAGGCTGTGCATGTTTGTAAATGCTTTACGGCATAGGCCGCCAATAAAAGTGCATCACTACCACTGCGAAATATATTTTTTTTGGGGGAAAAGAGTGCTAAATCGGACATGAATGCCTCTATGTTATAAGAAGAGTAGGAACATACGTATTATCTTATGAAAATATTGACAAAGAAGTTTTGATTATATAAAAACAAATATTGATTATCATGTTATACGGGGGTACTATGTCATTTACTGCACATGTTTCACAGATACAATTTCTTTGCCAAGATTTAAAAGCCAAAGGCACATTATCGCCAGTAGAAAAATATTTATGTCAAATGCTTGAGCATATCGACATCAATGTTCTTCACTTTGAAGAATCTGTGAGTATGGAAACGCCTTTTTATGATGAGTTTTTCCTGTGTTTGCAAGAACCACATGAGGATAATTATTTCAATTTACTAGAATGTCTCATTGTTTTTTGTCGTGAGCGACAGCTACAAGGCTTGAGTCGTCAAGAAAAAATATTTATTACCGAGTGTGAACAAGAGTTGTTGACTTTTTATGAACAAAGCCGTCATTGGCACATCACCGATGAAACCCTTTTGCACCATTGGTATGAAGTGGAACTGCCTAAAAAGTATGCGGTATAGGATGTTTTTTATCCATTTTTTTGGCGCAAAACCCAAAGACTTTGTAATAGTACTGAAACAATGATGCAAACAAGGCCCAAATAAAAAGAAAAGTTCAATTCTCGTGCTTCACCTAAAAAACCAATGGCAATGGCAATGCTATACACAGGCTCAAGATTATAGCTGAGGTTTACCGTAAAAGCTGAAATATATTGTAACGAGTTGATAAGCAATGTGGTCATACCAATGGTGCAAAATACAGCTAAAACCAAGAGCATAAACGTATCTTGCCAACTGGGTATCCACTGTGTAACTTCAGAATATTGCATATACAAAGGCATAAGCAATGTGAGAAACAGTACACCGCCGCCCATTTGATGTAAAAGAGTCGTTTCTGTGCTGTAGCCGTGGCATAATTTGCGAATACTAATGGTATAAAGTGCGCTTAACAAAGCTGCAATAATGCCGACAATGATACCTAAACGGTAGCGCACATCAAAAGAGAAAATGAGGCACACACCAAGTACTGTGAGCATGCTATACAAAAACTCACGGGATGAAAATCGTGTTCGCATAAAGAGCGGTTCCAAAAGGGCAGTAAAAAAGCCTACCAAGGAAAAGCAAACCACGCCAATGGATACGTTGGAAAGTTTGATGCTTCCGTAAAAAAAGAGCCAATGTAGGGCAATCAATACGCCTGTAAAGCCAATTTTACAAAAATCTTTCCAAGAAATTCTTTCTAATTTTCCCGTACATAGTAAATATATACCAAAAATGGCGAAGGTAAAGAACATGCGATACCACACCAGCATACCTTCACCCATGCTAATAAGCTTACCCAAAATGCCGGTAAAACCTGCTAAAACAATAGATATATGCAGCTGTACAAATGCTTTGCTTGTGGTAGAGAGCATAGTTTTTCCTAATTTTTTTGCAATAAGGGGTAGGGGCGTGTATTGCCTTCAAGGGGACGCTGTTGTGCATCCAAGATGCGTAAAGAATAGAGTATGGAGGTATGGGCAAAGCATTGCCCCACAGCCGTAACCACGGCTACATGTTCACCTTGCATGGAAACGCGCGCCTTACCGGGGATATTATGGGGAGTAATCATATCAAAAGTTACACCATTATCAACATTTTTTGCATGTTTCCCCTGCAAATTTTGATAAAATCCGATGACAAATTCTCGAAAAGTGGTGTCTTGGTGGGGGGTGACAATAATATTGAATACGCAATCTTTTTGCGGAGTATAAAAACTATAACTGTCTACTTCTTGCTCTAAATGCCATGTGGAGGGAACATCTAGGCTAAAATTTTGAAAAGGTTGTGCCATGGCCTTTACACCAAAGAGCGTGCAAAGGCCAAGACACAAAGAAAAAACAAGGCTACAAGGCAAAAGCAGTTTATGCATACGTACACCTAAAAATGTGTATTAGTATAAAATTCGTACTAACATACGTAAAAAACGTATTTAGACGGTTTTATTGTTTTTTAGGCTTTGTACTTAACATGGCTTCTGGCCAAAGTGTTCCTGCCAGTTCTCGCAGTTTATACTTTTGTACCTTGCCACTGCCCGTTAAAGGAAAGCTTTCAATGGTACTAATATAGCGTGGCACTTTAAACCAAGAAATTTTTCCTCGGCAAAAATCACGCACATCTTCCGGCAACACTTCTTGACCAGGCTTTGGAATAATAAAAGCCCCCACTTCTTCGCCGTATTTATAGCTAGGTACTGCCACCACTTGTACGTCCAAAATGCTGTCCATACCCATAAGATATTCTTCAATTTCACGAGGGTAGATGTTTTCTCCGCCTCGAATAATCATATCTTTAATGCGTCCTGTAATAACCACATAGCCATTTTCATCCATGGTGCCAAGGTCGCCGGAATGCAACCAACCATCAGCGGTTATGGCTGCTGTCGTTTCTTCTGGCATATTGTAATAGCCCTTCATTACATTATACCCACGACACAAAATTTCTCCTTGTTGCCCAGGGGGCACTTCTTCTCCGCTTTCTGTGTCGATAATTTTCACCTCAATGCCCGGCATGGCGCAGCCCACAGTAGTGCAGCGCAATGGCAAGGAGTCCGACACATCAGACTGCGTAATTACCGGTGAGGCTTCGGTGAGGCCATAACAAATGGTTATATCCTTAAGGTGCATTTTCTCTGTAACTCGGCGCATAAGTGGTTCAGGGCAGACAGAGCCGGCCATAATACCTGTGCGCAAACTGGACATGTCAAAGCGATCAAACATTTTATGTTCAAGGGCTGCAATAAACATGGTGGGCACGCCATATACGGCGGTGCATTTTTCACTATCAATGGCTTCCAGCATATGCAAAGCTTGAAAATGCTCTAAAATAACCATGGCGGTACCGTGATTAACACAGGCCAATGTCCCAAGCACACAACCAAAACAATGAAAGAGGGGCACCGGCAGGCAAAGGCGGTCTTTTTCGGTAAAACCTTGATGGCGTCCAATCCAATATCCATTAAGGCCTATGCCCACATGGGTAAGCATAACCCCTTTGGGAAAACCTGTGGTGCCGGAAGTGTACTGCATATTGATGACATCCCACGGATCAAGAGATGCCTGACGGGCAGCGTATTCTTCTTGGCTTACCATGGTAGACATGGCTTGCAACTCAGGTATGGAAATCATGCCACGGTGTTTTTCATGGCCCAAGAAAAAAATGCGCCGTAAATGGGGAAATAGTGCTGTATTAAAATGATCACGCGATTTTGTTTTTAGCTCTGGCGAAATATCGTAGAGAGTTTTTACAAAGTCATGATCACGCAAACCATCCACAATAAAAAGATTTTCGCATTGAGAATGCTGCAATAAATAGCGCAGTTCGTGTTCACGATAATTGGTATTTACCGTAATGAGAATGGCCCCAATTTTTGCCGTGGCAAATTGTAATGCCACCCAATAGGGTACATTGCTTGCCCAAATGGCTATCTTTTCGCCCTTGGCCACACCAAGGGCCATGAGTCCTTTTGCCAATTGGTCTACGGTTTGACCAAATTCTTGCCATGTTTGACGATAGTCTCTGTCCACATAGATGACGGCATCATTGTGCGGATACCGTGCTACGGTATCATCAAGCAATTGTCCCAAGGTGAATTCGCGCAAGACAAATTCTTTTTGCCTTTCTACTGCTTTATTGTTCATAAGGGGTCCCGATAGTGTATTATGGGTGATAGATCACAGCTAAAATTTCCGCCGGTTCTTCGCCATGAGCTGAAACATGATGCGGCACTATGGAATTATAATAAATGGTTTGCCCTGACTGAAGAATATGGGTTTCAAGTCCATAATTCACTTGAAGTTGCCCTTTAAGCACAAGGATAAATTCTTCCCCTTGATGAGAGGAACTTTTTTGTTCCTCCTTGGCGCAAGGCATAATAGTCATATGAAATGGATCCATATTTCGGTCGCTTTTGCCGCTGGCTAGGGCAGCATAGGCATAACTCACATTACTGCTTCTACAGCGTTGCATGGTTGCATCTGTAGGCATGTGTTGCAAAGAGCCAATGACGGGGTCTTTGGTGATGACATCATCCATAAAGGTACCAAGGCGCACACCAAAGGCACAAGCAATTTTCTGTAAGGGGCCAAGGCTTGGGTATATATGGTCTTCTTCAAGGCCGTGTAGAAATTCTTTTGATAGACCGGTGTCTTCTGCTAATTTTTCTAAGCTGATAGAACGCTCTTCACGAAAGTTTTTTATTCTTTTTCCTAACTTCTTTTCCACTCTTTCTCCTTAATAGCACACGCAACGCTTTTCCTCCAAATGAGACTTCTGCACAATTATTTTCAAATGTAGCTTTGTGTCTAACATTTGAAAAATTGTTCGAAATGTAAAATAAAATGCAGAGGTAAAAAATCAAAAAATCAATAGGTTAACGGCGAAGCAAAGTTGCGCCTATTCTTGATTTTTGGGTGCATTAACTGTCGTCAACGCCCCATGAGACCCTAGGCAATGCATTGCGCAGAGGTCTCTAGATACCCATCGGTGGAGCAATTTTTGTATGCAAAAAAACATATGTTAGTAAAAACACTAGCAGATTTATAATTATCAAGACTTTTCCATTTAGGCAAGCACCAATACAAAGCCTCTTTTAGCTAGATAGTGTCGTCAAATACGCCTTTTCGACTTTTTCTACGTCAAATTTCACATGCTTTTTCAGTCGTGTATGTCTGTATACATTCCCTCAAAGCTTGTTCATTTTTCTTGACAAAGCTTGAAAATTCGTCATTTGGCGACACTGCCTAGTAAATAAGTGCCCTGCACAATTATTTTTTAAAATATGTGGTTATTACCTTAAATCAGCATGAGAGAGATACTTGTTTTATGGATATCCTCACTTCTATCGGCGAGTATAAAAATACTGGCATCAATTTCATCGATGCCAATTGTATTTTGATACTCTTCGATAGAAGCTTCGCATTAGGTTCCTAACTACGCTAGCTTTGGGGTAGCGTAAAATTCCATTAAATTCGATGAAATTGACACCAAAATTTTTGCAATACCCCTAGAGCTTATGTCTATTTGTACTACAAAAGTGTTTTTGCTGAGTTAAGGCAATAGTCACATCACATAAAGAAAAAATTACTAACTATTTATTTTTAAACAATAATATATGCATTAATTACATGTTTTTTCCCAAAGAGTGCACTATGCACATATTTTTGTAGGTAATGTTATCAGAAATTTTTATATTTTAGGAAATGCTGATTTAAGAAATTATTTTTTTAACCATATTGTATGCGCCACAATTTTTTTTCGAAGGTAAGGCGTTGACGCAATTGGTTTTTTTGAAGGGGAGAGTTTGAGAGGGGAAGCTTTTTTTTCCTAAAAAAAGCTTCCCCTCTCAAGAATAAGAATTAATCAGCGTTTCCTTTACAGTATAGATAAGGGGTTTAGACATGGAATATAGGTGCAAATCCCCTTTTTTTTTGCTAGCCTGTATGCATGGACATGCAGCAAACACAACAAATACGCCGTCGCTTACTGGTTTTTGGTCAGGTGCAAGGGGTGGGTTTTCGCCCTTGCATTTATAAGCTTGCCACGGAGAGACATTTTACCGGACATGTGAGTAATACTTCGCAAGGGGTATGTATTGAAATTCAAGGAAAAAAAGCACATGTAGATGATTTTTTGGCCTCGTGGCAACAACACTTGCCCCCCCTTGCAGAGGTAACAAGTGTGACGGTGACGGAAATATCTTGCATAGAACAAGAAAGCAGCTTTGTTATTTTGCATAGCACTGCCACACAAGACGCAAACAGTAGCGGCTCCAAAGTGCTTATTAGTCCCGATGTGGGGCTTTGCCAGCTATGCGAGCAAGATATGGAAGATGTCGATAATGCACGCTATGCGTACCCTTTCACCAATTGTACCAATTGTGGCCCACGCTATACCATAACGAAAAGGATTCCTTATGATAGGGCCACCACTTCCATGCACTGCTTTCCTCTTTGTCCTTCTTGTCAAAAAGAATATGACAATCCGCTTGATAGACGCTTTCATGCCCAGCCCAATGCCTGCCCTGTGTGTGGCCCTCAAGTTTGGTGTGTGCCTGCCCAAAATCATATGCGAAATTTTCCCCAAAACTCTGAAACATTGGATACGGCTGGTAAAGGCTGCGAACACAGTATGCATACAGTACAAGCGTATGTCGATGATAATAAAATGTCTTATGGGCATGGCGATACCTCAAAAGAAACAGAGGGGGAAGGGGCTGTGTTGGGTACTCTGGCATGGGCAAGGCAGCGAAAGCTTACAGGCCAGCATGCCATGGAGTATACAGCTCAAGCGTTACTTGCAGGATATATTGTGGCCATGAAGGGGCTTGGTGGTTTTCACTTGGCGTGCTCTGCCTTGGATGTTGCGGCCATTGCGCTTTTACGTAAACGTAAGCAAAGGCCACATAAACCCTTGGCTGTCATGGTACCGGACATGCGTATGGCGCAGCGATTAGCGCATATTTCAAAGGAAGAAGCCTTGCTTTTAAACAGCCCGGAAAAGCCTATTGTGCTGTGCCGGCGCAAGAGCGCATTGCCAAACATTTTGGCACCGGATACCGACAATATTGGCCTTGTTTTACCGTATACGCCTTTGCATAAAGCACTATTTATGCACCTCCAAAGGCATGTTGTGGGCAATGCGCCTTTAGCTTTGGTTATGACTTCCGGTAATGCGGGGGGCGAACCCATCTGTCTTGGCAATCGTGAGGCTTTGGGGCGGCTTGCCTTGCTGGCCGATGTGTTTTTATTGCACAATCGAGATATTTTGGTGCGCAATGATGACTCTGTTTGCGCCGTATATGCTACCTACTGTACGGTAAAGCATGCAATGGCTATGGAGGCAGGTGGGCAGTTTCAAGAGCATCTTACACCCCATGTGAAGCCAGATATGGAGGTACATACCAAGGGTAGCACAAGGCGGCAAATGCAGCCGCATGCTACATTATCTACTGAAAAGGAGAGAGAAAATATAGCGCAAGAACGCACTGCGGTATTTTTACGCCGAGCCCGTGGTTATGTGCCTCGGCCTGTTACCATGTATTCTCAGGCGTCATGGTGTGCACGCCGCTTTACTTCTGTTTTAGGCATGGGGGCGGAGCTTAAAAATACCGTCTGTCTTAGCCGTGATAATATAGCCTTTGTGGGACAGCATATTGGAGATATGCATACATTGCTAACTACTGCTTTTCAGCGTGAAGTAGTGGCCCATTTGGAAATGTTGTTGCAGGTACGTCCCCAAGCGGTGGTGCACGATAAACATCCGGATTTTTCAAGCACCCAAGCTGCCAAAGAATATGCAGACCAGTATGGAATTCCTTGTTTTGCTTTGCAACATCATTTTGCCCACGCCTATGCCGTATTGGCAGAACATCAATATACAGGGCCATGCCTTGCCATAACCCTTGATGGTACAGGCTATGGTGATGATGGCACCATTTGGGGCGGCGAAGTGCTTTATATAGAGACCCAGCCCTCACAATGCTCAACGTCTCCTGTGCATAAAAGACTGGGGGCTTTATCTTCCTTTGCTCTTATGGGAGGAGAACAAGCCATTAAAGAGCCGTGGCGCATTGCCTTAACCTTGACCCATGCCATGTCTAAGGAGCAGGAGCAACTGTCTGCGAATAAAAGAGTGCAAGAAGCGTTATATCAAAGCCATACCATGGCACCCATGCTGTGGGAGATGCTGGAGAAAAATTTTCCTGCACCGCAGACGTCTTCGGCGGGGCGCCTTTTTGATGCGGTTGCGGCGGCTCTTGGTTTGTGCTCTCATATCAGCTATGAAGGCCAAGCGGCTATTCTTTTGGAACAAGCGCAAAAGTATGTAGGTTCTGTGGGTGTACCCCCTAGAAAAGCAGGAATACATGTGGAGGATTTGGTATCCAAGGTAGGAGATTTGTGGGAAATTTCCAGCACAGCTCTGTTTCAAAACGCCATGCAACAAGCCCAAATGGCCTCAGTAGCAGAAGCGGCCCGCACTTTTCATGAGCAGTTGGCTGCTTCTTTTGTTTATACTACAATCCAAGCCGCGCAAGCCATGGATGTACGCACGGTGGCTCTTGGTGGCGGTGTCATGCAAAATGCCACGCTATATGCGCTATTACATACCGGACTTAGACAGGCAGGATTGACCGTACTTTGTCCTAAATATATGCCCAGCAATGACGGAGCCATTGCTTTGGGGCAAGTGTATTATGGAAGTTTGTTAGTGGAATAATAGAAAAATATTTAATTTTTTCGTTTTAAAATCGTTCTAAAATCTTTTGTCACAAAGAAAAAATGATTTTATTTGAAAATAATTTTCAAATTCTCTTGCAAAGGTTGTCTAAAGTGATTAGTATGCGTCTTGGTTGTACTACATATACCTGTCGCTTTTTTTGCACAAAGTTGTGCGAAAAAAGCAAAGATAGTGTCACAATGGTTTTGTAGCTTTTTGTAAGGCAGAGGCTGAAAACCAGAAAGTAGGACAAAATACTCTTGAGGAAGGATACATCATGCTAGATAACTTTGTAACTTCTCACCTGGCAGGGCGACTACGTTTACGCCACCATGCTTTAAAAAATGCCGACATAGGCGCAGCATTTTGTGCATATATGCAAAAAATTTCGGGAATACAATGCCTAGAACATAAAGCCCTCACAGGTTCTTTACTTGTGTATTACTCACCTAAAAAGTTAAGTGAACATACGTTACAAGCAAGCTTACAAAAAGGGCTTTCTTGGCTTAATGCTAAAGCAGAGCAGATGTTTACGCAAGGAACGACGGCATATGGCGTGATGCCCGCAGCTCAAAAGCAAGTACCCCACTATCCTCCCTCTACTTTTCAAGCGCAACGCAAAAAAGAACTTGTGGCCCATATGAAAGAGGCCTTATTCACCACCTTACATCGAGCTTCTCAAGGTAATAAAAAAGCGCATTTCACGGCAGGGGCTGCTGTGGCGGCTTTGTCGCTCATGCATATGTGGCGTATGCGGCATATGTGCTCTTAATGACTTTGTTACCCTAATTTGTTTTATAGCAGTTTCGCTTGACACTCACGCCTCAGCGCTCGTCCCCAAAGCCTTTTCTTATGGACCATGCTGTTTTGTAGTATGCCTTTCTTTGCCGCTTCCTTGTTTTTTCTTTGTCTTCTACTCCCTTTTGCTGTTTAGTGCTCTGTTTTACTATGGCTATTGCTTTAAATCAGTATGAGAGAGCTACTTGTTTTATTGATACCCTCACTCCACCGGCTGAGTATAAAAATACAATTGGCATCAATTTCATCGATGCCAATTGTATTTTTATACTCAGCCGGTGGAAGCTGCGCAGTACAAAGCACGCTAAGTAAAGAGTTCTGCAAAATTATTTTCTATGGTTTTTTATATTGTTACATGATTTTTTTACTTTTTCATAAATGTACCTGTGCAGGGCAAAAGGCACAATAGCCCCCGCACAATGAGCTGTGCAGGAACCTCATTTTTTAAACCATACGGCATGCGCCACAATTTTTCTTTTAAAAGATAAGATGCTGACGCAAAAGGTTTTTTTGAAGGGGAGAGTCTGAGAGGGGAAGCTTTTTTTTCCTAAAAAGAAACCTCTGCACAATTAGTTTTAAATATAGCTTTGTGTCTAAAATTTGAAAACTTGTTCGAAATGTAAAGTAACATGTGCAGAGGTAAAGGCACAAAAATCAATCATTTAACGGCGAAGCAAAGCTACGCCTATTCTTGATTTTTGGTCGCATTGACTGTCGTCAACGCTCCATGAGACCCTACGCAATGAATTGCGCAGAGGTCTCAAAAAAAGCTTCCCCTCTCAGGAAAAAGAATGAATCAGCGTATCCCTAATTGA
>CAYJDE010000077.1:0-7538 GCA_964368805.1 uncultured Desulfovibrionaceae bacterium
CTCCCAAACCCTCCCCTCTCCCTTCAAAACGCGTTATATGACGTGTCATAAAAAAAGAGGTGTAACAGCCTATTGAAAAAGTCCGCTGCAAAAAAATTTCTGCTCAAATACCATTTTCATTGTCGTCCCACAAGCCGTTCAAAAAACGTGAGATACAAAAGCAAGTTTACCGTACCAGACTACCCTTTTTCAGCAACAGTTTTTTAGAAAAAAGCTGATTCAATAAATTATTTTTCTGACGTTTTTTAAAACCGTATGGTATGCGCCACAATGTTCCTTTTAAAAATAAGACTCTGACGCAATTGGTTTTTTTGAAGGGGAGAGTCTGAGAGGGGAAGCTTTTTTTCCCTAAAAAAAGCTTCCCCTCTCAGGAACAAGAATTAATCAGCGTTTTTTAGCTTTCAAAGTTTTTTACGAAAGAAGCGTATCAAGACATACGTGACCGGAGTAAAAAACGAGTCTGACGCAGCAGATTACCCTTTTTCAGCAACAGCTTCTTCGTTTTCCAAATTTTTCCATGAACAGTTGGCTCAAAAAGGGTGAAGTGCAAGGAAGACGACGTATTTTTACGGAGGAAGCGTATCAAGACATACGTGACCGGAGTAAAAAACGAGTCTGACGCAGCAGATTACCCTTTTTCAGCCAACTGTTACATGTGTTCAAGAATATTGCGCAACATACCACGCAACTGCGGGCGTAATTTATCATCTTGCAAAGCAAAAAACACGTTGGCTGTTAAGTATTCAGCCCAATCTCCGGCATCAAAACGCCAGCCCCCAAGCTTTACCGCTAGCATGCCTTTATCTTTGGCAAGGGCTTGCAAGGCGTCGGTCAATTGAATTTCTCCGCCATGCCCAGGTTTTACTTCTTTAAGATAATCAAAAATATCTGGTGTAAGTACATAACGACCTACAATGGCCAATTGAGAAGGGGCCTTATCTTTTTCGGGTTTTTCCACCATATCGTTAATACGATATACGTTAGAACTCACCTCTACTCCATCAATAATGCCGTAACGATCTACTTTATCCTTAGGCACTTCCACCACGCCAATGACGGGCATATTCTCAGCTTGCGCCACATCAATAAGCTGTTTAATGCCAGGGTATGGATCAAACATTAAGTCATCGCCCACCATGATGGCAAAGGGTTTATCCCGTACTAGTTCTTTGGCACATAACACAGCGTGTCCAAGGCCCAACTGCTTTTTTTGACGCACTGACATGATGTTTACCATCTCTGCCACATTGCGAACAATTTCAAGCTTATCTAATTTGCCCGCACGTTCTAGCACTTGCTCCAGTTGCAAATTGTAGTCGAAATGGTCTTCGATGACACTTTTATCACGGTTCGTTACAAAAATAACATCTTTTACCCCAGACTGAATGGCTTCTTCCACAACACACTGAATAACAGGCTTGTTATAAATAGGAAGCATTTCCTTGGGAATATTTTTGCTTGCCGGAAGGGAACGTGTGCCCCAACCTGCCACGGGAATAACAACTTTACGAATCTTTTCCATACCATACCTACAGTAAAACATTTAATCAATTAGGCTAAACACAATGCACCTTAAAACCCGTTAAAACATAAAGCAAGCTAGCTGTTGTTACATATAAAATAAGCACAAAGTCGCCTTAACTATGAAATTCACTTTCACATTCAACCTTTTTTCTTTGTACAAAACACCCTTCGCAACAGTTCGCAAAAAGACTTTATTTACATATAGGTATTTCAGCAATCTTGCAAGCGAAAAGAATGAAAAGTATAAAAAGAAATATTTATTTCGGCTAATTCCTAGTAAAATACTTGGCATGGCAGAATAAAAAAAACTCGGCAAAACGCCGAGCTTTTTTATTCATCTATCAATAATTCTGGTAGGTATCTTATACGAGATTTTTTTCCACCAGCAATTGCGCTATTTGTACTGTATTGGTAGCGGCGCCTTTACGAATTTGGTCAGCCACCACAAAGAAAGAAAGGCCATTGTCAAAGGCAAGGTCTTTACGAATTCTACCCACATACACTTCATCGGTATCGGAAGTAAACAACGGCATAGGATAGTGCTTTTCGGCAGGAACATCTTGCAATACCACACCGGGAGCTTTAGCCAACACTTCACGAGCAGCCTCTACTGTAATGGGCTTTTCTGTTTCAATGGTAATGGCTTCGGAATGACTGCGCAACACAGGCACACGTACAGTGGTGGCGCTCACACGAATGGTGGCATCGTGCAACATTTTTTGCGTTTCCCACACCATTTTCATTTCTTCCTTGGTGTAGCCATTGTCCTGGAAAACGTCGATATGTGGAATAACATTATACATTATTTGGTGTTGGAAAGCTTCTACGCTAAGAGGCTTGCCTGCGGCAGTATCGGCCACTTGAGCTTCCAATTCATCAAGGCCCGGTTTACCGGCACCGGATACAGCTTGGTACGTGGATACCACCACACGCTTGAGCCCAAAGGCATCGTGCAAAGGCTTTAAAGCCACTACCATTTGGATGGTGGAGCAGTTGGGATTAGCAATGATACCTTTATGCCACTCCACATCTTCAGGATTCACTTCTGGCACCACCAGAGGAATTTCGGGGTCATAGCGGAAAGTACTGCTATTATCAATACATACAGCACCATGTTTCACAGCTTCTGGGGCCAAAGTTTTGCTGATGGAGCCACCGGCAAAAAGCACGATATGCATGCCTTTAAAAGATTCAGGCGTGGCTTCTTGTACGGTATAATCCTTACCTTCATAAGCAATAACCTTACCCACAGAACGAGCAGAGGCAAGTAAAGACAAGGTATCAATGGGGAATTTGCGCTCAGACAATACTTTTAATAGTTCATGACCCACGGCACCGGTGGCGCCCACAATGGCGACATTATATTTTTTCATTTTTACAGCACTCCAAATACAGAATAAATTTGCAAGCCCACTGTATACAATAAGCCTGTTCCATAGACAAGAGAAAAATCTCTACTTCTTTGTTTCTTTTTTCACCAAAAGCCAAATATCACCCTTGGTATATACTTGTCGGGCTTGGGCATGGGCCCCCTCCCCTTCTCCGGCATACATATCAATGCGCCGCATATTGATGGCACCGCCGGTATCGTGGGCAAAACCAAGGCCATTTAACGTGCGTGTATTACCCACCGCCACTCCGGGAAGATCTTTTTTTCCTCGTGTGGGCAAATTATAGGCTAAAATACCGCCCAAGGGTAAAATACGTTGGTCCACCGCCATACTTACCCAAGGGGTCAAAGGCCCGCCAATGCTGCCTTGAGGCTTTTGCGGTCCATAGCGAAAAAAGGCATAGCCGGAGGAAGCTTCTAAAAAACCTCGGCGTTGTTTGGCTGTGGCCTTATCCCACCAAGCCCGCATGCCCTTTAAGGTGGCATTCTTGCGTGAAACCTGCTTGGTTCTGATCAGGTAGCCCGCCATACTCTCGCCCTTATGCCCATTGAGGCCGGCAAAAAGTACAGCTTGGGTGCTGCCGTCTTCAAAGGTGAGTAAGCCTGAGCCTTGCAACATAAACCAATACGTATCAAAAGGATGCTTAAGCCAAGCAATTTCTAAATTTCTTTTGGCAAGACCGCCATCAAGGTCAATACTGGCACGGCTCAAAAAAGGCGGGTCAGGGCGAATAACCTTAGTAAAGGCCTCGTCGGGGCAGGTATGCGTGGGCAAGCATTGCGCCAAATGCGGGGCCACTTCTTCAGGTAAACGATATAATGGGGCTGTATAACCGGCTTTTTTCACTTTACTGGCTGCCATAACCGGTGAAAAATAGGCAGTAAAATGCGTTTTGGGTGTAAGATGTAACCATTGAAAATGCTTGGCCAGTAATGTGGGGTCTTTATCCAATTGTGGTAATAAGCTTTGCAACAGTTCTAAAGATTGTGTCATTTGCTGCCAAGTAATACGCACCGGCCCTGTTTTGGTAGCATGTTCAATGGCATAAGCACCTTGCTGTTGTTTTTTGGCATAAACCAAAGACCGTGCCAATGCGGGGGCCAAATCTTGCCATGAAGCCAACCCTTGACGATCTTTTTGCAAAGAAGTTGCCTTTGCCTCTGCAGTTTTTTGTCCTGCAGGCACCAAGATAGGCGCATTTAAATTAAGTGGTTCCAAAACCTTATGCACAGTACCGGCAGCCATGCAAGGTATGCTAAAACTGAGAAGTAAAACACACAGTAGCCATACTTTATAAAAAATACATCTTTTTTTCATTACTACTCCTATGGTATCTTTGATGATGTAAGCGTACATAAGAAAACGCTTAGCAGCCTATTACGTGGCCTCCCTCATAGCCCAGAATAAGGCAAAGAACAATTTTTTTCTTATGAGATAATTCTAGACATTTATAAAAATCTAGCATAAGGGATGGTATCTTATTTTATTAAGGAGAGCCACTATGGGGCAAAAGAAAATTGAACGCCATAAAGAATTAGACCGTCGCCGTAAGCGTCGTGCCGAGCGTCTGAAGCAACGCATCCGTGATGCAAAAGCAGAAGCAAAGGCAAAATAAGGTCATTTTCCTTTGAGGCCTGTTCTCTATTTTTGGATGAACGGGCCTTTGCCTTTTTTTCCACAAGGCTTTTACAAGCCGCATTTCAAAACCACAGCAAAAACCATTTCCTATTTATTTTCAGGATAGATTATGCCTATTTACGAATACCAATGCCCCCAATGTCAACATGTTTTTGAAGAATGGATGAATATAAATGGCGCAGCGCAAGAAGTGCCTTGCCCAGATTGTACAGCCATGGCCCCGCGCATTATTTCCAACACAGCCTTTGTGCTTAAAGGTGGCGGCTGGTATGTAACAGAATACGGCAATCGCAAAAGTACTTCTAGCGCAGCTGAGACAAGCAAAAGCGCAGCAGCAGGTTCCAAAAGTCAGGAACAAAGCAGCGCAACAAGCACCAACAAGGGTACGCAAGCTGCCCCAGAAAAAAATACGACAAATACACAAGCGACAGCTACACCCTCTAGCGCAGCACCTTCACCTGCCGCCAACCCCGTTTGTAGCAATACCAGCAAAAATACCCACACCAGCCAAAGCGCCCATGCCTAAGCCCCAAAAGCACAAGGAGAAAGTTTATGATTGAAAGATATAGCCGTAAAGCCATGAGCGATTTGTGGACCTTAGAAAAGCGTTATGAAGCATGGTTGAAAGTGGAACTAGCTGTATGCGAAGCATGGCACACATTGGGGCGTATTCCTGCCGATGCCATGGAAGTTATTCGTGAAAAAGCCGCTTTTAATGTGGATAGAATACTGGAAATAGAAGAAAAAACTCGTCACGATGTCATCGCCTTTTTAACCTGCGTAGAAGAATATGTGGGGCCGGAGGCACGTTATATTCACCTTGGTTGCACTTCTTCTGACATTGTGGACACAGCCAACGCCGTTATGCTTATGGATGCTGGCAAGCTTATCCTTGAAGATATTAAAATGCTACTTGCCACCTTGCATAAACTGGCCCATGATTGGAAAGGCACCCTATGCATGGGACGCACCCACGGTATTCATGCAGAGCCCACATCCTTTGGCTTAAAAATGGCTGGATACTATACAGAATTTACCCGTCACTTGCAAAGAATGGAAGACGCCCTTGAAAACATTCGTGTGGGCAAGCTTTCCGGTGCCGTGGGCACCTACGCTTTCTTGGGGCCCGATGTGGAAGCCCTTACCATGCAACACCTTGGCCTTGAAGTGGACCCCCACTCTACCCAAATTGTGCAACGTGACCGCTATGCCCAGTTCTTCACTTCTTTAGCCATCATGGGCGGCGGTATTGAACGCCTTTGTGTGGAATTGCGCCATTTACAACGTACGGAAGTATTAGAAGTGGAAGAAGGCTTTAGAAAAGGCCAAAAGGGTTCTTCTGCCATGCCGCATAAGAAAAATCCCATTTCCGCAGAAAATATGACGGGGCTTTCTCGTTTATTACGCTCTAACTCTGTGGCCGCCATGGAAAATCAAGCTTTGTGGCATGAACGTGACATCAGTCATTCTTCAGTAGAAAGAGTTATTATGCCAGATTCCACTATTTTAGCCGACTACATTTTACATCGCTTGAATAACTTGCTGAGCAATTTGGTGGTAAAACCTGAGCGCATGCAAAAAAATATGGATCACTCCTTGGGTTTATACTATTCCCAAAGGGTGCTTACCAACCTTATAGACAAAGGCCTACCTCGTCAAAAAGCCTATGAAATGGTGCAAGCTTGTGCCATGCAAAGCTGGGAAAGCCAAAAACCTTTTGCAGACATTGTGCGTGCTCATGGCGAAATTACAGCACTTATTGATGGGCCAACCCTTGCACAATTGTTTGATTCAAGTTACTACTTACAGCACGAAGATGCTATTTTTGCACGTATTTTTTCATCCTAACTTTACAGGAGTATCTTTATGCTTGAATTAAAACGCCGTCTTGCTCGTATTCTTTTAGAAAAATCCTATAAAGAAGGGGACTTTACCCTTTCTTCCGGCCGTAAAAGCGATTATTATTTTGATTGCCGTGTCACAGCTTTACATCCTGAAGGCTCTTGGCTTATCGGCACTCTTTTCAATAAACTCCTTGCCGATGTGGACATTAAAGGCGTTGGCGGCATGACTCTTGGGGCCGATCCCTTGGTTTCTGCCACAACCGTCATCTCCCATGAGCAAGGCCGTCCTTTGGCTGGCCTACTAGTACGTAAAGAAGCCAAAGGCCATGGAACAGGCCAATACGTAGAAGGCTTAGGCAATTTTGAAAAAGGCGACAAAGTGGCCATGGTGGAAGATGTTGTCACCACTGGTGGTTCTTTACTTAAAGCTTGCACCCGTGTGGCGGACGCAGGTCTTGAAATTGTTACCGTATGTACTATTTTAGATCGCCAAGAAGGTGGTAGAGAAATTCTTCAAGATAATGGCTATACTCTACTAGCTCTATTTACCCGTGAAGAATTAGTAACGCTTGGTCGTTCATAAAATATACAACGACCGTTATTACGCCGCAGTACTTATTTACAATTCTTTAAAAGCTTTTACATGTTGCAATAGGCTGTTAAAAAATACTACTTTGTCATTTTTCAACAGCCTATCCTACAAGCTGGCAACATGCAAAAGCTGTAAAAAGCGTGTGTGGTCTCTGTTTTGCCGTACAGGCTTTATCAGGCTGTTGCAAAAGTCAATACGTAACAAATTTCTCATGAAAAGATAATTTTATGTCTTATCAGCAGGCTGTTTGAAAATTGTACAATGCGAAGAAGACAAGTTTTTTGTAAAGGAATGTATACAAACATACATGGTCAGCGCAAAAAACGAATCTGACAATATAGATTGCATTTTTTCAACAGCCGATTATGGTGTGTGCATGTGGGATAATATAATGGACAAGAATATTGTATGGAGATGGGCTACAGTGCTCAGGCTGCCTTTGTTCACGGCCTTTTTGCTGTTAACCTTATGGCTTATGCCATTGTGGTTCGGTCAAGCACAAGCAAACCCTGCATCTGCAGCGCCAGCACCCCCTGTACCGACAATACC
>CAYJDE010000077.1:7638-10756 GCA_964368805.1 uncultured Desulfovibrionaceae bacterium
CGGCAAGCCCTGCACCAGCTGCGCCGACAGCACAAACATGGCAACCACGTATTCACGATGCGGCTCTGCCTATGCGTATGGTGGCTGTGGATAAGTCCAAACAGCAATTTTACTTATACCAAAAAAATACCCCGTTTAAGCTTACCCACAATTACCCCTGCACCACAGGACAAATTGTAGGTGACAAACAAATTCAAGACGATAAACGTACCCCCGAAGGGGTATATTTTGTGGTGTATAAAATTGCCAGCGGTCTTGATTTTAAAGAATATGGTGGTATTGCCTACACCTTAAACTATCCAAACCCTGTGGATAAATTGCGTGGAAAAACAGGCCACGGCATTTGGATTCACAGTAAGGGTGATGGCATTAAGCCACGTATTACCCGAGGTTGCATTGCCATTGGTCTTGATGAAATTGCCACCGTAGGCCCATTGCTTACTTCAGGCACGCCGGTGGTGGTGGGGGAAACGCTCAGCCCTACTGTGCCTACTTTAGACGATGGCACCGCAAAGCAATTGCGTAGCCGCATGGAACAATGGACCCAAGCCTGGGCCGGTCGTTCAGCAAGTTTTTTCGATTTTTATAATAGTACCTCTTATACCAAAGCCACAGAAAATTTTACTGCCTTTAAAAAAAATAAAGAGCGACTTTTTAAGCGGCTTAAATGGATAAATATTTACAATAAAGAAGTACACGTACTTGAAGGCCCAGGGTATTGGGTTACTTGGAGCGAGCAATTTTACCGTGCCCCCAACCTTTCCACCGAGGGCATTCGCCGTCTCTATTGGCAAAAAGACAGCGATAATGTCTATCGTATTGTGGGCATGGAATGGATTCCTAGCAATTTAGGTTTACAAGCCGCTTTCAAAAAAGGGGAACTGGTGGCCACCAATGACGGACAAAAAAGTGATGCTAGCCCCAGTAGTATAGGCACTGAAAAGCCCGCAGCGCCGCCTCTTGCCATGCCAGAAAAAAATGAGACTAAGCCGACACCCATTGGCGATGGCGAACCCATTTTAACAGCAGATGCCCAAAAGGCTGCGCAACAGCAAAAACCCTTGGAAAAAATAGATGCCGTACCGGCACAAAAAGCGCAAGAAAAGGCAGAGAGTAAAGATGTTCTCTTGGCTGAAAACACAGTAAAAAATACGGATTCCCCCGTAAGGCCCATTACGCTGACCCCAACGTTGCGCTATCAAATTCAAGAAGACATCAAGGCGTGGCGCAAGGCTTGGCAAGAAAAAGACAGTAAGGCCTTTTTTGCCTTTTACGATCAAGAACGGTACGGAAAGGCCGCTGGCCAGCATTATACCAATGCTTTTAGACAATTAAAGAAAATTATGGCCCCGTACTTTAAAAGTGCTTGGGTAGAGATGCTTGTGTCAGACCCCACCATTGTGGTGCGCAGCTATAAGCAAGGTGAAGTGCTGGCCGCCACCATTAAGCAATGGATTTTTGTGCCAGGGAAAAAGCCTTTAGAAGGTGAACATACGCTTTTTTGGCAAAAAACCGGCACCGGCCTTGACGCAAGATGGCGCATTGTTGCCTCTGACTGGAAAGAAACCCCTGTCACTTTACAAGTGGCTTACTTAGAAAAAATATCTTCCGGCATTGACACCATGATAGAAGAATGGCGCACCGATTGGCTTTCGGGCAATGTGGAAGCCTATATGCGGCACTACGCCTCTACTGCCCGCCAAGGCGATAGGAATAAAAAAGGCATAGCTAAACAAAAAGAAAAACTTTGGGCTAAAGCTGCCCCCGCCAAAATTGTGCTCAGCGGTATACGTGTACAAATTGTTCCCAAAGGCATTGCCGTAGATATGGTTCAAGAATATACTGACAGCAAGAATAAAGGGGATGTAGGCACGAAAACGCTTTTGCTTATTCCCACCAAAGACGGCTGGAAAATACAAAATGAAGTGTGGACAAAAAGTGCGCCTTAAGCTTTTTAACCTCTTTTACAATAAATACAGGTAAATAAGGAGAATCCATGGTTGCCTCACGAGAAAAATTAAATATTATTCTTATGCGAGATAGTGGAGAAAGCAAGCGTATACGTATGCACCGTTCTCGCTTTCGTGCACTCATGGCTTTTTTTATTCTTTGCCCTTTTTTAGTGGCAGGTGCCGTGGCTGGAGGGTATTATCTGTGGAAAGAAAATGCGCTACTTAAACGTACCATCGTCGACCTTGAAGGGGAAAATCAAAAGCTTGAACATACAGCCCAACGACTAAGCAACCTAGAAGCCTTGTTGCATACGCAGTATTCTGTCAAGAATGCACTTACAGAAAATTTAGCGCAAAATATTGCCAAAAACCCCGCCAGCAGCGGACAAAACAGTAATTCTTCTGGAAAATCAAGCCAAACAAATTCAGGCAATGCAAAAAATCCTGCGGGCTCTGCCCTTCAAGCTAATACGGCAAATACCTCTGACGAGGACGGTCCCGGACACGATGTTTTTCCTGTCCTCGATACTAAAGAAATTATTGTTCAAAACGTTTCCAGTACACTTGAAGGAAGAAATAAATTGCGCACCAGTTTTGATTTGCGCAATGAAAGCGGAGAAAGCATCAGCGGCGAAGTGACCAGCGTTCTTATTTTAAACACAGGGGAAAGCATACGCCTTACCACCCGTCCCGCCGATGCCGGAAAATATAAAATCTCTCACTTTAAGAGCTCCTTACTTGTGACCACTCTTGATAAAAAGTACGATCTCACCAATGCTCAAATCATACTAGAAGTTAAAAATAGTGCAGGTACAGATATTTATAGAAATATCTACCCCATTGCTCAATAAAATAATTCATTAAAGCAAAGGGTGGCTAAGGATGACTACGTCACCCTAGCCACCCTTTGCACTCCCGCCGCCCCGCTTACACAAAAGTGGCATTCATTTGCATCGTTCTCAGTACGCCTAATCAGCTTTTAAAAAATACTGCACAATATGGTGCGTTCATAGAAAATTTCAGCCCCAATTTCCGTTCTCTGCTTGAAGCCTCTGCGCAATGAATTGCGTAGGATCTCATGGAGCTTTGACTACAGTCAATGCGACCAAACATCAAGAATAGGCGTAGCTTTGCTTCGCCGTTAAATCCGACCCAACGGGCGGCAA
>CAYJDE010000078.1:0-3107 GCA_964368805.1 uncultured Desulfovibrionaceae bacterium
CTTTTTTTAGGAAAAAAAAGCTTCCCCTCTCAGACTCTCCCCTTCAAAAAAACCTCTGGCGTCAGCGCCTTGTCTTTGAAAAGAAAAATCGTGGCGCATAAAATATGATTTGAAAAAATGAGACATCTGTGTAACTCATTATGCAAGGTCTTATTGCGTTTTACTTGCTTAAGACCTCTACACAGTTATTTTCAAATATAGCTTTGTGTCTAATATTTGAAGATTTGTTCGAAATGTGAAATCAAGTGCAGAGGTAAAGGCTAAAAATCAATCACTTTGCTCTCGATTTGTGCCCGTTGGGTCGGACTTAACGACGAAGCAAAGCTACGCTTATTCTTGATTTTTGGTCGCAGTAACTGTCGTCAACGCTCCGTGAGACCCTACGCAATGCATTGCGCAGAGGTCTCTGCTTGCCAAGGAGCTTTAAATACCCTAGGTTTGACGGGCACCAATTGCTCAACAACCCTGCGTAATGCATTGCATAGAGCCATTTGGTGACGTTTTTTATTTTAAGGATATATCATGTCACAATATATTACCCGTGAAGAGGCTTTGGCCTTGGTTCAAGCCCATACTACCGAAGCCTTTTTACTGCAGCATGCCTTAGCCTCAGAGGCGGTGCTAGAAGCCTTAGCAAAGCACCTTCAAGAAGATGTGGCCCTTTGGGGACTTACCGGTCTTTTACACGATGTGGACTATGCTGAAACAGCCGCAACCCCAGAAAAGCATGGCCTTGTGGCTTGCACTTTATTGGAAGGAAAGCTTCCTGAAGAAGCACTCTATGCCATTAAAGCGCATAATGGCGAAATGAACGGCCATGAAGCGCAAAATGCCTTAGATTTTGCTTTACGATGTGGTGAAAGTGTTACCGGCCTTGTGGTGACGGCTGCTTTAGTACGCCCCACAGGCATTAGCGGCATGGAAGCTAAAAGCTTAAAGAAAAAAATGAAAGATAAAGCTTTTGCTGCCAGTGTTAGCCGAGAAAATATTAAAGAGTGTGAAAAAATTGGTCTTGATTTAGACACTTTTTTAAAGCTTTCCATAACAGCCATGGCTGAAAGAGCGCAAAGCCTCAATTTGCCGCATGCCTAAATTGTGCCTATCAGTCTGTTACAAAAGTCGATTGTAATCAATCCGTTTAAAAAGTGTCTGCTGTGATGAATCGAAAAAAATTCAAACATCACAGCATACTTGACACAGATCTTGATGGTAGATTTTATTGTTGCCATCGCAGAGGGTATTTTTTTACGGACTGCTATGCTGCGACCTCTGCGCAATTGGCTTGCGCCGTTAACTGATTGACTTTTGAGCCTTTACCTCTGCACACGTAAAATTTCTATAAAAAAACTCTCCTCTTTTATATGAAATTTTATATTTTAAAATAATTGTGCAGAAATCTCTGATGATAATTTTTTTCTTCCTAAGGTGTGTAAAAACGTAAAGGAGTATCATATGCATATGGATAGAGATTTTTCTACAGATATAACCCTTCTTGGCCAGTGTAAAATTGAGTCGAAGTTGCCCTATCGCATGTGGGGTGATGACCAAAAATTAAAAATTTATGTGGATGACGAATTGTGCAGCTCATTGGTAGAACCAAAGCTCATGGAGTTTGAAGCGGCAGGTCCACGGAAAAATTTATATTTCGACCCCTCTCGGGCCAAATGCGCCATTGTCACCTGCGGAGGCCTGTGCCCTGGCATCAATGATGTTATACGTGCCCTAGTTATGCAAGCCCATCATGCTTATCATGTACCTAGCGTGTTAGGTTTTCGTTATGGCCTTGAAGGCTTTATTCCCGATTATGGGCATGCTGTGGCCGAACTTACACCTAGAAAGGTGGCAGATATTCATATGTTTGGAGGCACGTTTTTAGGCTCTTCACGGGGGCCGCAGTCGCCAGAACTTATTGTTGATACCCTTGAACGTATGAATATTAGCGTTCTTTTTGTCATTGGTGGCGACGGCACCATGAAAGCTGCTAGTGCCATTAGCCGTGAAGTACAATCACGTAGCTTACGCATTTCTGTTATTGGCATCCCAAAAACTATTGATAATGATATTCACTTTGTGCCCAAGTCTTTTGGTTTTGACACAGCGGTAGACCAAGCCACTCAGGCCATTCAATCTGCCCATACCGAAGCCATTTGTTCACACAATGGCGTGGGTTTGGTTAAACTTATGGGGCGTGAGTCCGGTTTTATTGCCGCACAAGCTACGTTGGCATTAAAAGATGTGAACTTTGTATTGGTGCCAGAAGCTCCCTTTACATTGCACGGGGAAGGGGGCATCTTACAGGCTTTGGAAGGGCGTTTACGGGCTCGTCGTCATGCGGTTATTGTGGTGGCTGAAGGCGCAGGGCAGCATTTATTACAAAGTTCCAACAGCACCGATGCTTCGGGCAATGCCGACCTTGGCGATATTATGAGCTTGTTAAAAAGTGAAATAAAAACATATTTTGCTGAAAAAAACTTTCCTTATGTGTTAAAAACCGTAGATCCCAGCTATATGATTCGATCGGTACCGGCCAATGCCAATGACCGTGTTTATTGCGGCTTTTTGGGGCAGCATGCCGTACACGCTGCCATGGCCGGACGCACGCATATGGTGGTGGCAAAGTTACAAGAACAATTTGTGCACCTGCCTTTGGACTTGGTCACACAAGAACGTCGCAAATTAAATATTAACTCTGATTTATGGCGTGCTGTGCTTGAATCTACCGGTCAAGGATTACTAAAAGGTATGTTGCCGGAATAAAATGTATTTTACTTCTTATGGCGTTTCCACCTTGAATGTATACATACAAAGTAGAAACGCCATAGTAATGGTATACAACGCTACACAGAGGAGAAAAAGCCATGTCTGCACCGCATATGCAACAAGTCAAAGCCTCTGCCGGCTCTGGTAAAACCCACTATCTTACGCAACGCTTTTTATCTTTACTTGCCCAAAGCCCGCTTAAGGCCCATACGCCGCAATGCCCTTTTTCTCCTCTGCCTATGCAAATGCAGGGTGATGATAACATAGCCCCCATTACCGAGCCCCCTTCTGCTTCTTGCACTTCTTCTGTTTCTGAAACACAATTGTCTAAAGCGCAAACTTCTAAA
>CAYJDE010000078.1:3207-6054 GCA_964368805.1 uncultured Desulfovibrionaceae bacterium
AAACCACAAACTTCTTGGGGCGACATCATGGCTGTTACCTTCACCAATTTGGCCGCCAAAGAGATGAAGGAAAGGGTACTAAAAAGTTTAAAGGAGCTGGCTTTACACAAAGCACCTTCTTTGCCCAATACAAAGCCTGCCAAAGCACCGCCCATTATGGACAATGCCAAGGCCAAAGCGTGGATTGATATTATTTTACGGCAATACAGTGCCTTAAATATTCGTACCATTGACAGCTTGCTGCACCTTATTGTGCGCACCTCGGCCCTTGACTTGGGTTTGGCACCGGATTTTGAAACCTCTTTTAATAATCAAGAGCTTATGGACCCCATTTTGGACACCTTATTAGAGCAAGCCGAATACGGCGATGCCCGCATGTTGTCTTTATTAAAAAATGTGTGCCAATCTTTACTATATCATAAAAATATAAAGGGATTCATGGTGGGGGGAGCCATGGTAGAGGCGCTGTACCCTTTAGCCATTTTGCAACTGACTCAAGACTTTTCCACACTTAGCCCCTATGCAGACCTTGAGGCTTTATACTCTCGCACCTTTGGAGATTTTCAAAATTACGGCCAAACCATGCTAGATGTGGCCCAGCAAGAAGGGCTGCAATTGAGCAACCATGCCTTGGGATTTTTTCAAAAATGCGCCCATGGGGATGTCAGTGCCTGTACAAGTGCCTATGTTAACAAAACCAGTTTTGACCAATGTCTTTTAAAGGCCAGCAAGGGGAAAGCCTCGGCTTTGGCAGAAAAAACTTTTTTTGACGTAATCTGTAGCGTGAAAAAGATGCAGGACTATGGCCTTCATGTGCAAAGTGCTATGGCCCTCTACCCTTTTGTGGAGCTTTCTCGAGAAATTTCCCAAAAAATGCTGACCTTTACCAATCAAGAACAAAAATTGGCTCACGCAAAAATTCCTCATTTAGCCAAAAATATTCTAGAGTTTGAATACGGCGTTTCCACGGCCCTATGTCGCCTGGGTAATGCCTTGCAACATGTTCTTTTGGATGAATTTCAAGATACCGACCGTGAACAATGGGATGCCTTGCGCCCTTTACTCATTGAAACCCTTTCTCATGGCGGCTCATTCACATGGGTGGGTGACGTAAAGCAAGCCATTTATGGCTGGCGAGGGGGTGATGCGGCCCTCTTTGATGAAGTGCTACATACGCCGGAACTTACTTGCATGTGTACCCCCAATAAGGAAAGCTTGCCCACTAATTGGCGTAGTCGTGAAACCATTGTCACCATCAATAACACACTTTTTTCTGCCTTAAGCGACCCCCTACTGGCCGAAGCGGTGCTTAGCCCCTTAGTGTCTAGCGATTGCCCACACGATATCCTAAAAGCCTGCGTCAAAACCCTTACAGATACCTTTACTGGTGCAAGCCAAAAGGTTAAAGAGCATGCCCAAGGGGGCTATGTGCGCTTTACCCCCGTGCCAACAAAAAATATGAGCGAACTTGACGAAACTCTTTATGTATTGTTGCAAGACCTCTTACTCAATGATTTGGCAAAGCGACGCTCTTGGGGGCATATAGCCATTTTAGTACGCAAAAATGAACACGCTGCCCTCATGGCCCAATGGCTTTTAGAATGGAACATTCCTGCCATTACTGAAAATAGCCTTTTATTGCATACCCATCCACTTATAGAGGAAAGTGTGGCTTTTTTACACTTTCTTAATAATCCTCAAGATGATTTGCATTTTTGGACCCTGTTAACCGGCAGTTTTTTGTCCTGCGCTTTACGCCCTGCCCCCACACAAGCAAGTCCTTCTCCTTGTACTACCCATGAAGCACATACAGATGCTATGCCCTGCGTGCAACAAGAACAGACTTGGCAGGCTGCAGATGACGCATGGGACAGCGTAAGGCCTACAGAACACGATTTACAAAATTTCATCTTGCAAGAACGACAATATGGGCAGAGTCGCCCCTTGTATCTCGCTTTTAAAGAGAAATGGCCGCATTTTTGGCAACGATATTTTGCCCCTTTTTATGGAAAAGGACAATTGCTTAGCCCCTATAATTGTATGCAAGAATGGTATAGCCTGTGGAAAGCTGAACAGCGTTTTACCAAGGAGCAAACTTTTTTACGCCGCTTCTTAGAGATTATATACGGAGCAGAACAACGAGGCCATGCCACCTTGGGTACTTTTCTTGACTATTGGGAAAAAGAAGGCACCAAGGAAAAAGCCCCTACGCCCAGTAATTTGGATGCTGTGCACATTATGACAGTGCATAAATCCAAGGGATTACAATTTCCTGTGGTGATTATCCCCCGTATGAATCTTGAAAATAGAGATAAAGAAGCCTATGTGGTACATGAGGCCCAAGGCTTGCACATGCTTATTCCTCGTACCAAACTAGCAGGGCAAGCCTATTATGCAGCGCAAGCCCAGCAAGCTTTAGAAGCCCTCAATGTGTTTTATGTGGCCTGTACCAGAGCCCAAGAAGAATTATATTTCTTTCACGCCAGTTGTGAAACGCAAAAAAGAAGAAACTTTTCTGCGGCCCTTGATGTGCTTTTTGAAGGGCTCGAGCTGTCCCTTCCTTTGGAAAGAGGGTATGCCATCGTTGAAGAAGGCATGGGCCATGCAACCTCTTTGGCAGTAGCACCAGAGACGCATGAGGTAGCAGCATCCCTGACGCAAGACATACCAGACATGACAAGCATGTCAGAAAATAGGGAGCAAGTACCGTCCAAGGCCCATGTTTTGGCAGAAAACAAGGCCATGTCATCTACGGCATGTCTTGCGTCTGTTATGCCTGAAGAATCTACCACGGCAAACATATCTGGCAAAGTTGGCATATGCGAGGCTGACAAATCTGGCGAAGCT
>CAYJDE010000078.1:6154-8298 GCA_964368805.1 uncultured Desulfovibrionaceae bacterium
CGAGGCTGACAAATCTGGCGAAGCTCTTGACTTTGTAGACAGCGCTTTTTCTGCACAAAAAACTGCGCTGGATACGGAGCACGCAACACCGCTCATGAGCTGGCTACCCCGTTTAAAGATTTTCCGTGATCCTTTAAAAGAACTGCTTTTGCACAGTGGCCCCAGCCCTAAAAATCGTGGCTTACTCATGCACCATTGCTTGGAAATTTTGCAGAGTATGTGGCAAGAGCATTTGGAAGAAAACATCTTACAAGATGTGGTGCGCCAAGCCATACAATGGGGCATAGAAAGTTTTACCCTACCCATAACATCGAACCCTGCCTTGGAGGCAGAGTTGCAAAAGGCATTACTCTGGTATGCCCAATTGCCTGAAGTACAGGCATGGGCCCAAAAAGGGCTTCCCGAACAAGGCCTTATAGATGCCACAGGAAAATTATACAGGGTCGATTTGCTTTTGCCACCGGAAAAGGCAAAAGACGCAACAAGTCCAAGTTATGGCTGGCGGGTCATAGAGTTTAAAAGCGGTCAAGAAAACTCAGAATATGCAGAGCAAGTGCGCACCTACTTGCAGCTACTTGACACCATGACAAACAATACGGCCCCTTGCACTAATACGGGCTTGCATTCCATCGCCATGCCGACAGCCTTGGCACAAAGTCTCTTACCCCCCAGTCAAGGACTTATTATCTATCTTGATTTACAAATATGTCGCATGGTATCTTTGCAACAAGGGCTATCAAAAGCCACAACAACACCGCAATGGCAAGGAGTGCGCTAATGTCTGCTTCTTTTCTTTCTTTACTGGATTTACCATCTGCGCCTTCATCACAACAATCCCCTTTTGCCATATTTTCTTGGGACCAGCCTTTTTTAGAGCATGTGCATGCCTATATTATGGAGCAATGCCAAAGCAAGAATGGTGTTCAAACTATGGACCCAAAGGGCATGAGCCGTGCTACCATTATTATGCCACATAGCAGGCCACGACGCTATTTAACAGAAATTTTCCAAAAAAAAGCCGCTACATACGGGCCTCTTTTATTGCCACGCATGCTAACTTTAGAAGAAGTGCGTCAACAGCACTTTTTGGGCATGGGCACTATGCCCCCCCGTACCATAGAACTTTTGGATAGTGTGTATTTGCTGTATCAAGCGGTAAAAAGCTTACATGCCTCTGACAAGCAACCTTTGTCCCATTACCAAGAGGAGTACGTAACCCTCTTTGCGCATATGGATTTAGCCACTTTTTTGCCGTGGGGTATACGGCTTAGTACACTTTTTGAAGAGTATATGCACCAAATGCTACCTGTATATGATATGCCTGCCATGGAAGGAGAAGTTTCCGCCATGGCTGCAGCCCTTTTAGGTGTGCTTGGGCGCATTCATAAAAAGTATTTGGCTCTCTTACAACAAGCGCAAGCTAGCACTGCGGGTTTAAATGCATTGCGCATTGCCGAACATTTACAAAAAAATGCGTCCGTTACCCATAATAGCCACACATTGGGGCCCATCCCCCCTTTACTTTGTCCCAATGAGCAGGAAAATCATCACGTCTTTTTCATAGGCTTTTCCACCCTCACCGCTGCGGAAGATGTCCTGTTACGGAGCTTTTGGCAACAAGGGGCCCACATCTGCTTGCATACGGACCCTCGTATTGCCAACGGCTCTACACAGACAGCAGACATCCATTGGGCCTGCCAAGAACACAGTGCATGGATGAAACGCTGGAATGCGCAGGGCCAAATTATCGTACCTTCTCGTGAGCATGCCCCGCGCATGCACTTTATAGCAGGGTATGATGTGCATTCGCAACTTTTAGCTTTGCAAAAAACCTTACACGATGCTGTCTCTGAAGAGGGCTTGCGTCAAAGCGCATTGCCGCAACAACATGCACAACAACGTGATCCAGCACAAAATATCACATCAAAGCAAAGCATTACAGACAACCTACACACAGAGCAAAGCACTGCTGTGGTTTTAACTTCCCCAGCTTTACTCATGCCCACATTGCATCACTTACCACAACAAAATTTCAATGTGTCCATGGGCTACCCTTTGGAAAAGTCTTCGTTATTTAGCTTGATAGAAGCCCTCTTACGCTTGCAAGAAAATTGTCGCCCTGTGGAAAATACCTCAAAAACATC
>CAYJDE010000078.1:8398-10738 GCA_964368805.1 uncultured Desulfovibrionaceae bacterium
GCACAACACAGCGTCCATGACTCCGCCTCTTTAGTCAGCGGTTCTTTGCGTCCCATTTTACAGCATATGGAACGCTTGGTACGAAAAGGTAAGCGTTTTATCCTGCTCAACGACCTTTACGAAGCCTTACAAGTACCGCAAGAGCGCACAGGTATGCCGCTGGTCAGCACACAAGACATCGTCACGTTAAAAAACGTATTTACTTGCCTGTTGGATAATTTTACCACGGTAAAAACCACCTATGCCCTTGGTGAAGCTTTGGCCAAGGTGTGTCAATTGCTTTTACATTGCGGCAAAGCCTTTTGGCAACGGCATCCCCTTGATGCTGAAAGCTTATACAGACTTATGCAGCGTGTGGTGCCTGCCCTTAAAAATTCTGCTTTGGCCCATGAGCCTTTGCCACAAGCCACGCTTTTTGCTCTATGCCGCCAATGCATACAAGCAGAACGCGTCCCCTTTGAGGCTGATCCCTTACAAGGCTTGCAAGTGTTGGGCATGTTAGAAACGCGGCTTTTGCATTTTGATAAAGTACTTATTTTAGACGCCACCGACGATGCCTTACCTGGCTTTAGCAATCAAGACCCTCTTTTGCCCGAAGCCCTACGTCGTGTCATAGGTTTACCCGGTTTGCAAGAACGAGAACGAGTTATGGCCCATACTCTGCATCGCCTTTTGGCTTCAGCCAAGGAAGTACATTTTTATTGGCAAGAGGGTTTACAAAGTTCTGGGCTTTTGGATGATAAAAAAATACGTAGCCGTTTTGTGGATACGTTTTTGTGGGAAGAAGAACAACAATTGGGGCGTATCATTGAGCATAACACGCCGCCGTTGCGCACCTTGGCAAGCCCCGTGACACCCGTATGCAAAAAAGCGCAATATATCGCCAACACACCGGAAATTCAAAAAAGGATTCAAGGTATACTTTCTTCGGGAATTTCCCCCACCATGCTTAACAATTATCTTCAATGCCCCTATCGCTTTATTTTGCAAAATATCTATAAACTGCAAGAATTAGATAGTGTTAATGAAGGGGAAGATGCCGTAGGGGTAGGCATTCTTTTACACGATGTTCTTCATCAAGCCTATAAACCTTGGGAAGGAAAAGACATGCCTCTTTCGGCCTTGCAACCAGAAGCTATGGAACGTCTTTTTGAACAATTACTTGCAAATGATTCCTTACAAAAAAATTTACCTACTGCCAGCCTCATGTTGCTGCGTATGGCTGTCCCTGTACGCTTGCGCCGCTATTTACAGGCCCAAGCCAAACAAATCGGCACCGATACTGTGCATATTTTTGCTTTGGAAAAAGAGCTGTGCGCCCCCATCTTTGGCTTACAAGGGGAAAAATTTAGCATAAAAGGTAAAGTAGACAGGGTTGACAAACGCTGTCATATTAGTCCTACCACAGGGCCACAAAAAGGGCTTATGGTGCTTGATTATAAAACAGGTAGTGTGAAAAACCATCCCGCCGCATGGGAAGACATGGACTTATGGGAAAGTATCCAGTTATGGTCTCCCACGGCCAAAAATAGTCACGAGGTTTTGCAAAAGGTGGCTGAAGCTTTCACCTCGGTACAATTGCCAAGCTATATTCATATGTGCGCCCATACCTGTGCAGAGCCAGTGTTAGATGCAGCGTGGGTGGAGCTAAAAGACAGCGGCAAGGAAGTATACCTTTTTGGTGATAAGCAAGGCCGCGAAGATCTTATTGAAGACCGCATTGCGCCATTGCTGACCTTTGTGGTGCAGCATATGCATAGCGCAACGGTATTTTTACCACACAACCATGCATTTTGTGCCTATTGCGCCTATAAGCCTTTATGCCAAAGATAATATTCAAAAAAGACTAAGATACTGTAGGAGGCATTATGAAAAAATATTTCTTTTTCACCCTGGCCCTTTGCCTTTGCTGCGTAGCCCATGGCACAACGGCTACAGCAAAAATGCTTAAAGTTACTTCTTTAAGCCCGCGCCCCTTGGTTATGCTGTATTTTGCAGACAGTAGTTCAGAAAGTATTGGCCAAAATCTTTTGCAAGCCCCTATGCTTAAAGGACAAAGCCTGACCCTTAACTTACAAGACACAGTACAGCTATGGGATATCATGGTTTTTTACGCCAAAAACAAAAAAAGTTATTTTGGCTTAGAACGGTATGATTTAGGCGAAACCGTAGAGGTGCAGATTACTCAGGAAGATTTCATCCTCATCGATGCACAGGGTGAACCGACCATGGTTGAATCCATTAAAGCCCGTTAACAGACTGTTGAAAAAAGATAATCTACTGCGTCAGACGTGTTTTTTTATTACGCTTTGAACCAAGAGCCAAACAACCTGCCTTTGC
>CAYJDE010000079.1:0-10687 GCA_964368805.1 uncultured Desulfovibrionaceae bacterium
ATTCTAAAAGCTTAATGCTTTCTTCAATGGCTTCTTTACCACCGGAAACTGCTACGTAGGCCATTTATTTTTTCTCCGCAACGCTGTGCTGTTCCACCATGCGTGTTAAGCGAGGAACGGCAAAAAGTTCTTTATTGTCATTGATAAATATAAAATCTAAGCCTGTGGGGTATTCAAAGTACATACTATCCCTTTTTTGTAGGGTTTTTTGCACGAGGCTATTTGTTTCAAGACTTATGGTATCTTTAATGCCAGCGCCGTACATGGTGAGGGTACAATCTTGTGTACTGGGAATTTTCACTATGATGGTGGCAGACTTATGCGGATTAAGTAAAGTACCACATTTGGCATTTTCTACCGTCTGCAACATATCTTCTTCTGTGTGGGCAAAAATATAGTCAGCTTCAGAGCAGGGCACACGCTTAGACAACGTTACGGATAAAATGGCGCTGTCTAATTCTTTATGATTAAAAGAGCAAAAGGTGGTTTCATTATTGATAAGGGTGAAGGCTACGGCTTGTTCTTCCTTATCTTGACCGGATATTTTGTCCACTTCGCAGCTTATGTCCACTTTTACTAAAGGATTAGACATGGCCTTTAAAATTTTGCGAAAGAGCTGTTGTCCGTCATGTACATCGTCAAAGGCGTGTAAAAGTTTCATGACATTTCCTCCACGCTCATGGAATCAAAATTTACCATGGTTTTTAAGTGAAGGGCATTTTCTTTTTCTTTGCGATTTGTTTGCTGTATATATTGGACCTCAAGCTCAGCTTCTATACTTGCCATTTCAGGAAAGGCATTATTAAAACCGCAGTCCACAATGGCCATGGCCAGCACTTTGTCAAAATCTTCTCCCATGGTTACAGCCATACCTTTAATGCCCTGCATTTCCACTATGGTTTCTGTTACCATAACTTCGCCAAGGTAAAAAAGACTGCGCTGCACGGGCTCACGCATTTTAATCATGGTCAGCGTTTTGGAAGGCTTTTTAATGATAGTCACAGGGTATTTAGACGAAATTTTCTCCGCCATGGCTTCAACAATGCTTGCTTCACAAGCCGCCATAATACTAAACATCTTTTGTTTTTTCATTCTGTTGTTATCTCCTAACAGACTCTGGAAAAGTTTTATTACAATTTTTGTAATAAAATACGTCAAATATATTTATTGCAAAGCGTTCAAAAAGTTTGAAATACAAGGAAAAGTAAAAACGCAAGATATGCGTGTATACAAACACATAAGTGGTTTGCACTTTTACTTTGACGCAGTAGTTGGCCCCTTTTCAATGCTTTGTTAACGGACACGTTCTTTAAGGTAGGTGGAAATCATTTCTAGTACGATGATAGTTGCCACAATAAGCAAAGTTAGGCAGCCCGTTTCACGTAGGTCAAAATAGAAGCTTCCTGTCATGAATAAATTATAGCCTATGCCTCCGGCACCGGCGGCAGCACCCATGGCCACAGCATTGGCAAAGTTGATTTCAAAGCGCATGAAGGTCCACGCAATCATCCCCGTAATGCATGAAGGCACAATGGCTTGAAAGACTATTTGCCAATAGGAAGCACCACTGGCACGCAGCGCTTCTATGGTACCAAAGTCAATTTCTTCAATGGCTTCAGAGTAGGCTTTAATAAGATAGCTTATGCTGTGAAAGGTGAGCCCCACCACGGCAGCCACACTGCCAAGTCCGGCAGATACGGCGAAAATAAAGACCCATAAAATGGTGGGCACAGCGCGGATGAAGGAAGAAAAACTCTTCATAATATAAGAAAACTTGGGATGCGCAATATTGCTGGCGCAGGCAAGGGCGCAAAAGAAAGAGAAAAAAGCCCCAAAAATGGTGGCTAGCATAGCCATGGCAAAGGTGATGCCAATTTGATGCAAGGCTTGCCAAAAATTTACATAGGTTAATTTGGGATTAAAAAATGCTGTACCAATATTAACAAAGGTATCTATGATGGCTTGCCCCACTTGCAGTTCTTTATAATTAAAATTAAAAAAAGCATAGATGGTTAAGGCAAAGAGCGTTAGCAAAGTGTAACGAATGGTCAGGGTACTGGCATTTTTGGAAGAAATAACAATACTTCCCTTCCTGTTTCTGACAATGTGAGTGTCTTTAAACTGTTGTTCCACAATAATATGAGGAACATGACCACTTCCAAGAGGCAATATGCCTTCATTCATAGCTACAGAACTCATTATAATATCACCCTTCTAATTTTGTTAGATATGGCTTCAATAAGAATGACCACCACCACAATGGATAAGGTGATAAGACTTACAGAACCGTAATCTAGTCTTTTGTAATATAAATCAAAAAGATATCCTATGCCTGTGGCGGTAAGAATACCAATGACTGTAGAGGCACGGATATTGGTTTCTACCATATAGAGAATCCAAGTAATAATACCGGCTATGGTGGATGGTATGATGGCTTGGAATACTATTTGGGGAAAAGAAGCTCCTGTGGCTTCTAAGGCTTCCACGCTGGCACTACTGGCTTCATCAATGGTTTCTATGAAGGAACGGGTCAGCATACCAAAGGTGGTGAGAGAGAGCGCAATAAAACCTGTCATTTCGCTTTGCCCAAAAGAGAAAAGCAAAAGCATGGCCCATACAATATCGGGCACATTTCTAAAAAAAGCCGCCGTCATGCGCACAGCTTTTTTTAGACATTTGCCCCCTTTTACAATATTGGAACCAAATAAAGCAAAGGTGAAAGCAAAAATGCCAGAAACCACCGTCACCGCTACACTTAAAAGTATGGTGGAAAAGAGGCTTTCCAAGATCTTGGGTAAACGGTCAAAAGCTTTGGCATCGGGGATGAAATTTTTACTAAGCCACAGGGCGGCATTGGGCAAAGAAGCCAAACCATCCAGCATAGTAAAATCTGTCACCGTGGCAGAAATGTAATATACAGCTACAATCACAATAAAAAACAAGGAATAGCTTATATTACGCTTTCTAAAAATATCTTGGGATTTCGTGTGCATTATGCTGCCTTCTCGTTGACATCAGTAATTAAATCGCCGCTTCTGGAATTATAAATTTTATGAATTTGCTCTTGCGATAAAGCGGTACTGGGACCATCGAAAACAATTTCGCCGCCACTTACTCCGATAATTCTTTCAGAATAGGAAAGAGCCACATCCACCTGATGCAAGTTTACAAGGCAGGTAATGCCCATACGATGATTGATGTGCTTTACCATATCCATAATGACCTTAGCCGAGCTTGGGTCTAAGGATGCAATGGGTTCGTCGCACATGAGCAGTTTAGGCTTTTGCATAATGGAACGTGCAATGCCCACCCTTTGTTTTTGTCCGCCTGAAAGTTCGTCACAGCGCTTGTAGGCTTGGTCAGCAAGTCCCATAAGGTCTAATATTTCAAAGGCTTCTTCCTTTTCGTTTTCGGTATATCTGCCCATAATGCCTGCTAGCATTGATTTAGTACCAAGTTTACCGTGCAGTACATTTTCCAGCACTGAGAGCCTGTCCACCAAATTATAATGCTGAAAAATCATGCCCATTTGAGTTCTGGCATCTTTCAAAGCCTTTTTATTTAGCTTGGTCACATCTTTTCCGTCAAAAATAATCTCACCGGACGTGGCTTCTACCAAACGATTAGTACAGCGCAATAAGGTGGATTTTCCCGCACCGGAAGAACCAATGATGGACACAAATTCTCCCTGCTTGAGAGAAAAATTAATGTCGCTTAAGGCCTTGGTGGTGCCATTGTAAATTTTATTTACATTTCTAAATTCTAATAAATTCATGTTTTATCTCGCGAGGTAAGGAAAGCATAAGCCGTCTTATGCTTTCCTTATGGGTGTAAATTAATCGCGCAAAGCGTCAAACCATGCATCTTCCACCACCACAAATTTATCTTTACCGCTTTTGTGGAACATGCCAATGTTTCCGCTTTCTTTGGTGATGAAAATTTGTGTGTTGTTGGTTACTTCATCAGAAGAAAATACTTTTTGAATGGCTTGCACTTCTTCGGGAGTCAGCTTGTCGCTATTGTAAGCAAAGGGAGCATTGAGCACGGGAATGGCACTGATAACGGTGAACTCTACGCCACCAAATTTATCAAAAGGCGCAGAAGAACCTTCTTTGACACGGTACACTTCACCGGGCTTATTGTGTGTGCCGGCAATGCTGTCGGCATAGGCCACCAAGGCAAAGTCACCCACGGTGCCAATTTCTGCCTTTTGAGCAAGCACGTTGACAAAAGAGCCCTGATGCGAAGCGCCGTAAATGACATCTTTAAAAAGCATGCCTTCGCCGCCCTCGATGAGGTTGTCGGCAGTGATGTTTTTCCATTGGGGTTTTTGGGAGAATTGTTTAATAATTTCTTTTGATTGAACTTTAAAACCCGAGGTAGAGCTATTGCTTACAAAGGACACAACCTTACCTTCGATGGGGTCTAAAGAGTACGCATCCCCTTGCTTATATTGTGTCGCATTTTCATTTCTGGCAATGATTAAGCCATAATACAGAGCGTCTTCTAAAGTACCAGAAGGGCCAGAGTTAACCATGAGTGGTTTAACCTTTTTGGATTTTGAGGTAGCTTCAATATATTGTTGTGCGCCCACCCAGCTTATATCCACAATGCCTGTGGCAAGGCCTTCTACAGAAATAACAAAGTCCGTGGTAAGTTTATGTTCTACTTCTCTTCCTGTGGCTTTGGTAATATATTTACCGATTTCTTCACGGGCGGGGGCGTAGTCTGCAGTAGACTCACCGGGGGACCAAGCAAGAATGATGGGCTTTTTCTCATTACTTGCCGTTTCACTTTCATTACAGCCCACAAGACCTAACGATGCCACGAGCATGAACATACCAAGTATAACCGTCTTTGATACTTTTTTGAACGCCATAAAAATCTCCATAAATGTATTGAACAGCCGAATGTGTTTTCAACTTGTGGTGATTTTTAAGCAGGCTTTGTGACAACTACGTGTACACATTGTCACGGTTGTTGAGCTTTTGTATGTACTTTTTTACATAAATACATGCTGCTTTTTTTGTGAGAAAATACAATATATTGCGTAGTAAATAGATATTGCATTTAGGGAGTATTGCTGCTTCTTATGGCTTTTCTACAGTAAAAAAACACGATGTTGTTAAGATAGTGCTGGTAAAGAGAAGGGGCCCATTGGAGACCTGCACAGTAATAAAAAAAATGTTTTCCTCATATCGAGACCTCTGCGCAAGTACTTTCAAATATGGTTTTATGTCTAAGATTTGGAAAAGGGAAATGTGCGCAATGCTTTTCTGCGTAAAATGAAAAATTTTATTGTGTTATTGCCAGTTTTATAATAAGGTCTGCATTATCTAGAAATAAATGGAATAGATTATTATGAAAAATTTAAATACTAATCCTAAAAAAGCTGAAATATCTTCTGACGAGCATAGTAAGCTCTTAGCTGAACTTGAAGACACACGTCATAGACTTGCCTTTTTTGAAGCCATTGTTGATGAAATACCCATTCCTACCTTTGCTAAAAGCGCTGATGCAAGGTTTTGTGTTCTTAATAAAGCCTATGAACAATATTTTGGCATTAATAGTAGTGACTTATTGGGTACTACCGTACTTGATTTACAGCATTTATCCTTAGAAGATCGTAAAAAATATCAAACAGAAGATTTAGATCTTATTGAAAATACAAAAGAAACACACTATGAAACGACTTTTGAGCTTGAAGACAGTCTTGCTCAAGCCTTGTATTGGACTAAGGGGTTTAGTGCTAAAACGGGTGAAAAAGGTCTTGTGGGAGTTTTTGTTGATATTTCTAAGCAAAAAGAGCTTGAGGCAAATCTTGCAAACAGCATTATAGAGTTGAAAGATGCTCAAATTAATGTGCAAATTAGCAATGATCGTATGAAGGCTATGCTTGATACCATGCCATTAGCCGCACAAGTATGGTCAAAAGATCATGTAATGCTTGATGCAAGTCAAGAGGCAGCACGGCTTTTTGGGTTTAATAACCCTCAAGAATTTATTAGCCATTTTTGGGAAGTAGTTCCAGAATTTCAACCAGATGGAGAAAAATCAGAGGAACTAGCCAAACAATATCTTACAGAAGCTTTTGAATCAGGTTATTTGCGTAAAAACTGGACTCAATTAAACACAGAAGGTGAGTTAATTCCTCTAGATGCTATATTTATTCCACGCTATATACGTGATGAAAAAGTCTTGCTCGTCTTTTTAAGAGATTTACGAGAGCAACACGAACATGTACGTAAAATGCGTGAAGCTGATGAATATACAAGGGTTATGCTTGATGCAAGCCCCTTTGGCACTATGGTTTGGGATAAAGATGCGAACCTCTTGGATTGCAATAAAGCTGTAGCAAAAGTGTTTGGAGTGCGTGACAAACAAGAGTTTCAAGAAAAATTTTATACACTTTGTCCTACATTTCAGCCGGACGGAGTTGCGTCTGTACAAAAAATGATGGAGCACATAAAAAGAGCTTTAATTGACGGCTCAGCTAAGAATTGCTGGATTGGACTTACCCCTGATGGAGATGAAATTCCAACAGAAATAACTGCTGTTAAAGCTAAACATAATAATCAAGATGTGGTTGTGTCCTTCGTTCATGATTTAAGAGAAATTGAAGAAAGTATTAAAAAAACTCAAATGGCTGAAAAGCGTACTGAAGCCATCTTAAATGGAGTGCCACTAGGCATTAACATATTAAATACACAATTAGAAGTTGTCGATTGCAATAACGAAGCTGTTCACATGTCAGGCTTTAAGACGAAGGATGAATATCTCGAAAAAGTTATGAGATACTTTCCGGATGTTCAGCCTAATGGTCAGCCTTCCGAGCTATTTGTTGCAGAAAAATTTTCAAAAGCGCGCAAAGATATTATAACAAACTTTGAAATGATGGCGCTTGGGGCAGATAGAGAAAATATTCCCATCGATGTTACTTTGACTTATGCTTATATTGAACACGAAGAGCTTTACATAGTATATGTTCGAGATTTACGAGAATCTAAGGCTTTGTTGAAAGAAATTGAATTATCTAGGGAGGCCGCAGAAAAAAGTTCCATGGTTAAGAGTGAGTTTTTAGCCAACATGAGCCATGAAATACGCACCCCTATGAATGGTATTTTGGGCATACTACATATTTTATCCAGCACTAACCTTAATAAAGTGCAACAAAATTATTTACAAAAAGCCTTATTTTCCACCAATGAGCTTTTGCGTATTATTAACGATATCCTAGATTTTTCTAAAATAGAAGCTGGCAAGCTTGAAATGGAGACGACTCTTTTTACCATTCACGATGTTTGTTCAGAAATGGAAAGTCTTTTTGGACATGCTATCGAAGATAAAGGACTTCAATGCTATGTAGATGAAGGAGAATTTGCTACTACTCCCATTTGGGGCGATCCTCTACGCCTAAAGCAGGTTTTGCTTAATTTAGTTAGCAATGCCATTAAGTTTACAGGCAAAGGAAGTATTAGTGTTTTAGTTACAAGTACAAAACATTTAAATAATAATTTGCAATTCCTTTTTGAAATAAGAGATACTGGTATTGGCTTAAGTGAAGACCAAATTCCCAATCTTTTTTCGGCGTTTTCACAGGCTGATACATCAATTACCCGCAAATATGGTGGCACCGGTCTTGGGCTTACCATTTCAAAGCAGATTGTTAATATGATGCAAGGGGATATATGGGTAAAGAGTAAACCAGGCCATGGTTCAAGCTTTTTCTTTACAGCCATATTTAAGATTGCAGAGGGAAATGCGGCTATTGTTTCGCCTGTTGCTAGCGTTGAACAAACTACAAAAATCTATCACGGGCATCTTTTATTGGTTGAGGATAATCAAATTAATCAAATTATTGCCGAAGAACTTTTGCAAAGCGTTGGATATACAATAGAAATAGCAAATAATGGGCAAGAAGCCCTGGATATGCTTGAAAAAAAGCCCTATGACCTTGTGCTGATGGACATCCAAATGCCAGTAATGGATGGATTAACTGCCGCCCAAAAAATACGCGCTAACACTAAGTTTGCTAAGTTACCCATTGTTGCCATGTCAGCACATGCTATGACTGGTGATAAGGAAAAAAGCTTAAAGCATGGTATGGATGACCACATCACAAAGCCCATTTCGCCAGATATTTTGTATAACACCTTACATTATTGGCTTAATAAATATAAAGAAGGGTAATTTGTTGAGCGTAAGCACTCATTTTAAAAGCTATCACTAATTTTTTCAGTAAGGCCCAAAAGGCTTTAAACAGCAAAAAGCTAGTCGAGCGCAAAATGTTATTTCAGGGCTATACGCTTTTTAGTTGCCGTTTGTGTTCGTGAGTATGATAAATAAACACAAACGGCAACTGTGAATGAATAAGGTTTATAATGCAGCGTGATATAATTGAGCTATATCTTCTGCAGTAAGCGTACGTGGATTAGTAAGTGCGCAGGCGTCTTTTTGTGCATTTTGCACCATGATAGGTATATCATTTATATCAAAATCTTTTCCATAGCGTTTGGCAAGAGTGCGCAAATTCTGTGGAATACCAACATAGGCTGAAAGCTCTTTTATGGCGCCAATGCAGCTTTCAGCGGCCTCTTCCATGGAGAGTCCGTGCGTATCTCTTCCAAGCAAGAAGGCTAGCTTGGCAAATTTTCTATAATTGGCGCACAAATTATATTGCGCCACATGAGGAAGAAGTATGGCATTGCATTCGCCATGGGGAAGGTCATACATACCGCCCAACTGGTGCGCCATGGCATGCACATAACCAAGGCCGGCATTATTAAAAGCCATACCGGCTAGGTACTGCGCATAGCACATACCTTCGCGCGCTTCTACATTGCTTCCCTGCGTGACTGCTGTACGCAGATATTTGGCAATAAGTCTGATGGCCTTTTCGGCGCAGGCGTTGGTGATGGGGGTGGCGTCGGTGGAAACATAGGCTTCTACAGCGTGGGTGAGTGCATCCATACCCGTGGCGGCTGTGAGCGATGTGGGCATGCCAAGCATAAGTACCGGATCGTTAATGGCCACATTGGGGGTGACGCGCCAATCTACAATACTCATCTTCACCTTGCGTGTGGTATCGGTAATGATGCAAAAACGTGTAATTTCAGAAGCCGTACCTGCGGTGGTGTTGACGGCAATATAGGGCGGGATATTGTGTGTAGATTTATTTACCCCTTCATAGGCGTGAATGCTTTCGCCATTACTCACCACAAGGCCAATGCCTTTACCGCAATCATGGGCAGAGCCGCCGCCTAGGGTAATAAGGCTATCGCATCCTTCTTGTGTATAGGTGCTTACACCATGGGCTACGTTATCGTCTGTGGGGTTGGGCACCGTTTCATCATACAATGCATAGGGCATATGGGCTTGCTCTAAAACCTGTGTCACTTGTTGCAAGATGCCTGTTTGTATAATGCCTTTATCGGTAACAATGAGAGGTTTGATTGCATTAAGGTCACGAAGCTTTTTGGGGATTCTTTTTATGGAACCTGCCCCTATGAGGGTAATGGTGGGTATAAAAAAGGCATTGACTTTTTCTGCTGTGTCCACAATGTTCTCCAGTACTGACGCTGTGTTATGAAAGTTATAAAAATCACGAGGTCTGAAGGTAGCATTGTATCTGATGCCTTGTCAATGAATGGAATATTTTCGTTGTTTGTAGTCTATGTTTACGGGTAACAACCCTTTTTTGAGACCTCTGCACAATTGTTTTCAAATAGAGTTTTATGTCTAAAGTTCGAAAATTTGTTTGAAATGCAAAATAACGTATGCAGAGGTAAAGGCACAAAAATCAATTGCTTTGCTCTCGATTTGCGTAATTGCTCATACCTCGCAAACGCAAACGGCTTTGCCGCCCGTTGGGTCGGACTTAACGGCGAAGCAAAGCTACGCCTATTCTTGATTTTTGGTCGCATTGATTGTCGTCAGCGCTCCATGAGACCTTACGCAATGAATTGCGCAGAGGTTTCAAAAAGGCAAAATGTAGTATAGTAGCACAAAGACAACTCTAAAAAATAATGTGCAGGACTCTTGTTAGATAAAAAATTCATTAAATGAGTATTTTCTTAAGATGTTAAAGTTCAGCTTTTGCGCTTGAAGGATGGCATGTTTGGCTGTATCCTTTGTCAGTAGTTCAGCACAGATAAGACACGTCCGTAGTACCATAGTGCTTTGGTTACGGGCATTGGTAGGAAATATCGTTATATCCATTTTGACGCCACGACATTGTTTCAAAGCCAGAGTTATACCGTAATAAGCCTTATCAGTTGTTGCAAAATCTGCTTCAAATACAACCCATAACTAGTGAGAATCTTATGAGTACAATACCGCCTTGCCCCAAGTGTCAATCACCATACGTATATGAAGATAATAATCTTTTTATTTGTCCTGAATGCGCCCATGAGTGGAATCAACATGACACAGAAAGTGACGAAAGTTCTCTTGTGCGTGATGCCAATGGGACTATACTGCAAGATGGTGATACCGTTACCGTTATCAAAGATTTAAAAGTAAAGGGAGCGTCTGCCGTAGTAAAAGTAGGTACCAAGGTGAAAAACATTCGTTTGGTTGACGGAGATCATGACATTGATTGCAAAATACCAGGTATTGGTAAAATGGGTTTAAAATCTGAATTTGTACGTAAAGCTCTTGATTAAAAAGAGGAACTCAATTTTTTATT
>CAYJDE010000080.1:0-10670 GCA_964368805.1 uncultured Desulfovibrionaceae bacterium
AAAAAATGCCCACATTATGGGCTATGCCTAAATATTGGGCACCATTTTTTGGGCATCCATAGCTGCAACAAGTCACTCTTCAGCACTTTGAGTACGTAAATTCAAAATGGAAATGCTAAAATAGTTGTTTCCAACGCTTCAAGTGCCCTACACAATGCATGTACAGAGGTCTCACTAGGTGCCATAGCAAAACTAGCTTAGCACAAAAGCAAGACAACTATAAGAAAGTTAAGCAAAATGGCTAGAAAAAAGTCTATGATTCAAGGGAATAAAAGAAAAATGCTGTAGTAAAAACGTATGTTTCATAAAAAACGAAAAGGGCGATGCCTCCATCGCCCCTTTAGCCTGCAAACCTTCCAACTTTTGCAAACCTCTTAGTTAAACTTGATATAGCAACATGTGTGCCAAAGTGAAAGACTGCCCCAAAAAAAAGGGCGATGCCTCCATCGCCCTTCATTTGCAAACCTTCCAACTTTTGCAAACCGTTTTTTAAAAGTGTAAGGTTTACAGCAAATATTGTGCCAAAGATTTCTTCACCAAAATATAAAGGAAGCAGGCACCCTAAAGACGTTAAAAACCCTCCCCCTTACCAAGAGAGCTTGCTGCACAATGCATCATACAGCGTCTCATGAAGCGCAGTAACAATACACACGCAAATTTTATAGCACCGCACAACTATCTCTAAAACTCAATATTTCCCGGTGTTCGTGGAAAAGCAATGACATCGCGAATATTGCTAATGCCCGTTAAAAGCATGAGTAAGCGTTCAAAGCCAAGGCCAAAACCGGCATGAGGCACACTACCAAAACGGCGTAAATCCAAATACCACCAAAAATCTGCCACATTTTGCCCCATATCGGTGATACGCTTTTCCAAAACATCAAGCCTATCTTCACGTTGCGAACCACCAATAAGCTCACCAATACGTGGCACCAGCACATCCATGGCCGCCACCGTCTTGCCATCATCATTAAGGCGCATATAAAATGCCTTAATATCTTTTGGATAGTCATACACAATGACGGGATGCTTAAAATGCTCTTCGGCCAAATAGCGTTCGTGCTCTGTTTGTAAGTCTGTACCAAAAGCCACGGGATACTCAAATTTTTTCCCGCATTTTTGTAAAATTTCCACACCTTCTGTATAGGAAAGTCGTACAAAGGGTTTAGACAGCATACTTTGCAAGCGTTGCACCAACTCTGTATCAACAAATTTATTAAACAAGGCCACATCCTCGGCGCATTTTTGTAAAACATGCTCGATAACATGGCAAGTAAGTCCCTCACCAAGGTTCATATCGTCATGCAAATCAGCAAAGGCCATTTCTGGCTCAATCATCCAAAATTCTGCCGCATGGCGTGGGGTATTAGAATTTTCTGCCCTAAAGGTAGGGCCAAAAGAATACACTTTGCCAAGACCCAAGGCTAAAGCTTCAGCTTCCAACTGGCCAGACACCGTCAGATTAGCTTCTTTACCAAAAAAATCTTTACTCACATCTTTTTCGCCCAAGGGCAAAGTGCTTACCCGAAACATTTCGCCGGCCCCTTCGCAATCAGAGCCTGTTAAAATGGGGGTATGTACATGATAAAACCCCTCTTTACGAAAATAATCGTGCACAGCAAAGGCAGCCTCTGAACGAATTCGGAAGGCGGCGCCATATTTATTGGTGCGAGAGCGTAAATGAGCAATGCTGCGCAAAAATTCATCGGAATGCCGTTTTTTTTGTAGAGGAAAGCTTTCTTGGTCAGCAAGGCCGTAAACAAGCAGTTCTTTGGCTCGCACTTCAAATTTTTGCCCCTTACCTAAAGAGGCCACAAGATCGCCCTGAATACGCACAGCAGCCCCAGTATTTACGTCGGCCATGGCCGTAAAAGCCGCCGTTCCCTCATCTACAATGCATTGAATATTGGCCAAACAAGACCCATCATTAAGCTCTAAAAAACTAAACCCTTTGGCATCTCGACGAGTACGCACCCAGCCGCACAAAGTAATGTTTTCAGCAGGCTGCGTGGAGGACAAGGCCGTGGCTATGGAAATACGTTGCATGATGTACACCTCTATACAATTATAAAAATGTTATTTTCTTTTTATCTTTAGCACCGCAAGCGATACCTTTTATTTGCCTAGATGTCGTTTTTCTACGAAAACGCTGATTAATGCTTTTTTTCAAAACCACCAGCAACAGGTGGTTCAAAAAGGGTGATATACAAGGAAAAACAAAAAAGCAGGGCACGCCGTGTATACAGACATACATAAGTGGTCTGCTTTTTTGTTTTGACGCAGTAGTTCACCCTTTTTCAACCACCTTATGCTAGTTTTCAAAACGTCGCCGCAAAGCCTCAGACTCCGCCGCCCTGCGCTCTGCTGCGGCACGAGCAGCATCTGCTTCTTTCTTCTTTCGAATGCGTTCTAAACGCTCTTCCTGCAGGCGTTCTCTTTGTTCTTTAGCCTGCTCTAAAAACTTATCCCGTTGTTTTTCAAAAATAATGGTAGAACGTAACAAAGCTAAACAAAAGGCTAAAACAGTAACAATGCCCACAAGCACCTTTTGTATTTCCCATTGCTGTGATGATAAAACATCTCTAAGCCAGCCAAGGCCGGCATGGTGGCCAAACATGACAATGGACGGAATGCCCACAAGACATAGGAGCAACCCTACAGCTTCAATCCAAATAAAGGCTTTTAGGAAAGTCATACCAAACAGTGTTCCGTCACGCATGGCTCGCAACATTTTTAGACGTCGCCGTAAAGAGCGTAACAAATCTTCAAGCCCTTTCACTTTATTTTGGGCCTGTTGAAAGCTTTCTGCTTCTTGAAAGTTAGAACTAAAAGCCCAGTTTAGCGTGTTAGCTGCTTCATTAAATTCGTTGCTAAAATCTCGTAATAATTTTGGAAAAGGAAACCAAGCTGCCTCATCACGTATTTTTTGTAACTCAGCTAAATAAAATTTATATCGCTCTTGCAAAATTTCTATTTGATGTTGGATAAATTCTTCTATCTCTGTATCAAGCTGTGGCCTTCGTCGAATAACCTCTAAAAAAGCCACATAGTTTTTTACATCGCCCAAGGCTTGTAAATCCTCCAAGCGCACTTTTAACAAGCCGTGGCTTGGATGGTGAGGAGGAAACCATGCCCGAATTTTTTCTGCAAGGCTTGAGAGTTTAAGTAACTCTGCTTCGGCTTGCAATTGCGTTTCACGCCAAAGAGGCTGTAAATTTGTTAAAATAACCAATTGCCCACGGCCCAATTCCGGGTCCACCAAAAACTTATTAAAAAAGGTAGGGTCTTCTTGTACAAGCTTAGTAATATTAATTATTTCTTGCTCTACAAAACCCATTTTCACCTTACATACCACTTTACGATATATAAGTTCTTTCCACTGAGGCAGCACACGCAAAACCTGCGTATATTGATTGGTCGCATCCATAAACTGCCCCTGCACCTCAGCAGTACGGGCTTGTAAATATTCATTCCACGCTTGCAAAGCCGGCATGGCCGTTAACGTGGCTGCTTCTTTAAAGGCCGCACTCGCTTTGCTAAATTCATGTATATACACATACATAAAGCCCAAAAGATTACGCAAACGCATATCACGAGCGTTACGATTAATATGTTCTTGCATGCTCTTAATGAGCACAGCAACTTCTGGGACACCGTCGGCTTTACAAAATTTTTCAAATAAATCCCAGCAAGGATGATCGTCCTTCGCTAGCTCTTCATCTTCACGAAATTTACCAAGATCTCTGCCCCGTGTTAACCACATATATGGCATGGAACGCAGCTGCGAAAAGAAATTAATATCAAAAATAGCCTTGAGCAAAAGGGCCGCATCATCCTCTTCTCCCAAGATTTCACCATAGGCTTTAAGGCCATCTTGCGTAATTCTTCGCTCAATATCCCTAAAAGATTCATTGATGACATCAAGGCCCAGTTCCGTGGCATTATCGGTGGATTCCACTTCAAAAAAGGGAAGCTTTCGTGTGGGGCATTCGCTAGTTTTATGGCTATTTATGCCGCAAAAAAAGCAGCACTCTTCATCACCAGAAATAAGCTGGGCTGGCATAAGCACAGGTATGGCCGGCGTGGCGGCGGCACTTTCCCCAAGGGCTATGGTGCACCAAGCATCCATGCTATTTAAACTATCAGAAAAACGAATATCATTAACCACAAAAGAGCTACCCAGCAAATAAGCCGTGCGATAACTCATATAGGGCACATCGGGGCTGAGTTTGTCCCATTGCAAGGTGATTTTTTTATACAATTCTGTATTAAAGTTCATGCCTTTACGGTCAACAACTACGCTCAAAAATGGCCAAGAATGCTCTGGCTCTTGTAACTTGGTATCCCCCACAAGTATGAGTTGCTCTTGTAACCACGTACGCAAAACTTGCAAATTCTCTATGCTAACCATCATATAGTCATTGTGCACGAGGAATTTTAACTTATTTTTTTTAAAAATCTCCACAAGGCCATTTTGCATATGCGGCCAAGCTTTTTGGTAGGCAGGGTCTAGGGGATTGCCCAAAGGACGCATTACTGCATACCAGCCTTGCGACGAAGTATAAGGCAAACGTGAATCAGCCTCTATGGAACGCCAGTCTAAGGGAAGCACCCCCTGTACAGCTTCCACATGAGTGAAGGTTATGCCCGGAAAAACAGTATCTTTATCTAATAATCTTGGGTGAATGTATATATCAAACTTTTTACTGGCATAGACATCTTGCTGAGCAATGGAAGTTTCAATGTCAAGAAAATGTTCTCCCTGCACACCAAAGTATAAACGCCCTTGAAGCACCTGTACTGTAACGCCAAGGGGATTAAACTGCGCCCATACAGAAAGGCGTGCCAAGGCTAAAAATACGTCTTTATTAAAGAAAAACCATGCGGACTGCTCATAATCAGAGACAATGAACATGCCACCATAATTTTGCAAGGTTTGGGAGATGACAGGGTCTAACTCACTTTGCCAGCAAAACCACAAAACATAACCTTGCGCTGACATGCGACTTTCGTTAATCTTAGGAAGCTTAGCCAAAAGACTACTAAAAACTGCCATTGTATCACCTCACCCAAAAAGGAGCTTATATGGATATTAACAAGGCCATTGCAGAATTAAAACAACGTCCCGGTTTTACTGAAAATGTAGGTATGATGCTTGTACATAATGGCGTTGCACGTGGTACATCACGCCATGCAGGAAAAAAAGTTTCTTCCATAACCGTTAGTCAAAACAAAGAAAAAATTCGCGAAATTTGCCAAGAAATGGAGAAAAATCCGGGAATTTTTGCCATTGTTTGGGACGCTCTTGATGGCGAATTTGCCCCCGGCGACGATATACTTTTTCTTATTGTTGCCGGCGATATTCGAGAGCATGTCAAAGACACTTTCTCTGAATTATTAGAACGTGTCAAAAGTCAATGCGTTGTAAAGCAAGAACACTACGCATAAAAACGTTTTACAGTCATCTTACAAAATCCAAACAAATATGCCCGTAATCATGCACTGTGTAGCATACATAGTGTTCACTATTCTGGTCTTGTTTGGATTTTTTGTACAATAATAAACCAAGCCAACACCCAATGCTAGTATATTCCATAAAGTACAATACCTAGCAAGAGCATGCCTAACATACGCAGCCTGAAGTATTACGTCATTATTTTGTCGTATCTTCTGCACCTAAAAGGGCTAATGCAAAATCCTTTCCATTAAAGGGACGTAAATCTTCCAATTTTTCTCCAAGCCCCACATAAGTGATGGGTATGGAAAATTGCATGGCTACAGAAATGGCCACGCCGCCCTTGGCGGTGCCGTCAAGTTTACTCAAAATAATCTCATCTACGCCGCTGGCCTCATGAAACATTTTTGTTTGCGATAAAGCATTTTGTCCGGTGGTAGCATCAATAACCAAAATACAACGATGGGGCGCGCCGCTGTGTTTTTTACCAATAACATTACGGATTTTTTTCAGCTCTTCCATAAGGTTAACTTTTGTTTGCAAACGTCCTGCTGTGTCAATGTAAATGACATCATAGCCATTACGCAAGCCAATATCCATGGCTTCAAAAGCCACCGCTGCAGGATCTGCCCCGGCCTCTTTACGATGAAAGTCTGCCCCCACACGCGCTGCCCATACGCCCAATTGTTCTGTGGCCGCCGCTCTAAAAGTATCCGCAGCAGCAATAAGCACTCTTTTGCCTTGCATACGGTCACGATGAGCCAATTTTGCTATGGTGGTGGTTTTACCAACACCGTTGACCCCTACCATCATAATAACCTCTGGGGGATTGTGCGATGCAATGCGCTTGGGCATTTGGAAAATTTTTTCCACCTCTTCTTGCAGCAAGGCTCGTAACTCTTGTGGTTCAGAAAGGCCGTGTTTACGCACACCGTCTTTAAGGCGTTCGATAAGTTGCATGCTGGAATCAAAACCCACATCGGCCATGATAAACAGCTCTTCCATCTCTTCCCAAAAGGCCGCATCAAGAGCCCCGTGCGATGCAAAAAGCGCATCTAACTTACGGGTGAATTGTTCACGAGTACGAGCAAGGCCATCACTTAACTTGACAAAAAGGCGATTGCGCTCATCCTCTTCATCTTCTAAATCAAGCGCCAAAGCCAGACGATACTGTAATTCGGAACGAAACTCCTCTACATATTCATATTCCATGCGCACAAGCCAGCCGGCAAAATCATCCACAAAGGCACTGGCTTCTTCCGGTTTAGCATCCAGCGATTGTAAAAGATAACGCAAACGCTGCCAAAGTGGCGGTGATACAGTATTTATGCCATCAAGCACCACGGCAAGCCACGCCGATAAACGGGGCTCTACCTCTCGCAAAGCCAAAGAAAGGGCCGCTTGATCTTCTGCCGATAAACCCTCTATGGCAAAAACACTGCCCTGCCCTGCTGTTGAAGAAGCAGCGGCAGTAGAAACAATGACAGGGGGGGCAACAGCATCCGAGCTTACGCTTTGCGTTTCAATGGCAGACTCTTCCTGAACGGTAGCTACGGGGATTGTCTCTACGGGTAAAGATTCTACAGGCAAAGGTTTTTCTGGCAAAGATTCTTTTTCCGGTAAAAGCTCTTCTGCCGATAAAGAAGTCGCCTCAACAGCTTCCACAGCTGTAACGGCCTCATCTATTTCTACAGGCTTAACTGCGGCTACAATTTCTGTGGCTTCTACAACCTCTGTAGCTTCTACAGATTCTGTAGATTCTGTAGTCGGCGTAGTTTCGATAGCCTCCACAGTTTCTACAGATATTGTAGCTTCTACAGCCTGTGTAGAATCTATAGCCTTCCCAGATTCTACAATAGGTGCAGTTTCAGAAACCGGTGCAGCTTCTGTGCCCTCCGTAGATTCTACAATAGGCGCAGCTTCCTGTTTCTTTTCTTGTTCTTTTTCTGCAGGCTCACTGCCTAAAAATTTCTTTATGGCGGAAAAAAATCCCATATGCTTCCCCTCTTGCAAATATATATATGAAAACGCTGATTAAATGCCTTTTCATTGCCAGCAACCTATTGAAAAGCCAGTTTTAAAAAATTTTCCGATGAAATGTCTTTTTCATCCTTTTCCTACAGGTTTTTCAAAACGTGTAAGACGCAAGGAAGACAACATTTTTTTGTTATGCCATAGAGTTCTTATGGTCCATGCCATAACAAAAAAACGTCCGACAAAATACATTGCACTTTTTCAACGGCCTGTTAACGGCGTCAGACTCATCGTACTAAGACAGCATATATCTTTATACTATAAACCTTAGCAAAATTTGTTTTCCTTGTTAGAGAGCGAAAAATCTAGTAAACTAACTTTTTCTCTTCCCCTCTATACCATTTTCATAGACCACTAGCAATATGGTAATAGGGCACCTCCTCATGGGCATGGGCTGGCAATACTATAGCGTCACAATCTTTCTTTTCAAAGGCAAGCTACTGACGCAATTGTTTTTTTGAAGGGGAAAGTTTGAGAGGGGCCCGCTTTGTGAAAATTTTTTCCTAAAAAAAGTTTCCTTCTCAGGAAAAGAATGCATCAGCATTTCTTTAGACAAACTATTTCGACAGGTTGTTGCAGTATTTTCAACCAGTACAGCCCAAAACATTGACTCCACAAAGAGATTACGTTACTTGACCCTAATTCCCGTAAAGCTGTATCAGGTTGCTACGCCTAAAAGGCTTTATACCCCTACTCCTGAGGTCTTATGCATCATATACAAAAAAGTATTTTAATAGTCTTGGTTATTTTCCTAGGTTTATGTTTTTCCCCGCCATTTTCTCTAAAAATATTTCTCATGGGGCTTAGCCTTAGCATGCTCTTTATGCTTTTGGCGGTACGTATTTCACAAAGCATTGTCAAATATCTGTGCATCTTACTCTTTTCTGTATGCCTGCCTTTAACGCTATTCGAAGGCTATGCGCACATTCTTTTGCAAATACATCCTGTCAATAACTATAGAGCCGTTGTTACTGAAATCCATGGTAAAAAAGTGACTCAGAAGCATCCGCATATTGGCTATGTGCCCATAGCCAATACTTCCGTGACCATGCAAGCCACCCAAGATGATAGCGTGCTTTTTAAGGCAAACTATACTTTTGATGGCCAAGGTAGACGCATCACCCCTGTACACCCGCATGCCAAAACAGCCGTGCTCCTATTTGGTTGTTCCTTTACTTTTGGTCGAGGACTCAATGATACAGAAACCATGGCTTGGCAGTTGGGAAAAAACCTTGGCGAAAGCTATCAGGTGTATAATTTTGCCTACTCCGGATACGGCCAACACAATGCTTTAGCCATCATAGAACATGCCTTACCAGACTTACATGCATATGAAAAAATTCTTACATATTTTATTGTTATGCAAGATCAAGTGCGCCGTGGCGCCGGTCTGTTGGGCAGAGGTTTTGTGGACGGGCCACGCTATGAAATTCAAGATGGTAAGGTAGTACGTGTGGGCAACTTTAGCCAACAAATGCTTTTACCTTGGCAAAAAAAAGGGCTTACATGGCTGCAAGAAACTGCCACCCTACAATTTTATGAATCTAACCTAAGCGAAAGAGCTTTACCGCTCAACACCGAAGACAAACGTATGGCACTATTTCGTGCCATCCTTAATACGAGTGCCGAAAAATTACACCAACGCTATGGGCAAAACTCGTCCACAGTGCTTATTTGGCCTGTAACCTACAGCACCTTAGCCCAAACCCTGCCGCCGTTGCATGCCCATATTCCCATCATTAACATGGACTCGTGGCTTCCCAATGCCGCACAAAATATGGGGCAATATATTATTCCCATAGACCGCCACCCCAATGCCCTAGCCAATACCTATATGGCCCGTGGGCTTACACAGTTGGTGCAACAGCAAAGCAAACCCTAAGTCCATTTTTAGCTTATTTTAGGAGAAATATATGACAAAATGCACATTAGCAAGTATAATAAGCCTTGGTATTGGCCTCATCCTTTCTTTTTTACCCGCCTTCACGTTGAAATTTTTCCTTGTGGGGCTTGCTTTAAGTCTCTCTTTGCTTTTACTCGCTATTACCTGTAAAAATATTGTTATAAAGTATGTTTATATCTTACTCTTTTCTGTATGCCTGCCTTTAACGCTATTCGAAGGCTATGCCTCCTTTCTTATGCAAATGTATACAGGCAGTCATCGCCAAACAACTGTTACCGAAGCCCAAGGTAAAAAGCTTTCGCAAAAACATCCTCATGTGGGCTATGTTCCCTTGCCTAACAATCAAGTAACGGTGACAGCAGCACAAGAAGGCACAACATTATATAAGGCCACCTACACTACTGATGCCCATGGCCGCCGCATTACCCCGCCTCACCCTCAAGCCAAGGTGGCTGTCCTGCTCTTTGGGTGTTCTTTTACATTTGGCGAAGGGCTAAATGATACCCAAACCATGGCGTGGCAACTGGGAAAATTGTTGGGCGAAAACTATCAAGTGTATAATTTTGGCTATTCGGGGTATGGACAACATAATGCCCTAGCCATCATTGAAAATACCCTACCCGATTTAAGTATGTATGAAAAAATACTTACCTATTTTGTGGTTATTCCTGACCATGTGCTACGTGTTGCCGGACTTACCAGCGGCGATGGGCCACGTTATGAAATAGAAAATGGCAAAGCTGTACGCCATGGTACCTTTGCCTCTCTTCCGCCTTTACCTTGGGATAAAACAAGCTGGGCATGGGTTAAGCAAAGCTCCATTTTTAAGTTTTACCGTAAACCCATCGCAGAAAAATTCCTTCCCTATAATACCGAAGCCAAACGCATGGCATTGCTGCGAGCTATTTTACATACCGGTGCAGAAACATTGCATCAGCGCTATGCACAAAGCCGCTCATCTATTTTGGTGTGGCCGGTGGGGCATACAAACTTTGCTCAAAAACTATCCCCAGTGGCAGAAAATATCTCCATAGTAGATATGGAACCGTGGTTACCAGAGTATGCCAGCAAAAGTCAAAGTTATATTATCCCCATTGATCGCCATCCCAACGCTTTAGCCAACGAACTTATGGCTAAAAACTTGGCTAAACTTGTACAAGAGCAAAAATAGAAACCTTTGCGTAATCTATTACGCAAAGGTTCCAATATAAAAATACAATTGCCATCAATTTCATGGATGCCAATTGTATTTTTATATTGAAGCGGCAAAGCCGTTTG
>CAYJDE010000081.1:0-10572 GCA_964368805.1 uncultured Desulfovibrionaceae bacterium
CCTAAAAAAAGCTTCCCCTCTCAAAAAAAACGTCATACCAAAATATATTTTTTATTATTCCGCTTGATTTTTTAAAGCTTCGGTTTGGTAGAAGGTGATAAGCGATTCCATAAGGTGGGCAATGTCGCCTTCCATAATTTTTTCCAAGGAGTACAGGGTCAAATTGATGCGATGGTCGGTGCAGCGGCCTTGGGGGAAGTTGTACGTACGAATGCGTTCGCTTCTGTCGCCGGAGCCTACCTGAGCTTTACGGTCGGCAGACATGCTAGCATTTTGTTTTTCTTGTTCTGCTTGCAAAATGCGAGAAGCCAGTACCTTCATAGCGGAGGCTTTATTTTTATGCTGACTTTTTTCGTCTTGGCAAGTAACCACGGTGCCCGTAGGAATATGGGTAATACGTACAGCAGATTCGGTTTTATTTACGTGCTGACCACCGGCACCGGAGGCACGGTATACGTCAATGCGCAAGTCATCAGGGCGAATATCAATATCCACTTCGTCGGCTTCGGCCATGACGGCCACAGTAGCGGCTGAGGTATGTACACGTCCTTGGGTCTCTGTGGCGGGCACGCGCTGCACACGGTGGGTTCCGGCCTCAAACTTCATTTGGCTATACACTCTATCGCCGGAAATGAGGCAGATAATTTCTTTACAGCCGCCGGTATCTGAGGGGGATTCACTCATAACTTCCACTTTCCAGCCTTTCACTTCGGCATAGCGACTGTACATGCGGAAAAGGTCTGCGGCAAAAAGGGCTGCTTCTTCGCCGCCAGTACCGGCCCGTATTTCTAGGATGGTATTTTTCCCATCCAGCGGGTCAGTGGGCAAGAGTAAAATTTTTAATTGATGCTCAATGTCCGGCAGGCGTTCCTTGGCAGCGGCAATTTCTTCTTGAGCCATGGCCCGCATTTCTGGGTCACTGTCTTCAAGAAGCAAGCTGTTTTCTTCGCATTGTTCGCGCAAGGTGCGGTGTTCACGAAATAAGGTCACTACATCGCGCAAATCAGCGTGGGACTTAGTTATTTTACGGTAACGGTCTTGGTCGTTAAAAATATCGGGCTCGGCAAGCTGGTCTTCTAATTCCAGATATTTTTTCTCCAAACTTTCAAGCTTGGCAAACATATTTTTTCCTTTATGCCCTTAAGAGGCTTTATATTTTCTATTTAAATGCATGCAGATCTGGTGAACTGCTTTCTGTTACGTTGTCCTAAAAGTACCAAGTATGAGGCAAGCTCTGCTTTTTGTATGGGAAGTATACCCTTGTGGCACTTAACCAGAGTGAAAAGCAAGTGTAGCACAGTAGCGGTACTTTTTTGGCAACAAGCACCACTACTCTGGCATGGGCTTATAATCTACCGGCCTAATATTTTCCGGCGCATCATCGCCAAGGGCTTCATATAAAGCCACAATGGCCACTTCAAGTTGATCATAATGTGGCTCATAGGTGGTCAATTTTTGCAATACAAGACCGGGCGTGCGTAAAATGCGCCCCAGCAGAGTATCCCCCATGCGCGAAGCAGCGTGGATAAGTTCATAAGCCAAAGCCGCAATGGGAATCATAAGTATAAGTTTAAAGAAAATCGTCACTGTGTGTTTGAGTATAACATTTTCTGGCGTCCAGATAAGTAGCAACAAGGGCACTAAAATAGCGTGTAAAACAATAGAGATACAGATAACGAAGAGTAAAAAAGTAGTGCCACAACGTGGATGCAAACGGCTCATGCGGCTGGCTTCATAGGCGGTAACTTCGCCGCCATTTTCAAAGGTGTGGATGACTTTGTGTTCAGCACCATGATATTGAAAAACACGCCGAATGTCAGGTAAAAGAGAAATAGCCAGAATATAGCCCACAAAAATGGCGCATTTAAAAAGTCCGTCCCAAAGATGAAAAGAAAGGGCTTGCACATCGCCACCAACACCAAGCCATTGCATAACAATGGAAAGCAAGTGCGGCACCACCACAAAAAGTATAATAGCCATACCAAAGGCCACAAGCATGGTTACTACAATGTGCCAAGTCTCAAGTTTTTCATTTTCGCCTTGAGCGGCTTGTTCAGCAGAGCGATTAAGGGCTTTGATGCCATTGACCAGTGTTTCCAAAAGCACAGGAAAGCCACGTAAAAAACGCTTTTTAAGCAAAGGATGGGTGGTAAGAGAAAACCAAGGTTTGCGTTCAGCCACAATACTACCGTCGGCATGGCGCACAGCCAAGGCGTAATGGCTTTGATGGCGCATCATGACTCCCTCCATGACGGCTTGACCACCGACCACAGGGCAGGCTTTAGCCATAAGGGCGGCTAAAAAAGGACGTAACGAAAGAAGTTTCATATAAGATAAGGCCTTCTAAGGCTCATACATGGCATTTGTGTGAGCTTTTGCAGGTAGACTGTATCTCCTTTGAGGAGGGAAGGTTACGGAAAAGTATCTTTTATCTTTTTGCCAACATGCCCCTTACCAAAATAACGTTGTTTAGACAAAGAGGAAAAAGATACTTTTTCGTCAACTGTGCCTCTCTTTGCCATAAACAAAGAGAGGCAACAAAAGAGCAGTAAATATTAGGCTGTTACAGCTAAAAGCCTCTCATACCCCAAAAAAGGGAAAAGCTTTTGCTTTGGAGGCTTATTTACCTTCAAATTTTGCGTACTTTTTGCGGAAGCGATCAATACGACCAGCCGTGTCCAAAAAGCGTTGTTTCCCGGTGTAGTAGGGATGACATGCGGAACATACTTCCACAGAGATTTGCTCGCCCTTGGTGGTGAGCAATTGTTCTTCATTACCACAAGCACAAGAGATTTTGGCTTTGTAGGTTTTGGGATGAATATCTTTTTTCATTTTTTATTACCTCGCATAGTAAAGGGGAAAAATATCTATACCCTTTTTGGCTAATTGGCAAGGGAAAAATGCGGAAAAATTTTATCCCCATGCAAATATGCCATTTTACATATTCATATTTATATAAAAAAACATGTGCAAGTTGTCATTGGGAGCCCTTTGCACCATGTACTACTCGAGACCTCTGCGCAGTTCTAAGTGGAATTGCTATAGTATTGCGAAGAAGTTATAAAATAGGTATAGCCAAGGGCATGAAAAATACAACACACAAAGAATAGGCAATGCTGATTAAATGCCTTTTTGCCCTCTACCTGCGTCAGACTTCGTACAAGGCTGTATATGTCTTTATACTATGCACCCTTAGCAAATCCGTCTTCCTTGTTAGAGGATACAAAAACTCTTAAACATGCATTTCCAATATATTAAGGATATATAGCAGAGTATGGAAGACAATCAAAAAAAGCAAACAACATCTATGGGGAAGCTTCGCCCTAGTAAAGTACGTGCCGATCAACTCCTTTTTGAGCAAGGCCTTGCTGAAAGCAGAGAGCAAGCAAAGCGCTATATTATGGCCGGAAAAGTGTATGTGGGCGACCCGCCTGTGCCGGTATCTAAGCCCGGACACCCATACCCTTCCAATACGCCACTCCAGCTTGTAGGCGTGGAGCGTTTTGCCAGCCGTGGTGCCTATAAACTATTGACCGCCCTAGAACATTTTCAAATTTCCGTGCAGGACTTTATCTGCCTTGATGCCGGAGCTTCCACCGGTGGTTTTACTGATTGTCTTTTACAGCATGGCGCCGCTAAAGTCTATGCTGTAGATGTGGGGCATGGGCAATTGCATGAAAAGTTACGTCAAGACGCACGGGTTATCAATTTAGAAAAAACCAATTTGCGCACGGCACCATCCACCCTTATTGATGAAGAAATAGACCTTGTGGTGGCCGATGTTTCCTTTATATCCTTGACTATGGTATTACCACCTTGTATGAATTGGCTTAAAATGGGCGGGCGTATTCTTGCCCTCATTAAACCACAATTTGAGGTGGGGGCCCATCAAACGCAAAAAGGTGTGGTGCGTGACCCTGAGGTCCGTCAAGAAGCCGTAGATAAAATTGTTAACTTTTGCCAAGAAACATTACACTTGCAATGTCACGGCGTGGTTCCTTCAGCCATTTTGGGCCCCAAAGGCAATCAGGAATTTATTGCGTATTTTACGCGCACTCGATAGATTGCGTTGTAAAAATACGCCTTTTCAAGTTTTATCAAGAAAAATTTCTTACCAACGCACTTTATTTACGAGCGTTAAGGAAAATTTAAGATTCTACATTTACATTGAACATCACCTTTTGTGCTATACTCTTGTATGCGCATAAAAAAGTACTTTTATAAGGACTGTTATGAAATATTTATCTCCATGTTCGGTATTGTGTTCTATTACTATCGGCGTTTTCTTGGTAAGCTGTGCGCCATTTGCCCCCACAGAACGCAAAGCCCTTGGTACTTTACCTGCCACCATGCCGCAAACATATCCCTCTAAAAGCAAGGCGAAAATAGAGCCCACTCCTGTAACGCAGGCGCAAAGCCCGTGGTGGAATCATTTTCAAAGTACTGACTTGAATAATCTTATAGAAAAATCCTTGCAAGCCAACTTTGATATTTTAACGGCTTGGGCCAATGTGCGTCAAAGTGAAGCTGTGGCTCGTAAAGCCGGGGCTTCTCGTTTACCTACTCTTAATTTTGACGGCTCTGCTGGCACCAATCGTTTTTCCACACAACAGTTTTCTGCCCAAACGCCCGTGCAAGGTCTTGCTGAAAGCTATAATTTAGGTCTGGCGGCCTCCTACGAATTGGACTTATGGGGACGGGCCACATCACAGCAAGAGGCAGAAGTGTTACGCACCAAGGCATCACGCTTTGATTTGCAAAGCTCACGCATGAGTGTGGCTGCAGAAGTAGCCGATGCTTGGGCTTCCTTACTGGGGTCAAACCAAGAGTTGGAAGTACTTAAAAAACAAATAAAAATTAACAAAGATTTAGTAGAATTACAAACGGTGCGCTTTAACAATGGCCTTGGCACCAGCCTTGAAGTATTACAGCAGGAAGAATTACTTGCTTCGGTCAAAGCAGAGGTGCCTGTACTGCAACAAAATGCAGCCATTTTACGTAATCAGTTAGCCATTTTACAAGGTACTTTACCGGGAACAGGTCTAAGCATGGATGAATCAGCCAGCTTGCCCGTCCTTGAACCCATGCCCGACCCCGGCCTTCCTATACAGTTATTGGATGCTCGACCCGATGTGGGGGCTGCGTGGGCACGTCTTGCCGCCGCCGATTGGGATGTTAGCGCAGCTCATGCCAATCGCTACCCTTCTTTACGTTTAACAGCCTCAGGTGTTTTCCAAGCGGCGCAATCTTCTTTGTTGTTCACCAACTGGGTAGGGGCATTGGTGGGGGCATTAACCTATCCTGTCTTTGATGGCGGGGCCCTGAAGGCCGAAGAAGCCCGTGTGAAAGCTCAAAGCGATATCAATGTGCAAAGCTATGCCAAAACGGTGGCTCTGGCCATTCAAGAAGTGGATAATGCGCTTGTCACCGAAAGGGGCCAAGTGACCACCCTACGTCGCTTACAACAGCAATACAAATTTGCCCAAGCCGCCATGGAAGAAGCCCGTAATAGTTATTTAGGCGGCGTATCATCCTTCCTTAATTACATTACAGAGTTAAAGAATGTGCAAAGCCTTGAACGTACCATTGCTCGCCAAAAAACTGCCGTGGTGCGGGCACGCATTGCTTTATATCGTGCGCTTGGTTCATTAACCTTCCCCGATAGCATACCGCAAGACCAACCTACAACAACGCCTCACACAACCAGATAAAGTAACATTTTTTTGTGAGGGAACTGTTTTAGAAGATACGTTCCCTCACACCCCTCCTGCAGAAAATACATATTCATATAAGGGATATCCCATGGCTATACAAAAAAAGAAGAAATTTTCCACAGCATTGCTTGTATTACTTATACTTGCTCTTGGCGGAGCTTCAGCTTTCCTTTTTATTAAAACCAAACCAAAAACCAAGCGGGTGCGCCCTCCGGCCAGCAGTCCACTGGTTACCACGGTCACTGCCAAGCGGTCTGAGGCTGCACTTATTGTGGAAGCCCTTGGTACTGTAAAAGCAGATCAAGAAACAGTAGTGCGTGTACGTGTTTCCGGTCAGGTGGAAGAGCTTGGCCCGCAATTTAATGTGGGTGGTTTGATGCAACAGGGCGATTTACTTTTACGCCTTGATGACGATGATTATGTCAACGCTCTGGCTTTAAAAGAAAGCGCTTTGGATAAAGCCAAAGCAGATTACTCTTTGGAAATGGGACAACAAAGGGTGGCACGCACGGAAATTGCTCAATTAAGCAGAACCGCCCCGGCGGCGGTACGTAATACGGCTCTTGCTTTGCGCCAGCCACAATTGGCTCAAGCCAAAGCGTCATTACAGGCAGCCGAAGTGGACGTAAAGCAAGCCAAACTCAACTTGGACCGTACAAAAATTATGGTCCCTTATAATGCCTTGGTAACAGCACGCAATGTGTCCATGGGCAGTCAGGCTTCTATTTCTGATACGGTGGCTACGCTGGTTGGTACCGATAACTACCATATTGAAGCGGCCATTCCTTTAGATAAATTGCAGGGGCTGGGCATGGACGTGTTTAATGATACTCCTGTAAAAATCATCACAGCCACAGGGGCTGTACGCCAAGGTAAGGTACGCCATAGTATAGCCACCTTAGACGCCACCACACGTATGGGCCGAGTGCTCATAGAAGTGGCCGATCCTTTAGCTTTAAAAAGCGATGAAGCCTCCTTGCTTTTAGGCGACCAAGTACGGGTGGAATTACAAGCCGGCACCTTAGCCAATGTGGTGGAATTGCCTCGCAGTACTTTGCGAGGGAATAATGCATTATGGGTGGTGAAGAAAAATGCTGACGGTAGCACTGCATTGGATATTCGCCCCATTCAGGCCCTATGGAAGGACTCTGACTCACTCTTTGTGGGAGAGGGACTTGTGGATGGTGATTTGGTGGTCAATTCGCCGCTAGGTGCGCCTATTCAGGGTATGTCTGTACGTGTGGCTGGTGCCTCTGCCACACAAAGTGGAGCAGTACCGAAGGGTAAAGGGCAGGGGCAGCAGGGTTCTCCTCGTCCAGCACCAGCCAAAGAAGTACCAACTGAAAAAAGAGGCGAACAAGAAGCGACAAATGAGCGCAAAAGGCCGCCTACTGGGGACACAGCTGACATGGCTCACGCAAGTGATAAAGAAGCCGCTCAAGCAGCTGATAAGCCCAAGAATGACCCTGCGGCGGCGCCTTCTGTGAAGCGTGATGGACAAGCAGAAAAAGCGCAAAATAATGGAGGTGCTCAATGAGTGACACTTCCCTAAAAAATGTATCAACGCCTGCACCAACACCTTCTCCAACGCCCGCACCAGTACCGGAATATATGAAAGGCTCTGTGGGATGGATGGCCAATAACCCTGTGGCAGCCAATTTATTGATGATTTTACTTATGATTGGTGGCATCATCATGGCTTCGCAAGTGCGGCGTGAAGTATTTCCGTACTTTGAGCTGACCGTGGTTACTGTTTCGGTAACGGTGAGTGGGTCCACCCCCGAAGAAATGGAAAAAAGTGTGGCCCAAGCCATTGAAGAAGCAGTTCAAGGTCTTGATGGGGTAGAAGAAACCACAGCTCAAATTACCAGCGGTTCTGCCACCATTACCATTGAAGGTACTGACGATGTTGACGGCAATATCCTTTTGCAAGATGTCAAAGCTGCTGTGGACCGCATTACCACTTTTCCCGTAGATGCGGAAAGCCCCATTGTGTCGCTGGCTTCATCACGGCGTGAAGCCATTGAGCTTATGGTGGCCGGCGATGTGGATGCCTCCTCTTTACGCTACTGGGCCGAGCTTATCAAAGAAGAACTTATCCAAGATCCGGCCATTACCCAAGTAGAATTGGAAAATGTACGTGACCATGAAGTGTGGGTAGAAGTTACGCAGGATACCTTGCGCCGCTATGGCTTAACCATGGAAGACGTGGCTAAAGCCATTGGTTCTGGAGCCATTCAGCAAGGCGGAGGTAGACTTAATGCCGCCACCGGCGATATTTTGTTGCGCTTAAACGAAAGACGTGAATACGCCGCAGACTTTGCCAACATAGCCATACGCACCAATAGCGATGGTAGTCGTTTACTTCTTGAAGATGTGGCCACCATCAGCGATACCTTTGACGATAGCAGAAAATGGAGCGAATTTAATGGCCAACCGGCCCTTTCCATAGAAGTATACAGCCTTGGGCAAGAAGACCCCACAGCGGTGGCTGAAGCCGCCTTACGCATTGCGGATAAGTATAATGCTATTATGCCCGGAAATTTACGTGTGCATGAACAAAAAAATATGGCCGACGTATACACGCAGCGTAAGGAACTTATGACAGAAAATGCCTTGCTAGGTGTGCTTTTGGTATTCATTTGTCTATCCATATTTTTACGCCCTTCCTTGGCTTTTTGGGTAAGCCTTGGCATTCCTGTTTCTGTACTGGGGGCTTTTTGGTTCTTTATGCCCTTTGGCATTAGCTTAAATGTTATTTCCATGTTTGCCTTCATTATTACCCTAGGCATTGTGGTGGATGATGCCATTGTAGTGGGGGAAAATGTCAGTGCCTGGCTAGAACGTGGGGTGCCGCCGTTGGAAGCAGCCATTCGCGGCACCAAGGAAGTGGCAGGACCAGTAACGTTTTCCGTGCTTACTAATATGATTTCCTTTATGCCCATGCTTTTTATTCCAGGCACCATGGGGAAAGTGTGGATGGTGATACCGCTTATTGTTATTGCCGTGTTTATTTGTTCGCTCATTGAAAGTGTGTATGTGCTTCCTGCTCACTTAAGCCATTTGAAAAAACGTGAAAAGGGCAAGCAAAAAAAAGAAGGCTCCGTACTTACTGCGCCTTTCCGTGCCTTTAGCGCATGGCAAGAACGTTTTAGCGAAAAATTTCTGTACTTTGTAGAACATTCCTTTGGTCCCTTTGTAAGTAAGGTGCTGGAGCAACGCTATATAACTGTAGCCATTGGCATGGCTATCTTACTTTTTACCGCTGGCTATGTGGCATCGGGGCGTTTGGGCTTTGACCTTATGCCAAGGGTGGAGTCAGACTATGCCTTTGGGCAAGCTGTGGTGCCGGCAGGTACTTCACGGGCAGAATTACACCGAGTAAAAAATGCCATGGTCAACGCAGCCAGAGAAGTTGTGGACGCCCATGGCGGCGATGCCCTAACTACGGGTATTCAGGCAGAAGTAAAGGACACTACCATCCACGTTTTGGTGCACTTGGTAGAACCTGATATTCGTCCCATAAGTACTGAAGCTGTCACAGAAATGTGGCGTCAGCGTGTGGGTGCTATACCCGGTGTGGAAAGCCTTGTATTCCAAGCCGACCGAGGCGGCCCCGGTAGCGGTAGTGGCCTTACAGTACGTCTTTCGCATAGAGATACCGCTGTATTGGAACGTGCCGCCGCTCAATTGGGTGAGGTTATGTCCACCTATGGCGGCGTCAGCGACGTTGACCTTGGCACCAGCCGCACCATGCGTCAATTTGATGTACGTTTGACTCCCCTTGCAGAGCAGCTAGGGTTTACCTCTCAAGAAGTATCGCATCAATTGCGCTATGCTTTTGAAGGTATTACCGCTTTGCGCCAGCAGCGTGGCAATAGCGAAATGACGGTGCGGGTACGTTTACCTGAGGCCGACCGTAAACAAGAAGCCACCTTTGAAGAGCTGATTTTGCGCTCTCCCCATGGGCAAGAAGTCATGATGCGTGACATTGTGCAAACAGAAGACGGCAGGGCAGATTCCACCATCCGCCATACCAATAGTCGACGCACCGCCACAGTAACGGCCAATATTACCCCAGCCTCTGCCACCGGTGCCATGATGGAAGTTATTGGCGCAGAAGTCATGCCGCAATTGATGGCAGACTTTGACGGCCTTAGTTGGGAATTTGGGGGGCGCCAAAGTGATATGGCCGACAGTACCACAGCCATGGTGCTGGGCTTACTTATGGCCCTTTTAGGTATTTATGCTTTACTGGCTATCCCCTTTAAAAGCTATACTCAACCGTTAATTATCATGCTTTCTATCCCCTTTGGCATTGTGGGGGCCGTGGCCGGCCACTTTATCATGGGCTATAGTTTAAGTGTCATTTCACTTTTTGGTATTGTGGCCTTGTCCGGAGTAGTGGTTAACGACTCGCTGGTGCTCATCGATTTTGCCAACAAGGCCCGCCTTACAGGCATGACCCCCTTTGAAGCGGTGCGCCAAGCGGCCATCCAAAGAACACGGCCCATTTTGCTCACCACCATGACCACCTTTTTAGGATTGATGCCCATCATCTTTGAAACGTCACGCCAAGCAAAGTTCCTCATTCCTGTGGCTTTGTCGTTGGGCTTTGGGATTTTATTTGCCACCTTTATTTGCCTGCTTTTAGTGCCTGCCTTTTACATGGTATTGGAAGATGTGCATGACTGGTTCAAAAAGCGTTTTGGCTCTGACAATAAAGATACAGTAGAGGGCAAACAAGTAGAGCAAATTTAAGGAAACGCTGATTTATTATGATTTACTGGGGAGGGGAACTTTTTTTAGGAAAAAAAAGTTCCCCTCCCCAGACCCCTCCCCTCAAAAAAACCCATTG
>CAYJDE010000082.1:0-10520 GCA_964368805.1 uncultured Desulfovibrionaceae bacterium
CTTTTTGAACAGCCTGTTTTAAGGCGATGTTTGAAAAGGGAAATGTAATTGCGAAGAGGTTTCGCATAATTTTTATGCGCCTCAATTTTTTTTCAAAGACAAGATGTTGACGCAATGGGTTTTTTTGAAGGGGAGAGTCTGAGAGGGGAAGCTTTTTTTTCCTAAAAAAAGCTTCCCCTCTCAGGAAAAAGAAATGATTATGCAAAATTAAAAGGGCACATCGTCCATATCGCTGGCTTCAGATGGGAAAGGGGAGCCTGTGTCTTGGTTGCCCATATTTCTGCCTTTATTGGCATTTTGTTGGCCACCTTGATTAAAACCTCCACCGCCTTGGTTGTAGCCGCCACCGCCCTGATTGTAACCGCCATCTTGATAGCCGCCAGCGTCCTGATAACCACCTTGGTTAAAGCCGCCATCTTGATAGCCGCCGCCTTGATTGTTATCAATATAGCCGCCATGACCGCCACCTTGGCCACCATCACCTTTTTTATCTAAAAATTGTACACGTTGTGCCTTAATTTCGGTGGTGTAGCGATCGATGCCTTGTTTATCTTGCCATTTACGGGTTTGTAAGGACCCTTCTACATAGACAAGAGACCCTTTGGCCAAATAGTTGGCGCAATTTTCTGCGGAACGTTGGTATACCACCACACGATGCCATTCGGTGCGGGCTACTTTATTACCGTCGCGATCGTTGTAAGATTCGTCAGTAGCCACGCTTAAATTACATACGGGGGCACCGGTTTGCATATATTTTAATTCAGGGTTTGCCCCTAATCTTCCGATGATTTGAACTTTGTTTAGCATTTTTTCTCCTTACTTAGCGGAAATTTTGCTCAAGTGTGTCTAAAATATCTTCTAAGGTATCGCTAAGGCCATTGGCTGTGCGTGGGTCCCAATCGGCAAGGGCTTTTTCTAAAGCTTTGACGGTGCTTACCGCTTGTTTTATGCCATGGTTAAGGAGGTTTTTGCGCTCCTTACTCCAATCCATAAATTGCAGACCGTCGCCAAGGCGAGTGACCATTTCTATGACACCCAGTTTCTTTTCGCTACTGGGTACGGCTTTGGCAAGCTCAAAGAGTTGTGGCCAAAGCTCTTCCGGCAAACTTTCATTCCATGTTACTGCCGAAACACGTATTTGTAATGCTTTTCCCATAACCCATCCCATGCCCAGACTGTTGAAATGATGTATATATTTTATGTGATTATGGCCTTAGCCCAGCTAAAATATTTTGCATTGCAAAGATATATGAGCTTTGTGTATTACAAAAATGCTTGTGTCAATTTTATTAACACCAATGGCATTTGGTAGTCACCACATACTTTTATATTGTTCTCAATGGCGCATAGTCTCTTTTTTGTTTTCCACCTGTGGTGAAAAAGCAGTACGAGGCGTTGGCTCAAAAAGTGTTACGATGCAAAGCGTCAATGATTTTGACAGGGGAGTGAGTTTTTTGCCCCATGATTCTATAAAAATTATTGACTGACAACGCAGCTTGATTTTTGGGTCAAACTACTGTTCTTGCCATTCCGTTTGCACACGTAATACCACCTCTTCAATGGCGCCTAGTTGGTCTGGAGGGCACACCCCAATGAGTGCCTGCCCACCGTCCACATTTTCAGTATGTTTAAAGTATACTGAGTAAATAAGTCCACTAGGTCCAGAATAAAACAATGGGGCTTCACGCTTCATGCGAGACATGATGAAAAGTTCCATACCTTCATGCACAGACACAGCCCGTGAACCGGAAGCGCGTACCTTTTTATCCACATCAGGGGTAAAATAATACTTAGCACGTTCTGGGGCTAAGAAAAGGTGCAATGCTTTCTTTAAGATTTTTTGTTGCACTTCAGCTCGTGTTAAAAAGTGACGGACCGTTAACAAGGGCGTTCCGGCTTCTACAAATACCCCTTCTAGTTCGCTATGGATGGCGCACACTTCCCCTTTTTCTGGGGCATTGATGGGCTTGGGGTTACGTTCACGTTCTATGGTTAAGAGATGTGAACCGGGTTTTTCTTTCCACATGCCTTGGGGGCCATGCACCTTGCTACCTTCTTGAATATTGGCAAAGTTAATACGGCCCGTATGCGGCGCACGAATAAGCACTTCTTCATAAGGTGAAGCTTTTATTTCATCGAGTAATGCAGTAACATCTAACATAAAATATATCCTTACACAGCAGACTTAACGATAATAAACATTACGTCCGCCAATGGTGAGCAGCGCTTGTTTTAAATTGGCACGAATATGACGTCTGTCCCAAATACCCTGAATATGTCCACGGGAAAGGGCATTGTTGGAGCGGTGATAGTTGGGCGGAATATCAATGCCTGTGGTTTCTTTAATAACACCAGGGCCGGCAAAGCCAAGGTTGGAAGAGCGCACGGCAAATTGATAGGGTGAACAACCAAGGAAGGAAGCCACAGGGCCAGCAAAAGAATTGGTATCGTACAAGACCATATACAGTCCGCCATTGTCTATATAGCGACGTACAGCGACAGTACAACGTGGCATTTGAATGACGCCGTGGGTACCTTCTTGAATACGAATGCCCGCTGTGCCGTGAACATAGGCAATGAAGGGATAGCGTTTTTTCATGGCAAGTTCACAAGCTTCCACAAATTTTTGTCCTTCGGCAGCTCCCACAGAGCCCCCACGGAAAGTACCCATGAGCATGGCCACAATAACTTTTACTCCGTCAATGCAGGCCTCAAAGGTCATGCAGCCGCTTTTGGCACCGGTTTTCTGTTGGGCTTCGTGAATTCTTTTGTCAAAGTCTTTAAAATTAAGAGGGTTGCCGGCTTCAATGGCGGCGTTAAATTCAAAGACAGAGCCTTGGTCAAACACATTGCGTACATACCATTCCGGTTCCATGGGGAAGTGGTGGCCGCAATAACTGCATACGCCGGCAAACTCGGCAAAAAGGTCTGGTCCCCATAAGTCAAGGCAACCATCTTTGGCTGCATTGGGGCAGGTGAGCGTTCTATCGTTTTTGTAGCGAGGGGAAATATAATTCCAGCGGCTCACTCTGCCTTCGTCCACCCAATTGGATAATTTGGTTAAATCTTCCGCAGGGGCAGCAGGGGCTGTGGCACCGCCTTTAAGTTTTTTAAAGGGCTTCATGATACGACCCTTTAAAATTTGGTATTCGTTTTGTACTTCTTCCCAGAAGAAAGTAAGCTTACGCTGATGGTTACGATAAAAATCGTACTTAATTTTATTCCAACGCATAAGCATGGCACCAGCCACGTTGCGCCATACCTTGGTATGCCAAGGGCGACGGTCGCGGCAGGCCGAACGGGACAAACGCAAGAATTTTTCTTGGCGCATATGCACCAAACGATTTTTACTGCCACTTGACTGGCCCCAACGTATGTAGCGTTCGTCCAGATTGATGTTAGGATTACGGCGGCGCGACTGCGCAATGCCACGCAAACCGGGTACTCTGCGAGCAGAAATGACCACTTCATCGGTGGCTCGTAAAATTTCTTGGCGTAATGAACGATAAAAATCAAAATGTGTAGGGCGTGCACCTAGGGCAGGTTCTTGAATAATTTTATCAATGTATCCAAATTTCAAATTGTCTTGGGCCGTTATGTGCAAAGCTTCAGCGCAATACTCAATAAGTTCACCGGTGGCACGCTGTCCTGCTTTGATACGCCCTTCAATGGCAGCAGCCCCTTCTGGTGAAATAACCGAATAGTAACCATGTGAGAGCATAAGGCGTTTATCTGCAAGGCCAATGGCTTCGGCACCGCCAGAACCACCTTCAGATATGACAGCCACAATAGGTACACGTAACTTGGCCATACCGTAGATATTACGGGCAATCTGCTGGGCAGCACCGGGGTAATCTTCCACAGGGTAGGAACCAGGTGTAAATATGAACGTGTGAATAGGAATGCCTTCGGCTTCGGCAACACGCATATATTGTAGGGCTTTAGCATTGCCCCAAGGCTTTACCGAACCGCCATTGCGAAATTCTGCCCCATGGCCTTTTTCTTGCCCAATGACCATAACCGACTGATTGTAGGTCTTTTTACCACGACGGCGGGTAATGATGGCCCGGGCAATAAGCATGCTTGGGTCAATACTGTATTCATCCTGTCCGCCAATTTCGGTGAAGTTGTCATAGACATTTTCTAAAATATCACGCAAGCATACACGCTGTGGATGGCGCACAATACGTACTTTATCCATGGCAGTAATGCTGGCTTCCAGCTTGCGCTCCATAAAACCAAATAATTCTTCTAAGGTTAAAAGCTCTGCATTGGGGTCAGAGCAATAGCCTTCGGCAATTCTGGTAAGTAATTGTTCTAATTTTTCTCGTAGAAGTGTCACCTTGTCTTGGTGCTTATCCACAAAAATATCTTGTATATAGGTAAGCCTGTCTGTAAGGCTTTGTAAACGTTTTTCTAGTGAATTATCCATGGTAAACCTTTATAATCAATATGCTTCCTGCATCTTAGAATTTTAAAATACGGTCGGTATTTGCACGTAAAAAGTTAATATTAGATTTTAATTCTTCCCCCGCAGAATTATGGCCTTGCAAGGTAAGGGTGTCTAAAAACTCCTTACCGCGCACTTTTGCCTCTTCCAAGCTATTACCCCAAACAATACCAAGGGCCAAGTTGGGGTCAAACTCTGTGGGAATAATATAGGGCGCATCGGTGGGTACGTGGGTGAGCATGGTCAGCCAATCTTGGTCACGCCAGCCATAGCTGTCAATGGTCCCCACCCAAGGGGAAAAACGATTGTCTGGATCTTCGGCAATGAGGCGATATTCAATGCCTACGCCTTCAAAATGAATATCTTCTTGAGAATAGCCAAGGGGGTCCCCAAGGCCAATGCGTATTTGCTCGGCCAATAAGTCAACTTGCCCCAATGGGAGGCGATCTTTTACACTAGAAATACGTGCAGAGACACCATTTTCCACCTGAATACGTGTGTTGACTTCCATAAGGAAGGGTTCGCCATCACGGGTTACAATCCATTCCCATGTGCCCACATTGTCATAGCCCACAGAACGAGCCATGGTGAGCGAGTATTGAATAATATCACGCAGTACTTGGGCGGCGTCGAAAGTGTATTTAATATTTTGGGGGTCAAAGCCTGGCGCAATTTCTATGCGTTTTTGTAAGCCGGTAGATTGAATGGAACAATTGCGGGTGCCAAAGTGAACAGGGTTTTTACCGCTGCGGTCTGAGACAATTTGAACTTCTAAGTGGTTGAAGTCCATAACTCTTTGCTCAATAAGAACGCCTTCGTCTTTAAATTGGCGCAGGGCATAGTTGCGTATACGGCGATAGACAGAACGGAAATTGTCAATGTCATAGACTTCTTCAATACCCATGCCGCCACCGCCGGCAGAAGCTTTCACCAAAACCAGTGGTTGCTTTATGCCACGCTGTTGTTGAAATTCAAAGACAGAACGTGCCACTTTTTCTGCTTCCATCTCATCATAGATGGGACGGTCAGAACCGGGCACTGTGGGTACGCCAAGGCTACGGGCCAGACGCTTGGTGTTGATTTTATCGCCAAGTTCTCGAATAATTTTCCAAGAAGGTCCAATGAAGGTAAGTTTGCGATCACGTTTGGTTACACGCCTTGCAAAACGAAAATCTTCGGCAAAAAATCCGTAGCCGGGGTGTATGGCGGTGCACTCGGCATCGTCAGCCACAGCTACAATTTCATTGGCATCGTGATACGAGGAAACTTTGTACAGGCTCTTTTCTCCACCAAGGCTGCGGGCTAGCTGTACGTGGCCAGAAGCAAAGTCTTCTGCCGTATAAATACAAGTAAAAGCAATACCAAGTTTATGACAAGCACGTGTGATACGCATGGCAATTTCGCCGCGATTTGCCACAAGCACCTTTTCACTTTTCAAATCCATTATATTCCCTTTGGGCTCTGCTATTTTCAGTCACAGGACGCAATAATACGAACCTCTTATTAGATATGACATCCAATATAAGAAGCCTATTTTTTAATATGTTTTAACGTTTGCTCACTTCAATGATGCGTTTTTGAATTTCCAAAACCAACTTGTCTAAGGCTAATTCTTGGCGTTCGCTCAGGCCAAAAAAATTGCAAGCCACAAGACCATTAGCCGTACTACGTATGACACGACAACGCAAGGCAGCAAGAATAACTTTTCCGCCAACTTCCATTTGTAAGACAAATTCATTGCCTTCTGCTAAAAATTTTTGTGGCATTTGAAAGGCGCAGCCTGAAACACTAATATCTACAGCGTTATAGGTGCTTTTGCCATTATTTAGGCGCACTTCAATACCATGGACGTTGGCACGATAGGCGTGACGTTGTCCTTGCGCATCCTCTTCAAGGGTAAATGCAAAGCGAGATTTTTTTCCCATTATTGACTCTTTGTAACGTCTTTTTGTAGGACAAATTCCACACGTCTGTTGCGTGCTTTATTTTCTTCTGTCGTATTGGGTAGGATAGGATTTAGCGATCCATACCCTGTGGCCGTCATTCTGTCTGCTTCAATACCTTGGCTGAGCAAATAGCGCAACACCGTTACGGCACGTAAAGCTGACAATTCCCAATTATCCGCAAAGCGAGAGCCTGCCGGTACCGGAGTATCGTCAGAATATCCTCGTATATCAATACGCTGTTCACGTCTTTGCACAAAAATATTCTTCAGCACATCAAGCACTTTCTTGCTTTCTTCCGTAAGCTCGGTGCCATTGGGGCCAAATAGTACTTTTCCGGGCAGTCGCAAAGTCACGGTGCCTTCTTCAAGTACTGCACCCACTTGCCCATCCATACCATTTTTTACCAAAAAAGAGCGGATATCGTTAAAAGTTTGCTTTTGGGCTTCAATAAGTTCTTTACGGCGTTTTACCTCTTCATGCAAAGCCCCAGTTATAGCCTTAGGGTCGCTAAGTGCAAGAGAAGATTGATCGCCCCCAAGGGCCCCTTTAATGGAACCCATGGCTTGCAAAAACTTGGTTTTTTCTACACTTGAAAGCGAAAATAATAAGATGAAGAACACCAGCAAAAGCATACTGATGTCCGCGAAGGTAGCTAACCAGCCTTCCCCCTCATCAACATCATCATCGCCGCCGCCAGCAATAGGATCATCACTCATAGGTTGCTCTCAGTTATTTTTCGCCTTTTTCTGGCCCTTTACGTTCTTTTGGGGGCAAGAAAGAGGAGAGTTTTTCATACACTAAATTGGGGTTGTTATTTTCTAAAATAGACTTGGCACCTTCAAAGATAATAAGTAAAAGCAGTTCTTCCTGCATACTTCTGGCTTTAAGCTTACCTGCTATGGGAATAAACAAAAGGTTTGCTATAAGGGCACCGTAAAAGGTGGTCAAAATAGCAACAGCCATGGCCGGTCCAATGGCTGAAGGGTCTGCAAGGTTAGCAAGCATTTGTACAAGACCAATAAGTGTACCCACCATCCCCATGGCCGGAGCCAACGAAGCAAGGCGGGTAAAAACAGAAATACCAATATTATGGCGTTTTTTCATGGACATAATTTCAATGGCCACGGTGGCATGAATAAGGGAGGGGTCAGCACTATCTGCAATAAGCTGGGTGGCCTTTTTCAAAATGGGATTTTCCGTTTGAATTTTTTCTAGTGCCACAATGCCTTGGCGGCGGCTAATTTCTGCGATGCGCACCATGGTGCCCACAACTTCGCTGACGGGGGCGTCTTTGGCGGTGAAGGCTTTAACGCCTGCGCCAAAAGATTGCTTCACTTCGCCAAAAGGAAAACACACGAAAATAGAGGAGAGGGTCCCCCCTATAACAATCATGATACTGGGCACGTCAATAAAGTTCCCAGGTTCCGGACCTATGAAAATGGAGCCAATAACAAGTCCAAATCCACAAAGCATCCCGCCAAGTGTTGCTAAATCCATACCATCTTCCTTTTAATAAAGAGGGCCTTTTACACGGAAAAGTGAGTGCTGGTAGTCAAGTAAAAAGCGTTTCAAAGGCCGTAGTGATAACGAAAAAAACTGTACACAGTTTTTTAGAGAATGTCAAAAAAAGTAACCCTTACTTTAGAAACTTGAAAAGATTTTTTTTTCAAGAATGTTACGTAAGCCTATAATAGCTTTATCGGTATGAATAGATATTTCTAAAGGTCAAAGGGGTAAAAAAATCTTTCTTATAAAAAATCTTGTGACATTGGCTTTGGCAGTATATAAGAGCGCTTCTTGATATTCATAACCTGCATCTCACAAAAGTAGTGACATGCTAACCCTTTTACCTAGTACGATATTTATGAAAAACAATCAATTTTTACGCAATGTGGCCATCATTGCCCACGTTGACCATGGTAAAACCACTCTTGTGGATGCACTTTTTCGCCAAAGCGGCGTTTTTCGCGCCGACCAACAAGTGGACGATCGCATCATGGACAGTATGGACCTTGAGCGTGAACGTGGCATTACCATTGCTGCCAAAAACTGTGCCGTTTCTTGGAATGATGTAAAAATCAATATTATTGATACCCCCGGCCACGCCGACTTTGGTGGCGAAGTGGAACGCGCCCTATCTATGGCCAGCGGTGCCATCTTGCTTGTAGACGCTTCTGAAGGGCCTTTGCCGCAAACCCGTTTTGTGTTACGCAAAACCCTTGAAGCCGGCCTACCTGTGGTGGTGGTGGTAAACAAAATTGACCGCAAAGACGCACGCCCCCAAGAAGTACTTAACGAAGTGTATGATTTGTTCATTGACCTTGATGCCAATGAACAACAACTTGAATTTCCCGTACTTTACGCCATTGGGCGTGAAGGTGTGGCCATGCATGGGCTAGAAGACGAAAGGGTAAATTTAGCACCCCTTTTTGATACCATTGTAAAGCATATTCCAGGCCCTGCCTATGATGAAGTAGAGCCCTTTCAGATGCTGGTGGCAGACCTTGACTACTCGGATTATTTAGGCCGTTTGGCAGTGGGGCGTATCATTCATGGTACCATCAACGCCAAGGATGCCTTGCTGTGCATGGGGCCTGATGGCAACAGCCAGCCTTTACGTGTAAGTAAGTTACAAGTGTATCAAGGTTTGCGTCTTGCAGAAGTAGAAAGTGCCGAACCCGGTGACATTGTGGTGCTGGCTGGTATTGAAGATGTGACCATTGGTGACACCATTTGTACCAAGGAAAATCCTCGCACTTTGCCCCGCATTCGTGTGGACGAACCCACCGTGGCCATGCGCTTTGGCATTAACACCTCCCCCCTTGCTGGCCGTGAAGGAAAGCTTGTACAAACCCGTGTTATTTGGGATCGCTTAGTTAAAGAAGCCTTACGGAATGTGGCTGTGCGTGTGGAAGAAACCGCCGATAGAGACGCTTTTTTGGTGAAAGGGCGTGGCGAATTTCAAATGGCTATCCTCATTGAACAAATGCGTCGTGAAGGCTTTGAACTTTCTGTGGGGCGTCCCGAAGTTATTTTAAAAAAATCTGAAGATGGCAAAGTGTTAGAACCCATTGAGCATCTTTATGTAGACTGCGATGAAACCTTTATGGGTGTGGTCACGGAAAAACTGGCGCAACGCAAAGGCCGTATGCTTAATTGCATGAATGATAAAAGTGGTGGCACCGGCCGCGTGCGCATGGAATTTACCGTGCCTTCTCGTGGGCTTATCGGATATCGTGACGAATTCCTCACCGATACTCGCGGCACTGGCATCATGAATTCCCTTCTTGCCGGATATGAAGAGTGGCGTGGCGATTTCCCCACCCGTTTTAGCGGCTCTATTGTCTCCGACCGTGCCGGCAACTCTGTGCCCTATGCCTTATTTAATCTAGAGCCTCGTGGTGTTCTCTTTACCCCTGCCGGCGTACCCGTGTATGAGGGGATGATTATTGGCGAACATAACAGAGATAATGACATTGATGTAAACCCTTGCAAAGAAAAGAAACTCACCAATATGCGTGCTTCGGGTAAAGATGAAAATGTCATCTTAACCCCTGTACGTCCCATGACTTTGGAATTTGCTCTGCACTTTGTACGAGAAGATGAAATGGTAGAAGTTACCCCAGAATCCATTCGCTTACGCAAAAATACTCTCTCAGCTCAAAAACGCCACCAAAACTTGGGGGCTAAGAAAAAAGCTTTAGAAAGCAATTAAGAACAAGCTAGTTATTTCTTTTTCCAGAGAACGAAAAATTTTTGGGAAACGCTGATTCTTTTTTTCCTGAGAGGGGAAGCTTTTTTTAGGGAAAAAAAGCTTCCCCTCTCAGACTCTCCCCTTCAAAAAAACCAATTGTGTTAATATCTTGCTTGATGTTTCTGCATAGTTTTTTAACAGACTGTTACGCCAGCATAATAAAGATGCTTATTTTATTGTCACCTTCGCTTCTTACCGACATGGTATAAAAATACTGGCATCAATTTCATCGATGCCAATTGTATTTTTACACCATGTCGGCGGAAGCTCCACATTGCGCATCTAACTAAGCTAGCTTTGGGGTATTGCAAAATACCATTGGTGTTGATGAAATTGACATCAGTATAAAAAAGATACTTATTTTATTGTC
>CAYJDE010000083.1:0-10414 GCA_964368805.1 uncultured Desulfovibrionaceae bacterium
TATTATATTTTTTATTTAGCAAAGCCCACGGCACGTCGTTCACGTATGACGGTCACCCGAATTTGTCCGGGGTAGGTCATATTTTTTTCAATTTTTTCGGCGATATCTTTACATAATACGTAGGTGGTATCATCATCTACGTTTTCAGAGTTTACCATAACTCGAATTTCGCGTCCTGCTTGTATGGCGTAGGCTTTGGCCACACCATCAAAGGAGGTGGCAATGCCTTCTAAGTCTTCCAAGCGTTTTACATAGTTTTCGAGTAATTCTTTACGTGCACCTGGTCTTGCACCAGAAAGGGAGTCTGCCGCTTGCACCAGTACAGCGAGTGCTGTGGAGGGGCGTACATCTTCATGGTGTGCGGCTATGGCATGAATAATGTCTTTGGCTTCCCCGTATTTCTTGGCAATATCGGCGCCAATAAGGGCATGGGAACCTTCCACTTCATGGTCCACAGCCTTACCAATATCATGTAATAGACCGGCACGTTTGGCCTTTTTAATATCCATGCCCAGCTCGGCGGCCATCATGCCGCAAAGGGCAGATACTTCCAAAGAGTGTTTAAGTACATTTTGCGTAAAGGATGTACGATAGCGCAATTGCCCTAAAAGTCGAACAATTTCGGGATGAATGCCGTGTACTCCGGCATCGAAGGTGGCTTGTTCACCCACTTCACGTACTTGTACATCTAATTCTTGCTCACACTTTTGCACTATATCTTCGATACGTGCTGGGTGTATGCGTCCATCTTGGATAAGACGTTCTAGGGCCATGCGGGCCACTTGCCGGCGCAAAGGGCTATAGGCAGACAGGATAACTGTTTCCGGCGTATCATCGATAATAAGATCAACACCTGTAGCTGCCTCTAGGGCTCGAATATTGCGCCCTTCTCTGCCAATGATACGTCCTTTCATATCTTCGCTTGGCAAGGTGACGGCGGTGACAGTTTGTTCGCACACATAGTCACCGGCATAGCGTTGAATGGCGTTGCAAAGCACTTCTTTGGCTTTACGGTCGGCCGTTTCCTTAGCTTCGCTTTCAATAACACGAATCATGCGGGCTGCTTCGTGGCGAGTGCGTGACTCCACCTCTTCAAAAAGTCTAGCTTTAGCTTCTTCAGCAGTAAGGCCCGAGATTTCTTGCAAACATTTTTCTTGTTCATCCACACGAATTTGCAAGTATTCTTCTGTTTCTGCCAAAGCTCGCTCTTTTTTGGCTAAATCTTTTTCAATGCCCAATATATCTCTTTCACGATTGGTCGCAATTTCAAGCTTTTCTTCCAATCGCCCACTCATTTCATCCATTTTGCGTTCACGTGCTTTCAGCTCTCGTTCACGTTCTTTAAAATCGCTTTCCATTTCACGTTTTTGCTGAAAAAGATCGTCTTGACCTTGTAACAACATTTCTTTTTTTTGTGCTTGAGCTTCCTTACGTGCCTCATCTACAATGCGTTTAGCAAGCACACTAGCATCGCCCAAGCGTTTGGTAGTGATCATACGTTGTACAAACATACCAACTGCTAGGAAAATGAGCGCATCTGCTACCATCATTCCCCAAGTCATGGTTTCCATGAATACATTCCTCCTATAAAAACAGGTCATAACCCGATAAGCACCGAAACATTCTGTTAAAAAAGTACATAAATATGCACAAAGACAGTTTGTTTCGTAGCGACAAAATAAACCACCGCAAAATCTTCACCATATTGTGAAGCTCTTTTGGAACGCTGCCAACATTTTTAGCAAGAAGATGGAAAAAGAACCACCCCTACCTAAAAAATGTATGCAGATATTGTACGGGGAAGACGAGAATAATGGAGGAAACTGATAAACATAAGACACATGAATACCATACGAAATACTTCGTATGGTATTCAATAATCAAATGTTGTCAGTATTTGCATGACAACGAATTGCCTTCGGGCTGCTTTTCAAAAGCATAATCGCACTACTGCAATTTTTCGCTTTAAAAAGATATTTACCCAAAAAGGATAGAACAAATCCCCAGACAGCCGTGTGAGGAACACATTGCAGAACCTGATTTCTCAGGGGGGCGCCTTGACTTTCGCGTTAGGCTTCCCCGTCTAGGGGGCATGCTCACGGCAAAAATCTTGACTCCCAATTTTTAAGCTTGTAAGGTCAGCAACGGCTCAACAATCACAAACCCTCCAGGGATTTACACTATTGTTCATATCAATTCTTCTATTTTAGCAAGCATAGCATCAAGACGAAGTTGTGTTTCATCCAATTGCAAATTTGCCTGCAATAAGTCATCTGCAAGCCCCAACACAAGGAAAGTAAGTAATAATTCCTTACTATTACGTCCTCCGTGAAGCCTCAATTTTTCATATCTATCTTCCACCAGCAATCTGGCTTTTTCAACCCGATCTGCGTCAACTCCGGCCTTGAAAGTTACATCAAGTCCCAATAAAGTGAGCGTATATTCTTGCATGGTGTCCACAAAAGGTTAATCCAAAATCTTCATACGATCCAACAAGGCGTCAATACGTTGGGTTACGTTTTCTTTTACTTGTCTTTCTTGCGTAAGCAAGTCTTTCAGAGATTGGTTTTCTTCCTTCAAAACATGCAACTGCTCTTGTAGCTCTGTTACGTGAGTGCTATTTTCTTGAAGGATCCGCCTATTATCCTCGCGCACACGCTCCACTTCTTGTACGAGGCGTTGCACATTTTCTTCGAGCAAATTGAGTATTTCCATAACTCAAAAATAGCACTTCCTTTAGGTAATGGCAAGACGCTTTGGGCCTTTCTTTTGTGTTTAAAGATATTTTTTTCTTTTAAACTTAAATAACAACAACTTACTGCAGCATTTTTATTTCTTTTTAGGCAAGTTTTTTTGCCGTGTTCTGGCTATACCAAGTTCCCCTTGAAGCACATCTTTGGTAATCACAGAACCTGCCCCAATGAGGGCATCATCCCCCACATGTACTGGGGCTACTAAGGCCGTGTTACTGCCAATAAATGCTCTGGCGCCAATGCTGGTTTGAAATTTATTTTTTCCATCATAATTGCACGTAATGGTGCCCGCACCTATGTTGGCAGCTTCACCTATACTGGCATCACCAATATAGCTTAAGTGGTTAACCTTGGCGCCGGCATGTAGAGTGGCTTTTTTCACTTCCACAAAATTGCCAATTTTGCTCTTTTCTTCCAATTTAGCACCGGGGCGCAAGCGACCATAAGGCCCCACAGAGGCATTTTTGCCCACCACAGCGTCTTGTATATGACTAAAAGAATGAATCTGCGCCCCTTGCTCTATGGTGGCATTATACAGCACACAATGCGAGCGTACCACCGCCCCCGTGGCTATAACTGATGTGCCATATATTTCACAGGGGCCAAAAATTTCTGCCCCCGGTTCAAGCTTAATTTCCGCCCCAAGCACCACACTTTGCGGGTTATGAATAAGCACCCCACTAACCATAGCCTTTTCCACTAAAGCAACACGTAAAATTTCTTCGGCATGGGATAATTCTTGCGGTGAATTAACCCCTAGTAATTGGGCATTTTCCCCGCACATGACACCGCACACTGCATAACCACGATGTACAGCCAGTTGCACCACATCGGTTAAATAATATTCATGGCTTTCATTTTCTGAAGAAAGCTGCGGTAAAAGTTCTGCTAACGTGGGTATATGTAAAAGATACAATCCGGCATTAACTTCACCTGTGGGATCACCATACATGGCAGCATTATAATCTTTCGCTTCCACAATACCTATGACTTGTTTGGCATTATCACGCACCACCCTACCATAACTATTGGCATAGGGCACATGTATGCTGGCAAATGCCACAGGAGGATGACCGGCTCTGGCCACAGCGTCTAAAAAATGTTGCACCGTCTCAAAAGAAAGTAAGGGGGTATCACCATTGACCACCAGCACAAAATCCACATGGGCAGCTTGCAGAGCAGGCAAAGCTTGAACAACAGCATGTCCGGTCCCTTTTTGTTCCATTTGTTCCACAAAATGCATGGGTTCTTTGGCAAAAGCAGCGCGCACCTCTTGAGCTCCATGTCCGATAACAGTCCAAATTTGCTCATGAAAATGTCCACGCAATGCTCGCAATACATGGGACAAAAGAGGTTGTTCCAAAAGATTTAATAAAACCTTAGGTTTTGCGCAATGCATGCGCGTTCCTTTGCCTGCTGCCAAAATAAGTGCCGCCCGTTGCATGGCATCCTCTACTTTTATAAGGGTAACTTTTATATCCAAAGACGTCTTTAAGCACAAAATTTAAACGAAATGGCTAAAATCTCACTTTTGTATCACTCTGTTATACAAGCAAACCTGTACGTGAGCGTATTTTTGCCAAGGGCCTTCTTCTGTGACACACTATTTTTGCGTTTAGCGCATTTTTTTAAGCCAATACTGCAAACTTTTATATAAAATAGGCGGTGATATGGGCTTGGTGATATGATCATTCATGCCATGGGCCAATGAAATTTCTCGATCTCCCGTCATAGCATGGGCTGACATGGCTATAATGGGGAGGCGTGCAAATTTTTCTTGCGCACGAATTTTTTTGGAAGCAGTAAGACCGTCCATGACGGGCATTTGAATATCCATCAAAACCACATCATATTTCTTTTCTTCCAGCATGGCCAAAGCTTCTTGACCATTGTTGGCAATGTCCACACTGTAGCCCACTTGTGTGAGTAGTTCTTCAGCAATAAGTTGATTTATCTCATTGTCTTCCACAAGTAAAATACGTTCTGAGCCAGAAAAAGTATCACTTTCCATACTGTCGTTACTGCCAAGGGCAGCACAGAACATGTCTTCCTTACCAAGGGTAAAGATGGTATTAAAGAAGAAGGTAGACCCCTCACCTGCAGTACTTTCCACCCAAATGGAGCCACGCATAATTTCCACTAAGGAACGGGAAATAGTTAAACCAAGCCCTGTACCACCATACTTACGCGTAACTGACGTATCGGCTTGAGAAAAAGCTGTAAACAAGCGACTTATTTGCTCTGGCGTTAAGCCAATACCGGTATCTTCAACGGAGAAAAGGCAAAGCACTTCATTATTTTCTAAAGGCTTACATTCTGTTTTTACGTGAATGGAGCCACTTGAAGTAAATTTAATGGCATTGCTTACCAAATTAAACAACACCTGTTTTAAGCGTAAAGCGTCACCCAAAAGTACTGTTTGCGAACAGCTTCCCATTTCTATACTAAAGCTTAAGCCCTTGTCTGTAATAATGGGTAAATAGAGGTCTTCTACTTCGCTGCACAATTGCTTGAGCGTAAAGGGAATTTCTTCAATTTCAAGCTTCCCTGCTTCTATTTTAGAAAAATCTAGAATATCATTGATGATACGTAGTAAATTATTAGCAGAATAGAGGGTTTTTTGCAGATAATTTTTTTGGTCATCTTGCAGCGGCGTTTGCTCAAGCAAATGCAACAAGCCCAAAATACCATTCATGGGGGTACGTATTTCATGGCTCATATTAGCCAAAAATTCGCTTTTTGCTTGTGCACTTTTTTCTGCTAATTCTTTAGCTTGACGTAAAAATTCTTGTGTTTGTTCAATTTCCTGCAACATGGCTTTAAATTCACGCAAATCACGTAAATAAACAATAACCCCAAAGCTATCCCTATAATTAATGCGGCTGAAAGTAATTTCCACAGGCATGGGTTCTTGAGTATCGGGCTGCAAAGTCACCATTTCAATACGAGCCCACCCCTTATCAAAGACCTCATCAAAGCCTGCACCAAGACAGTCTAGTGAGCTTGTACCATCGGGCTGTGTACTGGGCAATGTTCTGGTAAAGTTCCCTAAATATTCCCCTTTGCTGGAAAAACCATACATTTTCACACAAGCCATGTTACAATCGATCAGTTCCCCTCGTTCATTCCAAAAGTTAATGCCAAGGGGCAAAGAATCCAACATAAGCCTATTGCGTAATTCAATTTCTTGTAATAATTCTTGCGTCTCTTTAATTTCTCGCAAATCACGTGTGAATGTTAAAATAATATCGGCATCTTCATAAGAAGCCCGAATAAGCGTCTTTTCTACTGGAATAGGCGTACCGTCGGGCAGTTGGCTCATCCATTCAAATTGGTTGAATCCTTCTTCTAAGGTTTTAGCCAGCGATTCTATAATCAATTCTTCTGAAACTCTGCCATTGGGCTGAGTATAAGGGCGTAAGTGAGCAAATTTTTCAAAATATTCTTGCTTATCCTTCAACTCAAATAAGCGCACACAGGCCATATTACAGTCGACAAAGTTAAAGTCCGCATCCCATACGTGTACGCCTATAGGCATGGTATCAAGGATAATTTGACTATAATTTATTGCTTGTTCTGCCTTATGGGCAGAAGCCTTTAAATCACGCAAATCCTTGGTGTAAGAAATAAGCATTTTCTTTCCATCAATATGCGCTGGCACCAAAATAACTTCTGCCGGTAAAGGCTCTCCATCAAAAGTTTGGTGCATCCACTCAAAGCGACAGACCCCTTCGGCATACGCTTTGGCCAAAACATGTTCCAAAACTGCCAAGGAACTTTGCCCATTGGGTTGAAACTCTACCGACCCTCTTAAAGGGTTATCTATAAATTCTTGTCGAGAAGGACAATTAAACATACGCAAAGCTTCATTATTACAGTCTAGAAGCTGCATATTTTCATCCCAGAAAAAGATAGCTAAAGGGACATTATCCAGCACTATTTTATTGCGCTTTTCGGCGTTGCACACCTTCTGCTCGCTGGCTTTAAGTTGTCGCACATCTTCAATATATTCAGCCACCATGGGGCTTCCGTCGTATTCAATACGCCGAAACACATTGCGTGTAGGAATGACTTCTCCATCGGCATTATGCCAAAACCAATCAAGCTGTCTTTCTTCTCCGGAAAAAGCACAGGAGATTTCAGCATAAAATAAATCTTCAGAGCGTTGATTATTGGCTTGAAATTCCGGATAAAATTTTGTGGGATCATCATGAAAAGCGGTTTTATCTTGCACGCCTATAAGCTGTAAGAAGCCTTGGTTACAATCAATCAACTCAAAATTTTCATTCCAAAGACAGACAGCCATGGGGGAAGCATCCAGCATGGCCTTGGCATTTTTATCCTCGGCATACTTTTCTTCTAGTGTTTCTACAACACCCATAACAGAAACCACGTGGCTTACCACTAGGGTTTGTCCGGCATATTCAAAGCGAGTAAGGGTGTATTCAACGATTTCTTCTTGGCCGTTGGGGCCTAAATGCGCCCAAGTAAATTGACACGAACCTTGCACCAAAGCCGTTTCATAATAAAACTTACCCAAGGTAATAGAGTCTTCGCCATTGGGTTGCGTAGGTGGGGTATGTTTATAAAAATTTTTACTATAGTCTGCTAAATCTGTTATACAAAAAAAATCTAAAAAACTTTGTGTTGCATACAAGGCTATACCATCTGAGTTCCAACAGCATAAGGGAAGTTTAATGGTTTTAAACAAAGTTTGTAAAAACTCATAAGTAGCAAAATCTATATGTTCTTTAGCGTCGAGCATATACGAGCCCTCGTATAAATATGTAAGAAACGTGAAGAAGAATAATATAGTATATCAGACAGCTAGGAAAGGCAAGATGTCATAGCATCCACATAAGCGATAGTTTTTTTCAACGTTTTTTAGGCAAAATCGATGCATATATCTATTTGAAAAGGATATAGTATCCGTAAAAAATGGGCTTAAAGCAACATCTGCATAAGCCCATTTTTTACGATTATCAAAAATTAATTGCGGGACATGAGCTTTTTCAAAAGGTCCTGCAACTCTGCAGCCATGATAGATAACTCATGCACAGCTTCTGAAGCTTGGGCCATTCCCGAAGCGGTGGAGCCGGCAATATCGTTAATTTCATCAATAGAACGGTTAATTTCTTCAGAAGTAGCCGATTGTTCTTCTGCTGCCGTGGCAATACCAGAAATAAGCGCCGTATTGGTATCGGCAAGAGAAAGAATTTCTTCTAAGGAATTACCAGAAACAGCAGCAATTTCCGTAGCTTTACCGGCAAATCCGGCACTTTCGCTCACACGGCTAATATTCATCTTGGTGGTTTCTTGGATACCCCGAATGCTATTGCCCACCTCAGTAGTAGCAGTCATGGTTTTTTCTGCCAGCTTACGCACTTCGTCGGCCACAACGGCAAAGCCACGTCCTGCTTCGCCAGCTCTAGCCGCTTCAATGGCAGCATTTAAAGCTAATAAATTGGTTTGGTCAGCAATATCAGAAATAACATCCATAACACTGCCAATACTTTCGGCTTGTGCACCCAATTGCTGCATATTTTTTTCCAGCTCGAGGGTTACATCATTCACACTCTTAATGGCGGCAATAACTTGGCTTACCAAGTCGGTGCCTTCAGTAGCCTTATCGCGCACATTGGCCGATTGTGTATTGGCTTCACCAGCATTGCTAGCCACTTCCAGCACGGTGGAGTTCATTTGCTCCATGGCGGCGGCAGTAGCCGTAACACGGTCACGCTGTACTTGCGAGCCATTGGAGACGTCTTCTACTTGGGCAGATAATTGCCTAGAAGCGGTAGCCATGCGCTCAGAAATATCTTGTGCTTGGTTGGCCACATCCACAATGGTGCGTTGCGTACTTTTAATATCTGTCAGGTCAGTAATTAACTGCAATACACAGCTTAACTTGCCATCGTCGCCCTTAAAAGGAATGGCAGTATAGGAAATATCCAACACTTTACCACTTGGGCGAGCCACCGTTTCACCAGTAGCAGGCCGCATAGTAGCCACGGCCTTATTCAGCGCATCGCCGGGCGTATCGGAGTCATCTCTATTCATGACTTCTTTACAGGTTCTATCTAAATAGCTATTACCAGCCACTTGTTTACCCGCACTATTCAAGTAAGAGATACGTAAATTTTTATCCAAAACAACCACAGGAGCCGTCAATACATCCAATATGTTTTGGTACTGTTGTAAAGTGATATTGGTGCCTTGAATAAGCTCTGCATAAGCACCTTCAAACTTGCTCATATCCCCTTGCACATCAACTTTACCGCTTTGCAATTCTACTTTAATACGCGAATACTCTTGCATAATATTGTTTAAAGAATCGGGAATAGTGCGTAAAGCATTGGCAAGATGACCTATTTCATCGCTGCGTTGTACATCTAAGTTGCCTTTCAAATCCCCATGGGCAATGGCTGCGGCAAAGTCTGCCCCTTTAGATACTGCACGTACCACAGGACGGATAATAAAGAAAATAATAATGGCAATAAAAATTACTGCAGCTATGGTGGCGTACATGGAAAGCGAACTTAACTCACTTAAGTCAGAGAAAATATCTCTATTTTCTGCACGGGCAATAACAGTCATGTCGCTACCTTTTAATTTAGTATGGTAGGCAATAACAGGATACCCTGCAAGATTTGTATACTCAGTAACGCCATCGGAGCCTTGAGCAATTTTCTTCATAATGGGTGTGATAGGCAGGTTATCTTTAAATAAAGCTTCCTTGACAAAGTCAATTACTACACGGCCTTGCCCGTCAATGGCAAAGGCATAGCCTTCTGTACCTACGGTAACCCCTTTAAAAACGCTATCGTACACTTTAGCAAAAGAGATATCGCCGCTCAGTACGGCCACAACTTGGCCATTGGCATCTTTCACAGGAAAAACTACAGCCATAAGTACTTCATCAGTAATGGTAGAAAGGCGTGGCTCAGGTGTAGGAATTTGCCCTCTTACCGCAACTTTAAAATAGTCACGGAAAGATAAATCGGTACCCACCGCCTTAGGATTAGAAGAAGCGATAACCATGCCTTTAGCATCCATAAGATTGTAACCAGATAATAAGGATAATGCATCAGCACGTCGTTTTAGCCATGCGTTCATGGTTTGTACTTGGGCTTCACTGCGTTCCGTAAGAGTAACATAATCTGTGGTCACCTTACCGCTAGACGTCACCTCAATGAAAGAACTTGCTGAATCAATAGTGTAGTCCAGCATACGTTGTAAGGTGAGTGAGGTCGCTTGCATGGTATTTAAAGACGTTTTACGCAAAGCCTTCGCTGTTCCCTGATAGGTAAGGTAACTTAATATCCCCATGGACAAGACTAAAAGCGCCACGATGGGCAGTAAGATTCTCTGTTGCAATTTCATACACGTACTCCCTTTTTTGCACAGCATTATACACTTTTATCGGTCACAATATAAATCCCTTTACAGTAATTGTACAGTAGCAGCGTTCCCTCTGAACGACCAATTTTATGCCATAAAGAAAAAATAAAAATTGACATTCAGGCTATTATCAAAAGATAATACTACTATTTTTGGTAATATTTTATAATTTTACACAATAAAAGCTTCTGCATGATATAATATGCAGAAGCTTTAAAAATTTTCCACCAACCGTATTTTATCCGGCGATTGAAAAGTGC
>CAYJDE010000084.1:0-10264 GCA_964368805.1 uncultured Desulfovibrionaceae bacterium
CCTAGGCAAAAGGCTCAAAGAAAATGCAGTACAGCATTCTGCCAATCCCCTGTCTTACCTTCTCAGACAGGATTTATCAGGCCGTTATATGCCTTTTCTGCGTATTTTTACATAATACCATGGGATTTTTTAAAAAGTGAAAATAGCCGTCACAAAAAAAGGCACGGCAATGGTTAAGGCCATACCCGAAAAAATACCCATGATGGCGTATTGTTCTCCGGCATAGCGAGCAATGACAGGCATGCACGTATCCATGGTAGTGGCACCGCCGGCAGCCACAGGGGCTAAGCCTCCAGCATAACGTACCAACAAAGGGGCAAAAAGCAAGGTTAACAACTCACGGCTAATATTGGCAATAAGTGCCACAGAGCCCAATTCAGCATCACCAAAACGAGTAATCATAACGCTAGAAAGGCTATAGTAGCCAAAGCCGGCCCCTACGCCTAGGACATCTCGAAAGGATACGGTGTACTGCAAAGCCCATAAAATCCCCCATGCCACCACTGCACCCAGTGTCGTCCCCAAAACGCTGCCCACGGGCAAAAGAATGATGCGTAAACCAAAATCACGAATAATAAGAAAATTTCTGGTATCAAAGCCCATACACATGCCAGCCAAAATCAGCATGAGATATAAAGCATAGCTGAGTAAGGTGTCACCCATTTCGTTGGAGATAACATCTTGGGTGCCCACAAAAATACCGCATACGAAGAAAAAGAGTATACATAAGGCCCCTTTCATACGTTGGGCCCCTTGGTTTGCGTTGATTTTCGCCCTTTTTCCGTCACGGGTGGCAACGCTGGAAAGAACATGCGCAGAACAAAACACACAATGAATACACTGCCAAGGGCGCATAAAACCCCCACAATGACACCCTGTACCCCCAAATCAGTCAAACGTAATAACAAATTTTCATCATTACCAAGGTTCACACCAATAAGAAAAAGCAAGGCATAAATCACTATTGTCAAAGCATGCCCTGTAAAACCCACAGCCATGGTGCTTTTGCGTAAAGCATAACCTACGGGAATGCTACCCACAATAAGGCCCATTTCTAAAAGCATTTACCAAACTCCATTATTGTCAAGGGGGGGTATGCCACCAAGACCTACATTTTCCACGCCTCCATCTCCCAAAAGAGCCTGACGCATAAACCAATCTTCACGAATGCGCCATGACGCTGCCGCCGTATAGGCTGGGGATGAATAGCCCACCGAAAGCACTAAAGTGCGGCGAGCGTGCTCTTGCAGACGAATAAGCAAAGGGGTAAAATCCGCATCACCCGAAAGAATAATAAATTCTTCAAAACGGGTAGAATGAGATAAATCGTCCATGCAATCCATAACCAAGTGAATATCTGTGCTGGTTTTTCCTTGATTGGTCAAGGGGGGGCAGTCTACCACCCGAAAGGCCGCACGGATAAAATTTGTTCTAAAATCATGATAACGCTGAGGATTAATATAACAAATGCGTTTTAAAATACGACGACGTACACCATCGCCATATAACATACGTAACGCATGCGTTTCTAACCATTTAATCCATTGATGCGGTAAGGTGCCAAAGGCACGGGCCGCTTCCGGATCCATTTCAAGAAAGCGAGTATATATATTATCAAAATCTATATAAAGTGCAGCATACACTTCATCAAAACCAGAAAAACGTCCCATATATGCTCCTAACAGGCTGGCGCAGTACTGCTCAAGGCAGGCTTCACACCCGTCTGTCGAAATTACATTGTTGTATATAAAAACCTCATATATAAAAAAAAATAACCTTTGGCAAGTTCAAGGACAAGCAAAATAAAAAAGCGTTAGGTGCGAAGAGCAGCGTTCCGTAGCAGGAAAATCCCTCTTAAAAAAAGCTTTCCTTCTCAGAAAAAGAAGGAATCAGCACTTCCGTGAGCAGGACTTTTTTCATAGGCTGTTAATGTATTGCGTAAAATACTGTTTGCGCATATACTGCGCCAACATTTTTTTACTGGACTTTTGGCATTTCACCATTCACTACACGAGGGTGGGAAGTATACGTCTGTATTTTAAGCTAAAAACACTTACCCCCTATAACAAAAAACCGTGCCCCTTTTTATGTTTGTTGTTACAACAAAAAGCACGGCCTATCTTTGGTTGCATTTATCATGAAAATAGGAATTTTTTTTAAAAATATGTTTTTGTCCTTCTTGGTGCTTTTATGCGTGGGAGGCATTTTAGGTGTTGCTGGCGTTGTGGGCCTTTTTTATTGGGCCGCAAGGGATTTACCCACCACAGAACAGCTGGCCAATTTTCACCCTCCCCAAGCTACCGTGGTACTGGCACGTGATGGCACCCCCCTTGGCAGTTTATTCAATGAAAAGCGTTTTATGGTACCGCTTGATGAAATTTCCCCTTATATTACCAAAGCTTTTTTAGCTGCGGAAGATGACAGCTTTTACCAACACGCAGGGGTGGACCCCATGGCCATTATGCGTGCTGCCATCGTTAACTTTAAAAGCGGCAGAAGCACGCAGGGTGGCAGTACCATTACCCAGCAAGTTATCAAGCAACTTTTACTTACCCCTGAAAAAAGCTATAAGCGTAAGCTCAAAGAGGCCGTGCTGGCGTACAGATTGGAAAAAGAGCTTACCAAGGATGAAATTTTAAGTATTTATCTGAACCAAATTTTCCTTGGACAAAAAGCCTATGGCGTAGAGGCAGCCGCACGTACCTATTTTGGTAAGCATGCCACCGATATCACCTTAGCCGAAAGTGCCCTGCTTGCCGGTATGCCGCAGGCCCCCAGTCGTTACAACCCCTTTCGCTACCCCAAGGTGGCCAAATCTCGCCAAATGTATGTGCTTGGGCGTTTACGTGCTTTGAAATGGATTTCTGAAGCAGAGTATCAGCAAGCTGTCAATGAGCCGCTGGTATATTGGACCATGCCCGAAACCCAATTGGGGGCTGCGGGCTGGTATATGGAAGAAGTGCGCCGTTTACTCATTGAATTTTTCAGCGAAGAAAATATGAAAATCATGGGCCTTAAAAGCAATAAATTTGGTGCAGACTATGTGTACGAAGCCGGCCTCACGGTAACGACAGCCATGGACCCTGTACATCAAGATGCCGCTGCTCTGGGGCTTCGTTTTGCTTTAGAGGCACTTGCTCGCCGTCAAGGGTATCGTGGACCGGTACAAAGGGTACCTGTGGATCAAATTCCGGCCTATTTAGCCAAAAGAAAATTTTCTCCCTTTGACCTCATTGGCGGTGTTTGGACACGAGGTTTAGTCACCAAGGTTACGGCCAAAAGTGCAGAAGTGGGCCTTGGCAGTGGTTATGTGGGCTCTGTCAACATAAGTACCATGCGCTGGGCCAGACATATAGACCCAAGAAAGAGACAAAGTTATAATATTACCGATGCCAGAAAGGTGCTGGCTGTTGGCGATGTTATTTGGCTAGCCCAGCCTGACAGTAAGCCTAAAGAAGTGACGGAAAAAGGCAAAAAAGTTTTAAAAGATGCCACTTATGACCCCGCTGGTGCCAAACCAGGCGTGCCCATTCCTTTGGCTTTACAACAAATGCCTGTGGCGCAAGGAGCCCTTGTGTCCATAGAGCCTGACAGCGGCGACGTGGTGGCCTTGGTGGGCGGTTATGAGTTTGGCGAAAGCCATTTTAATCGTGCTGTACAAAGTGAACGGCAGCCCGGCTCCTCCTTCAAGCCCATAGTTTATTCTGCGGCCCTTGATAGAGGTTTTAGTGCCGCTACCTTGGTGCCAGACGTGCCTTTCACCTACCACATACCGGGCACACGCCAAGTTTGGACGCCATCGAATTATGATCGAAAGTTTAAAGGCCCCATTCCCCTGTCCACGGCACTTGCTCTTTCACGCAATGTGTGCACAGTACGTGTTACAGATTTTATTGGCATAGATTCGGTTATTGATAGGGCCAAGGCCCTTGGCCTTACGCCGGAATTTCCCCATTCCCTTGCCATCAGCTTAGGGGCTGTGGCTGTCTCTCCCCTTAATATGGCGCAAGCGTTTACGGCTTTTGCTTATCAAGGCTGGGCAGCACGACCACGCATCATTGTATCTATCAAGGATGTGAACGGACGTGAAATTTATAAACAAGACCCTGAACATTGGCAGGCGGTAAGCCCCGAAAATGCCTATATTATGGCTTCATTACTTAAAAAAGTTGTTACCAATGGTACTGCCACCAGAGCAAGAGTGCTCAATAAATTTGTGGCAGGAAAAACCGGCACCACCAACGATGAAAAAGATACGTGGTTCATTGGCTTTACGCCGCAGCTAGTTTCTTCTGTGTACATTGGTTATGACCAGTTGCAACGCCTTGGACGTGGAGAAACCGGCGGTTCCACCGCCTTACCGGCCTTTGTGGAATATCGCAAAATTGTAGAACCTTTGTACCCCAAAGAAGATTTTGTAAAACCAGATAATATTACTGTAGTCAACGGGCTTGGCTTTAGAAAAGATATGCCCCATGAAGGATCTGTGCAAATGCCTTATGGCGGCGACGATGGGTATATTGACGAAAATGGCAATTATGTGCCTGGTGTTACAGACCCGACCATGCAACCAAATCAGCCGGGAGTGCCGGGCTATCCCACATCGCCGTACCCTGCAACGCCGAACTATCCCACAGACCCCTATGGCGCACCGCCGGCCATTCCCTATTATGAAGGAAGCAGGACACAAGATACACCTTTTAACCACTCTCAAGGATAGCTATGCCAGCTTACGGTTCACTCGTTATAATTGTTACCCCCAAGGGAAAAAGACATCTGAAAAAAGTAGAAGAAGGGCAAGATTGGCACAGCGGCGATGGCATTTTGTCCATGGCTGATGTGGCCGCTGCGCACTATGGTTCTGAAGTATATACCTCACTTGGCGTGCCCTTACGCCTACAAGAGCCGCACTTGCACGATTTATTGAAAGGCGTTAAGAGACAAACACAAATTATCTACCCTAAAGATATTGCCTATATTTGCATGCGCCTTGGGGCCGGTGAGGGACGTACCATCATCGAAGCTGGCTCCGGCTCTGGCGCATTAACTCTAGGCCTTTCATGGTTTTCCGGTAAGACAGGCCATGTGCACACCTACGAAGCCAGAGAAGAATTTCATAAATTGGTGCGCCGCAATTTACAATGGGCCGGCGTGGGCGAAAACGTCACTTTGCACCATAGAGACATTGCTGAAGGCTTTACGGTAGAAGGCGCCGACGCCTTATTTTTAGACGTACGCACCCCTTGGGATTACTTGGACCATGTGATTAAGGCGGTACGCCCGGGGGCTTCCCTAGCCTTTTTATTGCCCACGGTAGATCAAGTAAGTCAGCTGTTGCTGGGCCTTGAGCGTGGCCCCTTTGATGAAGTGGAAGTGTGCGAATTATTGTTGCGCCATTGGAAACCCATTGCCGATCGCCTACGCCCCAATGATCGTATGGTGGCTCACACAGGATTTTTAGTTTTTTGCCGCCAACAAGAACGTAGCGAAGATTTTGAATCTCGCAAACCCAAGGGTACTAGAGAACGTAAGCAAGATGCAGCCCGTGCGGCCCGTCTTGCGGATAGTGAAAAGGTTATTTAGATGAAAAAAGAAGTTATTTTAGAAACAGCAGCACGTTTATTTGCCAAAAATGGCTATGCACGCACATCAACAGTAGTTTTAGCTCAAGAGGCCGGAGTGGCTGAAGGGACGATTTTTCGACATTTCAAAAGTAAAGAAGACTTATTCATCGCCTTGATTGAGCGTTTACGTAAAAAACTTTTACAAGATGTCTACAGCTATTTAGATGAACACAGCGATGAAAACGGTCTTGAAAGAGTGCAATCTGTCATCAAGGGTGTATATGGTTTTGTACGTAAAAATAGTGCTGATTTTGCTTTGCTTTTACGTGACGCCCCAGGCTGTTATGGAGAGCCGGAAAGCAAAGCTTTTGACCATGTGCAATCACTTTTTGTGCTTTTACAAGAACATTTTAAAACCGCCATTGAAAAGGGCCAGGCAGAAAAAGTTATTGATGCCCGCATCCATGCTCATGATGTAGCTTGTATTTTATCTTCTTCCTTGGTGGGTATTATGCGAACTGTGCATTTGGGCTTTTTGCACCCGTCCAAAGATATGCTCAAAAACTTCCTTGACTGTACCAAGGCCATGTTAGAAGTACGTGAAAACTAAAAAAAATCCCTCCATAACAACATTTGCTATGGAGGGATTTTAGTATGTTACACAGCAGCCTTTATTGTATCGTTTCTCTTGTATCCTCTTGCGGCTGCATGGCAGTAGCCAACATTTTTACGGCAATATCTTTTACCGTATCTGTTTGGCGCCATTGAGAGAAAAAATTACGCCATGCGCCAAATTCTAAAAAGCTTTCGTCCAACTGATCTTCGTGGGCTTGTACCCAAGTATTAAAAAGCTGTAATTCTACCTGAAAAGTGACACTATCAAAAATAGTGGTGGACATTTCTTTGGGAATGGTCTTTCCGTCCACTTCCACCAATACATGCTCACACACAGCAGCACGAGAAGAGTCAAAGGTGATGGCTTTATTATTGACACTTTCAGCCAAGGGTAAAAGATGCGGGTACAAATCTTTAATGCGCCCAACGCCTTGGTCGGGTATCAAAATATACAAATCATCCTTGCCTTCTTCTTCAGCGATGAAGTAAAAACGTAACCAATTTTCAAACATAACTACTTCTAAAACAGCGTCTATGCTATGTGCGAAAGTATCTTTTGTTGCAGACATTTACATTCTCCTTAAAATTCTCATGCTGGGTATAGTAAACTTCCCCCTTGTCTATGTCAATGCTAGGCTGTAGTATATCTTCATGATTGATTACAAACAAAGCTTAAATGCGGCACAATATGCCGCAGCCACGGCCCCTGATGGTTCGGTGCTGGTTATTGCTGGTGCTGGTTCCGGCAAAACACGTACCATTGTTTATCGCTTAGCATGGCTATGTGAACAAGGCATTGCCCCCACCTCCATGTTATTGCTCACCTTTACTCGCAAGGCTGCGCAAGAAATGTTAGAGCGGGCCTCTCGCTTGCTAGAGCAAGGGCTTATGGGTGTGCAAGGCGGCACCTTTCACGCCTTTGCTTACGGCGTGCTGCGCCAATATCGCCCTACATGGCTAGAGGGTCGGCATTTTTCCATCATGGATAGTGCCGACATTACGGCGGCCATTGGACATTGTAAAGATGAAACGGGCGCAGCCAAGGGCGACAGATCCTTTCCTAAAAGCCAAACCATTGTGGGTATTTTAAGTAAGGCTCGCAATAAAGAATTGTCCATTGAAGAAGTATTGCAACGGGAAGCTACGCACCTCTTACCCCATGCCGATGCCTTAATAAAAATTGATGCAGCCTATACAGAATTTCGAAGGGCCCACGGCTTGCTTGACTATGACGATTTGCTCTTTGAGTTAGAAGCCTTACTTCAAGAAGATAGGCCAGAAGTACAGTATTTGCGCCAGCGTTATTCGCATATTATGGTGGACGAATACCAAGACACCAACTTAGTGCAGGCCCGCATAGTACGCCTTTTAGGGGCCAAAGCTCATGGCGGTCATGGCAATGTTATGGCTGTGGGTGACGATGCCCAGTCCATCTACGCTTTTCGCGGGGCCAACGTACGCAATATTTTAGAATTTCCTCAAAACTTCCCTGACACCAAGGTTATTACCTTGGAAGAAAATTACCGCTCTACCCAACCTATTTTAGATGTGGCCAATAATCTTTTGCGCCACGCAGCCCACTCTTATGATAAAAAGCTCTTTACCTCCAAGGAAGGCGGCCTTGAGGTTAAGCTCTATCAACCGGCCAGCGATCGTTCGCAGGCTCATATGGTAGTACAGCGTGTGAAATCTCTTTTGCAAGAACATTTACCCCATGAAATTGCAGTACTTTTTCGAGCCGGCTTTCATTCGTACAATGTGGAAGCCTTATTACAAAGAGAAAGTATCGCCTTTCGTAAATACGGTGGCTTACGTCTTTCAGAAGCATCACACATTAAGGATATTTTAGCCTACGCACGGCTTATCATCAATCCTTTCGACTTCTCCGCCTTTGAGCGTGTGGCCTTGCTACATAAAGGTATTGGCAAAAAAACCATGCAAAAGCTATATACGGTAGCAAGTACCGGACAGTTGGCCGCCACAGAAAAAGCCTTTGCCCGTTTTCCGGATTTTTTGGAAGACATGCGGTTTTTAGATAGCATGCGCCAAAAACCTCTTACGCCTTTGCAGCATATGGAGAACTTACTTGCCCATTATAAACCACGGCTTGAAGTGCAATATCCCGACGACTGGCCACGCCGTTTACAGGGCCTAGAAGAAATTCAACAAATGGCCGGCAACTACACAGAATTGGACTTATTTATTGCCGACCTTGTTTTAGAATCTTCAGAGGAAACAGAAGAAGAGGAACAATGCATCACCCTATCCACCATTCACTCGGCCAAAGGGCTAGAATGGAATGCTGTACTTCTACTGGATTTGGTGGAAGACCGCTTCCCCTCACGTCATGCCAATAGTGATTTAGAAAGCTTTGAAGAAGAACGTCGTCTTATGTATGTGGCCTGCACCAGAGCACGTCAATGCCTTGAACTGTACGCCCCATCTACCATCTATATGCGCAATGCTGGTGCCATGCCAGCAAGCCCCAGCCCCTTTGTGCGAGAATTCCCTCAAGGCTTGTGTGAAGAATGGTACGAAAGTTATAATGGTCAAGTGCGTAGACGCGGCGAAAATAATGCTTATATGAAAAGTAACGGCGAACAAAAAAAACCTGTACGTCTTTTACCACCGTGTGAGCCTCAGCTAGCTTTTGAACAAAGCTATGAACAGGCCCCTGAACACATCTATAAAAAGAGTCCTCAACCAAAAGGCACAAAGGCATGGGAAGAAAATAATTCTCCCCCCGTATCCGCTGCCAACACCAAGGAAGCCCTGCGCCTTGGCTATTGCCATCATAAAATCTTTGGGCGTGGTAAGATGATTAAATTTTTACCGCCTGACAAATATCAGGTGAATTTTTCCGGTTTTGGTATAAAAACAATTCTTAAGGATTTTTTACGAATAGAAGAGTAAAGAGCCTATGACAGCCCTTTCAGAAGAACATATTTTACAGGTATTGGAAAAATATTTTCCCAACAGGCACCCCTCTTTGGTGCTTGGACGTGGCGACGATTGCAGCATTGTACGCACGCAGGGAAATATGTGTGTAAGTACAGATCTTTTCATGGAAGATGTGCACTTTCGCACCAGCTATTTTAGCCCGCAAGATGTGGGACACAAAGCCTTAGCGGTAAACATCAGCGATATTGCCGCCATGGGCGCACGTCCTACCGCCTTTAGTCTGGGCCTAGCCTTTCCGCCGCATACGGAAATAGCATGGCTAGAAGGCCTTTTTGAAGGCATGGCCCGCTTAGCCCAAAAGCATAATTTAGTGTTAAGCGGTGGCGATCTATCAAAGGCCAATGTCCTTACTTTATGCATCACCATTTGGGGGGAAAGTGCCAATACGAAGAACTTTGGTGAAACCACAGCGCCTTTTTTAACCCGTGGCGGTGCCATGCCAGGCGATATTCTTTTTATAGTGGGAGATATTGGCTTGGCACGTATTGGCTTAGAAGAGTTAGAAAAACACGGAAGCAAGGCCAAGGAGCAATGGCCAGCGGCCTGCGCTGCGCATCTTTGCCCAGAACCGCAAACGGAAGCAGGGCTTATTTTAGCTCGTTCTAGTTTACAAGTACGCCCGCCTGTACTGATGGATGTTTCCGATGGTTTAAGCCGTGATATACCACGCCTTTTGGGCATGTCTGAAACGCAGCTTTCGTCTACACAGTCTTCCTCTGCACAGCTTTTACATGAGGCACCTAACACTAGCAACGCAAATAGCAAAGCATTTCACAAGTCCCTCCATAGCTCTTTAGGGGCACAAATTGTTTTACCCACGGCCCTTTTGCACGAAGAAGTGCTGCGTCACGCCCGTATGCATGACCGTTGCGCCGCAGAACAAGCTTGGTTTGGCGGCGAAGATTATGCCCTGCTAGGCGCCTGCGTTCCTAAACTTTTACCCATTTTGCATGCGGCCTTGCCCAAGCTACGTAGCATTGGCACCCTGACCGATAGAGGGTATATCGAACTTAATGGAGAAACCATAACAAGCTGTGGCGGTTTTGACCATTTTTCGTAACACATCTTAGCAAGTATGCGCATTGATGCGCATCTGAATAAACGCTGATTTTTTTCCTGAGAGG
>CAYJDE010000085.1:0-9921 GCA_964368805.1 uncultured Desulfovibrionaceae bacterium
TATCTGCGAGCTATGACGGTGTCGGTCAATTGAGCACCACCTTTGTTAAGGAGTTGGTAATGAGCTTGCCATGCGTTGCCGCATCAAGCTTGGTCTCCAAAACCTTTTCGGCTGCATCGACAATTTCATCAGCAATAGCAGCGCGAACATCGGCCAAAATTGTCCGACCTTCGTTTTCTGCGGTGCGTCTTGCTTGAACAATAATTTGTTCAGCTTGCAGCTCTGCTTCTTTAATGATGGCAACCTTGGCAGCTTCAGCAAGGGCCTTGTTTTCTTCCAAAATAGCCTTACGCTCAGCGTCAAGGTCACTTATGGAAGCTTCAAGGTCTGCCAGCTTTTTCTTGGCTTCTTCACGGCGAGCCTGAAGATCGTCAAGCTCTTGGCCAATGCCTTCTTGGCGACCTTTAAAAAAAGCACAGGCTTTTGCACCTATGAATTTCCAAAGGACTGCAACAAAGATGACGAGATTGAGCACACGCCACCCAAAGTTGCCCCAAGGCATTTCACCCTCGGCTGCCATGGCAGGGCTTGCCATAAGCACCACCAAAGCCAAAGCAAGGGCCATCCTAACACAATTACTTTTGCTCAAAGTCAACCCCCTTTTCGGATGTGACATCCAAACAAATCGGCAATGCTTTCTCTTATTTTTAAAAGAAACCATTACCACACGCCATTGGCGTGCTAGCCCATGACGCGTCCGGCAAGCTTTTCCGCAAGGGTGCTTACCTCTTTTTTCAACTCACTCAAAGTGGAGGCAGCTTCTGCACGGAAGGCTTCCTGTGCTTTAGCCAGCTCTGCTTGAGCTTTGCGCCCTGCTTCGCCTACAATTTCTTGTTGCTTCTTGGCACCTTCATTTCTGGCTGCGTCACGCAAGGCTGCGCCTTCCTGACGGGCACGAGAAAGTTCTGCCTGATAAGCATCGAGGCGTTCTTGTGCTTCACGCTCAAAAGCCTCGGCATCACCGCTAAGGCCGTCCATTTTGGCACGACGCTCTTGCAAGATGGCGCGAATGGGCCGAATGAGCAAAACGTTAAGCACGTAAAGCGCTATGAAAAAGTTCACCATTTGAAATAATATGGTGATATTTAGATCAAGCATTATACCCCTCCTAAAAGAATGAATGTGAATAATACTAAAATCGCAGTAATTTTTTTAGCGGAAAATCAGGCTTCTGTCAAAGGGAATCATAATAAATTGTTTATGAAATTTGTGATGACAGATTTTTTTTGTCGCTATCTGCCCGTATATGTGAACAAAATCACATGAAAAAAAGTCGAGATTTTTTTACAGGAGATGGTGCAGTAATGCGCTAATTTTAAGGAAGAAAAAACACTGCTACGTCATTGACTATGGTCAACGCTCCATGAGGCCCTACGTAATGCATTGCGCAGAGGTCTCGTATCAGCGCAGGCATAACAATCTGCGTTTTCTTATGACTACCCTACTATGGGGAAAGCAGAGCATTTTCAAATTTAGCTTTGTGTCTAAATTTGAAAATTTGTTCGAAATGAAAAGTCAAATGCAAAGGTCTCAAAAGAAATCTTCATGCGCCACAATTTTTTCTCAAAGAGAAGGTGCCAACGCAATGGATTTTTTTGAAGGGGAGAGTCTGAGAGGGGGAACTTTTTTTCTAAAAAAAAGTTCCCCCTCTCAGGAAAAAAAGTCATCAGCGTATTTTCAGCGCAGGCTACTTTTTAGGTTCAGTACCATTCTTCCCCTGCATATTCACCTGCCCTTGAATGCGTCCGCCCTCTTCCATGACTAAGGTGGGGGTATTTATGGTGCCTTCAGCATTACCGCCTCTGTAGACCATAACGGCACGTCCGGCGTGCACATCACCCACAAGACGTCCTGTGAGCATAAGCTCGCCTACACGCACTTGACCGGTGACAAGGGCATCTTTGCCGATGATAAGGGTTCCTTCGCTAACAATTTCTCCGGTGAAGGTGCCGTCGATGCGTACCGAACCTTTAAAAGAAAGCTTGCCCTCATAGACTGTGCCGGCGCCTAAAAAGGCATTGATTTCGTCTTTACTCACGTTGACCATCCTTTATGTTGTAATATATGACATTTTCTACGTAGGTCAAAGAAGTGATTTCCCTACATTGTGAAACATTTTTGCATAAACGTCGCATGCACTAAAATAAAAATTTCATATTTTCATTACAGTACACATGTGTATACAAGGGCTCCAGTTGGGGTAAGACACAAGGAAAAGACCCTTTTTTTGTCTGTAAACTTCTGCCCCCTGTCACGGAAAAAGAGCTGCCAGATTACCCCTTTGTAACACCTTATTAGCTTTTAAACATAAAACGTCGCATAGACACGTTTAAGACTATACCAAGAAGTAGGCAATTGACAAGCATAGAAGAGCCCCCATAAGACATAAAGGGCAAGGGTATGCCCACCACGGGCATAAGGCCAATTACCATACCGATATTAATAACAATTTGCCAGAAAAAATAGAAAAAAACGCCCACGCATAGCATGGAGCCAAAGCGGTCTTTAGCCTTAACCACTGTGGAATATATGGACAATAAAAATAAGCAATACAAAGAGATAAGGGCAACACAGCCCACAAATCCCCATTCCTCACCAAAAACAGCAATAACAAAATCAGAATGGCGTTCAGGTACAAAACGCAATTGGCTTTGGGTGCCTTCAAAAAAGCCTTTTCCCCATAATTGCCCAGAGCCTATGGCGATTTGCGATTGCATGATGTGATATCCGGCCCCTCTTGGGTCATCACCGGGGTTAAGAAAAGTCAATACCCTTTGACGTTGATAATCTTCCATGCCCACAAACCACATGAAAGCCATGATAAAAGGTGTAATAAAAAGACACACTTTAAACACACCACCTTTAACCCCATGAAATAAAATCATGCCGCCCAAAAGAAGAAGTACATTGATGCTGGTGCCAAGGTCTGGCTGAGTAATAATAAGAGCGCAGGGAATTATACCCACAAATAGCGCCTGAAAAAATTTTATCCAGCCTAGCCTATCGGCAGAGCGAGAAAGCACGTGGGCACCCATGACAAGCACAGCAAGCTTTGCCAATTCGCTAGGCTGCAAATTCATAAACCCCAAAGAAAGCCAACGTTTGGCCCCGTAAACTGTCACTCCCATCACATGGACAAGAACAAGGAGAATAAGGACAAAAATAAAAAGCGGCCATGCTAAATTGCGTAATTGTCTATAGTCAAAGGTCATGGCGCACAGCATAACAAAAAAGCCCATGGAGCCCCAGATAAGCTGACGCTGATAGAAAGAAGAAACGGAAATGCCCTCTTCCAAGCGCATGCCCGAAGCCGAATATAAATTGCCCACGCCCACAATAAAAAGTGCTGTAAAACAGGCTATGAGTTCCCAATTTATATAGGCAAAAAGACGACGATCAAAGGCAAACATTTCTTCCTCATTGACAAAATCTATTGGGGAAAATCGTTGCTAAAAAAAGGGTTCCCCAATAGTTTTTTCTAAAAAATTTTATCTTAATAGGTGCTTATGACCGCAATAAAAATCTTAGCACGCTGATTAACTCTTTCTCTGAGAGGGGAAAATTTTTTCAGAAAAAAAAGTTTCCCCTCTCAGACTCTCCCCTTCAAAAAAACCCATTGCGTCTGCATCTTGTCTTTCAAAAGAAAAATTGTGGTGCATCCGGTATGGTTTAAGGTATATTAAACAAAATAATTTACTTAACCAGCGTTTCCCATGGTAACATCTGTTACAAAGCTGCTCCGGTACTAAACGTTCCGGCAATATCGGCTTGTCCTTGTTCGTTTTCAAAGACATCCTCAGGCTTTTTCTTCGGTGCAGGAGGCTGATCATCCCCAAAAAGAGCCGTAAATACTTTCTTGGCTACAGGTCCGGCATCGGAAGAACCGCCGCCCCCATGCTCCAGCATAACCACCACCACATAGCGTTTATCTTCTTTAATACCGAAGGTGGCTATCCAAGCATGGTCGCGATGAAAATAATCGAGTTCACGATTTTTTAAGCGACGACCACCTACCGTACGTAATTTAACCACCTGTGCCGTGCCGGTTTTTCCGCCCATGATAGCATCTTTACGGTTAATAACACGGGCCGTACCGCCTGTGGCCGTTCTGCGCATACCATCGATGATAAAATCACGTTGCTTGGCTGTGGCGGGAATATGCCCACGTACAATGGCTTCTCCTTCATCCACCACTTGCGGCTGTAGCAGCTTTCCGCCGTTGAGCAAAGCCGCCACATAGTTGGCCACCTGCAATGGCGTGGTGAGAGTATAGCCCTGCCCTATGGAAGCATTGAGGGTTTCCCCACGTACCCACGGTTTACCAAAACGCTTTTTCTTCCATTCTTGTGACGGCACAAGGCCGGCTTTTTCATGGGGCAAACTAATACCTGTCACTTGCCCAAAACCGCTGGCCTTGGCATAGGCGGCAATTTTATCAATGCCCACCCTTTGTGCCATGGTATAATAATATACATCGCAAGAATTCGTGAGGGCAGAAATCATATTCATAGAACCGTGACCGGCATGCCAACAACGAAATAAACGATTCCCCAGCTTAACACCGCCAGCGCACGTGACTGCTTCATGAGGCTTGATACCTTCTTGTAAAAAAAGCCCTGTCATCATGAGCTTCCATACCGAACCCGGCGGGTAGACGCTTTGAATGGCACGATTTTGTAAAGGATGGCGTGGATTTTCACGTAAGATATTCCAATCTTTATGGGATATGCCTTCGGTGAATAAGTTGTTATCATAGGCCGGCGCTGTTACCAAGGCTGCCAATTTTCCCGTGTCAGGATCCATGACCACAATGGTACCGGTTTTTCCCTCAAGAGCATTCCATGCGGCCTTTTGAAGGTCTGTATCAATGGTCAGGCGCATAATATTGCCACCACGCGGTTCCTGAATAAGGTTTTTACTCAGAGAGCGTCCAAGTACGTCCACTTCCCGTTGATAATGCCCCTTGGTGCCCCGCAATTTATCTTCTAAAACAAGCTCAAGCCCTTGTTTTCCCACCAAGTCTCCCATACTTAAATGGGGATTTTTTTCCATTTCCTTTTCGTTGGCTTCGGCCACATAGCCCAAAATATGCGCATAGATGTCACGTTCGGGATAGGTGCGCTTGCCGTGGGTTACAATTTCAAGACCAGGCCATTGAATGAGTTGCGCTTCAATTTTTGCCACCAAATTGGTATCCAAATCGGACACCAAGAGCATAGGCTCAAAAGATTGCACTTTACGAGCATCTTTGCGGTATTTAGTCACCAGTTCTTGCTGCTGTATGCCTGTCCAAGCACTGACCTGTGCTAAGGTGGCCGGTACATCTATACAATCTTCACGTATAATACTAATACCATAGGCCAGCTCATTATCGGCAAGTACATTTCCTTTACTGTCTAAAATAATGCCTCGAGGTGCCAAGATACGCTCTTCACGCATGCGATTTAATTGAGCTTGATTGGCATAAGCTTCGCCTTTATGTACCTGCAAATACCAAAAACGCACCACAAATACCAAGAAAAGTATGCCTACTAAACTTTGCAATAAAAAAATACCTAGCTTGGGTGGCTGATATTCGTCAGGTTCCACAGGAATTTTAAGCCAGCTTTGCAGCTTGCTTTCTTTCTTTGAAGGGAAATTATATTGCATCGACATGGTTATGCGTCCATTGACGGGTAAGGTTTGCAAGCCACCAAGCTATGGGCACATAGACGGCTTGATAAATACTTTCACGGATAAGTAAATGCATATCTACCATTAAATCTTGTAAGGGAGCCAAAGCATATACTAAAACAAAGTGTAAGCCCCCAAGACACACTGCCATGAGCAAGACAAAAAGCGTATTTTGTACCTCAAAAAGCCAGCGGCCTATAATAAAAATGAGGATAACCGTGGCATACCAAAAAATCATGCCGCCAAAATCTCGTGAGCCTACACCTTCTTGCACCAAGATAAACAGAGGTAAAAGCCAAAGCAAGTCTTTATAGCGTTTTTCTTGCAAAATGAGAATAAGACCGATGACCAAAGCATCCAAAGCAGGCATCAAGGATTGAATAATCACCGAAAGGATGATGAAAATACACCACCAAACAATTGCGCCAAAGGTCATTGCAACACCCGAGATGCAGGCACGTTGACTCCCTGTGTGGGTACCCCTTGTTGGGGTATGCCTTCTATACCGGCAGGCTTAGGCGGCCCCATGGCAGCGGCCTGTTGCAAAGCGGCTTCTGCCTTGGCGGCTTCTTCTGCCAAAGCTTTTTCCAATAACAATTTCCACTGTTCATCGGTGGGCGGGCCTACAAAATCCTCATGGGGAAGTTCAGGTAAAGGCTCTAGACCTGTGGGTTCTAGCAAAAGCACCTCTTCCAAGTGTCCGGCATCCACCAAGGGTTCGGCATGCACTGTTTTAAAAGGGGAGTAGCCATACATGGACACTTCTGTCACCCTAGCCACAGAAAGCCCCTTGGGATACACCCCATCAAGACCAGAAGTAACCAGCACTTCCCCTTCTTCAATGAGGGCGTCATGCTCTACAAAACGTAATTCTAAAGGACTACGTCCGCCACGGCCCGTTAAAATGCCGGCGGTACGTGTTTTTTGGCTAAGCACTGCAATACGAGAGCTGGGGTCAGTAAGTAAAAGAGCCGTAGACGCATGGGGAGAAGCACGCAGCACCCGGCCCACAAGGCCCACATTGGTCATGATGGGCGTACCGGGGGTACTGCCTGTCACATACCCACGGCTTAAAATAACAGTTTCCAGCACAGAGTTGGGGCCCATACGACCGGCAAGGACTCGTGCCCCCAAAGGATGCCAGCTTCTGTCCACAGGCAAAGAAAGCAGTGCCCGTAAACGTTGCACTTCGGCCTTATTTTCATCGGCGGCAATAAGTTGAGATTGAATAGAGAGAAGATTGGCCTTTAAACGTGCATTTTCTTCACGCACGCCCACAAGGTCCACATAGTTTTCCCATATATCGGAATAGGTACCGTGTATGGTAAGTACAGGCTTTAAAATACTTGCCACCAGCTCAAGCCCCACATGAGTGGCCACCTTATCAAGAATGCCCGTGCGCTGATTCCACGTATACATTCCTAAAAAAAGGAAAAGCAAGATGACAGAAAATATAATATAACGTCTTGGGGTCACAGATTGCCCTCAGTATTTAAAGATTCCTGCACAAGTATTTTTAAAAGCCTACATGCTATTTAAAAAATTTTGTGGGGGAAACTTCTCATCAAAGCTTCCCCCAAAATTACACAGGTACTGTAGCACAAGCCACCAATGGCGAGGCGTTAGTCAATACAGACTTCTTTCAAAATATTTAAGCTATCTAATGCCTTACCTGTTCCCATAACGACGGTGGAAAGTGGGTCTTCCACCACGGTAATGGGCAAGGAAGTTTCTTCACGTAAAAGTTGGTCAAGGCCACGCAAAAGCGCACCGCCACCAGTAAGTACAATGCCTCTATCCACAATATCGGCGGCCAGTTCAGGCGGAGTTTGTTCAAGGGCCATACGCACAGCCTGTACAATACCTTCCACTTGCTCAGAAATGGCTTTACGCACCTCTTCAGAGGTGATGATAATATTTTGCGGAATACCCGTCACAAGGTCACGGCCCTTCACTTCGATTTGCTGTTCAGGGTCCATGGGGTAGGCTGAAGCAATTTTCATTTTGATTTCTTCGGCGGAAGATTCCCCAATAAGCATGCTGTACTTGCGGCGTACGTGGGTCATGATGGACTCATCCATCTTATCACCGCCCACACGTACAGAGCGTGAGTACACAATACCTGAAAGGGAAATAATGGCCACCTCTGTGGTACCACCGCCAATGTCTACCACCATATTAGAAGTAGGTTCTTGGATGGGCAAATTGGCACCGATGGCTGCGGCCATAGGCTCTTCAATAAGGTATACTTCTCGAGCCCCTGCAGATTGAGCAGATTCTTTTACAGCACGCTTTTCTACTTGGGTGATACCTGTGGGCACGCACACAATAATACGAGGACGCACGAGGTGACGAGAGTTATGCACCTTGCTGATAAAATGACGGAGCATGGCCTCAGTAATTTCAAAATCAGCAATGACACCATCCTTCATGGGGCGGATGGCAGAAATATTACCGGGGGTACGACCAAGCATTCTCTTGGCATCGTGGCCTACAGCCAGCACCACATTATTTCCACGTCCATCTTTCTTAACGGCCACCACGGAAGGTTCACGCAATACAATGCCCTGTCCCTTTACATATACGCAGGTATTTGCCGTACCAAGGTCAATAGCAAGGTCTTTAGAAAAGGTCCCAACTATACTGTCAAAAATTTTCGCCATGAATTCAACTCACCTTTATAATATTCCCACACAGAGCATGTGGTCTTCGTCATCCATAAATAACGGCATACTCTTTTCTAAAAAAGATATAAAGTCAATATGTATCTTGAAAGTTCAAAAATTTTTCTTTACAACTACAAGAAAAGTTCACGTGGACAATCTAAAAAAAAAGAGCTTAATTATGATGCTTTGGCATAGTTTAGCCACCTACTTCCGCCAAAATCATGGTAAAAGGGTGCAAAAAATTCCACTGGACGCCGGTGCCTCTTGTCCCAACCGAGATGGCAGCCTAGGCCACGGCGGCTGTATTTTTTGTGACGCACAAGGGTCAGGATCAGGGCTCCTTCAAAGTGGTTTCCCCATAAAAGATCAATGGGATATGTGGAAAAATAAATATTCCAGCACCGATGCCGACCGCCATTTTATGGCTTATTTCCAATCTTTTTCCAATACCTACGGCACAGCTAAGCAAGTGCAAAGCCTTGTAAGCTCTGTCCAAGACCTTTGCGGCAATGTGGGCTTATCTGTAGGCACACGCCCCGATTGTATAGACGAAGAAAAACTTGATATTTTAGCAAGTTGCCCCCTATCGCATGTATGGATTGAATACGGTTTGCAGTCATGCCATCCACACACCCTTAACACCATCAAACGTCGCCACACGGTACAAGATTCTGAAAGAGCCATCCACCTAGCAGCAGAACGGGGTCTAAAAGTATGTGGACATCTCATGGCCGGCCTTCCGGGTGAAAGCACAAAAGACTTTTTAGAAAGCGTGCGTTGGGCCATTTCTCTTCCCGTGGCCGGCCTTAAAATTCACAGCCTCTTTATTTGCCAAGACACTCCCTTGGAACAATGGTACCGTGCAGGGCGCTATGTGCCCCTTGAACAAGACGATTATATTGATATGCTGGCAAAGGCCCTGCCGATTATCCCTTCGCATATTGTCATGCACAGACTCACAGGAGACCCAGCCCCAGGCCAATGCCTTGCCCCCCTATGGACGCTAGAAAAACGCCCCTTGTTCACAGCCCTCATTCATCGTTTACAAGGGCAAAACGCCTGGCAAGGCTCAGCAGCAGATGTACCAGATGCACGCCCTGAATGGTATGGAGGGTCGTAACACGTCAAAATGTGCCATATACAATCTCTGCAAAAACACTCTCCCCCTAGCTTGAGGCCTCTGCACAATTATTTTCCAATAGAGTTTTGTGTCTAAATTTTATGCAGGAGTCTCAGAAAAGTCGAACGCAAGAAAGACACAATTTCTTAAAAGAATATGATCCCTCACTTCTACCGCCATAGTATAAAATACTGGCAGCAATTTCATCGATGCCAATGGTATTTTTATACTATGGCGGTAGAAGCTCACATTGCACACTTAACCAAGCTCGCTATGGAGGGTTGCCAATGCCACTAGAGCCAATGAAATGCGATCTCTGCGCCATTTATTGCGTAGAGGTCTCTATTTAAAAACAAAATACTGACACAATTGGTTTTTTTGAGGGGGAGAGTCTGAGAGGGGGAACTTTTTTTTCCTAAAAAAAGTTCCCCCTCTCAGGAAAAAGAATTAATCAGCGTTTCC
>CAYJDE010000086.1:0-9886 GCA_964368805.1 uncultured Desulfovibrionaceae bacterium
TTCCCCTCTCAGGAATAAGATTCCATCAACGTTTACTTAGATTCTGTGGCATTTGTTGTATAAGCCCCTTGCATGTGTAGTATGCAGGGGGCTTATACACTATTGACCACAAGTCAGATTCATTGAAAATCGAGAAGACGTGGAGCGTGGCTTTGCTGCTACGTGATTGATTTTCGTTATTTTTACGCTTCTTCAGCTTCAAATTCGGTATCAGCGTATTGTTCAGCAATGGCAATAAATTCATTTTCCAAGGCCACAAAGGCGTCCACTACATCAGGATCAAATTGAGTGCCATGGCCCTCTAAGATAATGGACTTTGCTTTTTCGTGAGGCATTGGTGGCTTATAGACACGTCGGCTGGTGAGGGCATCGTACACGTCGGCTACGCTCATGAGGCGTGCGCATAAGGGGATGGCTTCGCCTGCAAGACCTTGAGGATAGCCTTTACCATCCCAGCGTTCGTGATGGCAATAGGCCACAATGCGTGCGATGCGTAAAAAGGAATCTGAGCCTAATTTGGAATCGGTGGAAGAAAGTACAGCTTTGCCGCGCACAGTATGTTCTTTCATGATTTCAAATTCTTCTTCGGTGAGGCGTCCTGGCTTTTGTAAAATAGAGTCGGGAATGCAAACTTTACCTACGTCATGTAATGGGGCAGAAAGGTATAATAATTCTCGAGTCTTTGCATCAAGTTCCGGTGCAAAACGTTCATCTTCTGCTAAATAGTCAGCCAAAACTTGTACAAATTTTTGTGTGCGTTTAATGTGTAGACCCGTTTCGGGGTCGCGCCATTCGGCAAGGCTTGCCATGGATTCGATGGTAGCTTCTTGAGTAAGGTACAACTCTTTTGTGCGCTCACGTACCAAGTCATCAAGCCTGTCACGGTGTTTTTTTAATTCTAATTGATTATCCACACGTGTTTGCACAAGGGAGGCACGAAAGGGCTTACTGACGTAGTCTACGCCGCCCATACCAAGACCTTTGGATTCTTCTTTTTCATTATTTTGCGCAGTAATGAAAAGTACTGGAATATCAGCAGTTTTCTTGTCACTCTTTAGGGCTTGACACACTTCATAGCCATCCATGCCGGGCATGATAACGTCAAGTAAGATAATATCAGGTTGGGGAGTACTTTGGGCAAGGCGCAAGGCGTCTTTGCCATTACGTGCAAACATAATGGTATGTTTATCGCGTAACAGTTCACCTAAAATACGTATATTTTCTGGGGCATCATCCACAATAAGGATTTTGCTTCGTTCTTCAGGGGCAACGGTAGATAATTCACTCATGCCTTATCCTCACTTCTATTCACTTGGTCGATTATGGACAAGTCCTGCACAATAATTTGCGCAGAGATTTTTATACAGTCAATTCTAAGGGTAGACACTCTCACATACTTGTCAAGCCAGAAGAGGTCAAGGGGTAAACTTTGTCAAAAAAAGGTGCAACAGGTAAATATTGTTGCGCCAGTAGTGGGGAGCGAAGAAAAAGTGTTGTCGACATTGTTCTTTTTTAGGGGGTATGGGGAATTTCTTTTCCCAAAAAAGTTTCCCCACAAAAAATCTCAAAGTCTTTATGGCAAATTTTCCCATCAAAAATCTGAAACTTCTTTTGATAGAATGCTATCTTCTTACAGCTCGGGCAATGGGGTCGCTTATTTGTTCAGCAAATTTTACCAAAAGGGCACTTTGGGCTGCTGCCATGCTGTTGTAGGTGGTGCCGGCGGGAATGGTATCCACAAAGGCACCGTTGGCAATGGCTACTTGTGAGCTGTTGTGCAATGTCCAACGGGCATCTATGGTGGCACTACCACCAATTTGGCCATCAAAGCGCTGAATAAACACATAGAGCTTTCGGGCATTGGCCCCATCATCATCAATAGAAATGAGGGCTACATTACGCTTAAGCAGTTTGCCTACAAGTACATCAGAAAGCACCCGCTGTATGCCACTTTCTAATTCTTCGGCCCAAGAGTCAAAGCTGGCAATTTCTACTTTTACACCGGAACTTGGACGATTAATAAGAGCGTCCCTGTCTAAGTAGCCTGGAATTTTAATTTCTTGTAAAAGAATTTTAGGCATTTTTTTAGTGTTGGCGGCATTAAGTTCCTCCATGGGAGAAAGAGTATTGCTTTCAAGAAGATAAAAGGTAGTGGGTTTGGGGTCGGCGCAGGCTACCAAAAAACTGAGCGCAGGCACAAGACATGCGTAGAGGCACCACTTTTTGGCGGCTTTGTAAGGCATAAACATTAGCGGGCTCCTTTTCCTAAAATAAGAGATTGTGGATTCTTTTCAAGCATCTTTGCTAAATCACGTATGGATTTAGCAGCTTTGTTTATTTCGTGCAAGGTAGTATGTAAAGCTTGCAAGCTTTTGGAATTGGGTGAAACAATTTTATTGGCAGAGTCAACTGTGCTGCGTAAATCGGTGGCTACGGCGGCAAAGCTGGTTAAGGCCAGTTGTAAGGTTGCCATGGCTTCGGGCAATTGGTTGTCTACAGTTGTGGCAGTATCCCCAAAAGCATTGATGGCTCTTTGAATATCTCCACGTAAAGAACCGGCGTTGTCAATAAATTCTGCTGTATTTTCAAATGTTTGACGCATGGACTTTAAGGCAAGCAATAAATCTTCATTGCCGGCAAGCTTAGAAAATGATTCTAAAGCCACACGTAAAGAATGTGCCATTTCCTCCAAGGGCAGACGGGAGAGTGTGCGCTGAAATTCGTCAAAGGTGGAACTGACTGTGGGAATTTCTTGTGCATGGTCTGATGAATGGTAACGTGCCGGTGTTTCAGGGAAAAAGTCTAATTCCACACTGTACTGCCCTGTGACCAAACTGCGCATGTGTAAACGAGCCCGCAAACCACGTTGAATCATGCGCTGCATGAGCTGAGTACGCGTGCTTTCAGAAGCTTCTGCTCGAGAATCTTTATCAAGGACAATACTATTGGCTGCTATGGCAATGTGTACGGGGATGGTGATTTCTTCATCCTTGGTGTTGGCTACCAGCACAATTTGCGTCACTTTTCCCAGGGGCACACCACGAAATACTACGGGGGCACCAAGGGACAACCCACTAACAGAGCCATCAAAATAGAGCACATACTCCACAGAATCGCTAAAAATATCTCTGCCGCCTAAGGTTATGATGCAGACAATTAAGAAGGCTAAACCGCCTAAAATAAAGCCGCCAATTCTGGCCTTACTGCTTTTTTTACTCATGTAATTTCCCTTATTTACTATGCTTTTTCGGCATTAAACTCACCACGTGTTAAAAAGCTTAACACCACGGGAGGCGTGTTTTCATCGTCTAAAAGGCTTTTGGGGTTACCAAGCGCAGCCATGGTTTTTGTGGGGGCGTCTAAATAAAGGGCCGTGTCCCCAATGGCAAAAAGTGAGGCTAGTTCATGGGTTACAACAACAAAGGTTTTTTGCAAACTATCACGCAATTCCAAAATAAGATCGTCTAAACGACGGGCACTAACCGGATCAAGGCCGGCAGAGGGTTCATCTAAGAAAATAATTTCGGGGTCAAGGGCAAGTGCTCTGGCAAGGCCGGCACGTTTGCGCATGCCACCACTGATTTCAGAAGGATAATAATCGCCAAAGCCAGCAAGACCTGCCAAGGCTAATTTGATTTCTGCTTGCTCTCGAATGTCGCTGGCAGATAAATCGGTATATTGTTCCAAGGGTAGGGCGATATTTTCTGCCAAGGTCATGGAACTCCATAAGGCACCGCCTTGATAGAGTACACCAGTACAGCGCATGATTTTTTGACGGGCCTCTTCTTCTCCTGGCCAAAAAGCCATATCATGATAGCGCACAGAACCAAATGCCGGTTCTTTTAAACCCATAAGTACACGCAATAGCGTGCTTTTACCACAGCCGCTGCCCCCCATAATAATAAAAACTTCCCCTTCCTGCACTTCAAAATTAATATTTTGCATAAGGGTGCGTGTGCCATAGCCCACTTTTAAATTGCGTACAGAAATCATGCTTTTTGTCAAGATGTTATACCTCTAATACATTGCAAATAATAGTGATAATGGCAGTAGAAATAATGATGCCCACAATGGAGTTCACTACGGCTGCTGTGGTGGCTTGGCCCACAGCCGCCGCTGAGCGTCCACAACGTATACCTTGATAACAACCGGCAATGGCTATGATAAAACCAAAAGAGGTGCCATAAATAAGACCAATGATTAAATGGACAAAAGGTACAAGTGAGATGGTGGCACTGATATATTCTTGGGGGGTAAGGTTGAGCATGAAAACGCCCACCAAAAAGCCGCCCACTATGCCCATAAAGTCTGCATACAGTGTTAAAAGCGGTGTCATGCAAACGAGCGCAAATATACGAGGCAGAACAAGAAAATCAATGGCAGAAAAGCCAAAAGTTTTTAAGGCGTCCACTTCTTCGTTAACCTGCATGGTACCAATGAGCGCAGCGTAAGCAGCCCCAATGCGTCCGCTCATGACAATGCCCACCATGATGGCACCCATAACACGCAAAGTTCCAATGGCAACTAAGGGTGCCACATACCGTTCTGCGCCAAATTGGGTCAATTGTATGGCCCCGACGAAGGCTAGGATAAGCCCAAAAAGTAAGGAGGTTAAAGAAACAATGCCTAAGGATCTTGCGCCGCATTCATCCACAGCTGCCCAAAAGTCGGCAAAACGTAAATCGGCTTTTCCTTGAAAAAAACGTACTATGCCTATGCAAACTTCGCCAAAAAATTCGAAGAAATCTGTAAAAGATTGAGACATGGTTACCCATTTTTGGCCAATACGCTGCAAAAAAGACTGTTTATGCTTTTGGGATGCGGTCTTTTCTTCGGTATCACGAAAAGACATGTCCAAAAGCTTTTGCAAACCGTGGGGCAGGGCAGAAGTATCCACAGTACAGTTCTGTGCACGAGCGTGGCGTATCAGACGCACTAAAACAGCCAACAAAGAACTGTCCCAAATATCAAGACCTTGTGCTTGGAGGTGTATTTGAGAAATCTGCGGTTCTTGTAAGGCGTGCAGGAGAGGAGTAGCGTCCGGCAATGGTTGACTAAGCTTCCACGTACCGGAAAAATTTACTTCCAATAAGTGCTGTTTGTAGTCAATACTAATTTCTGCGTGTTCTTGCATGGGCATAAAGTGTTTACTATGTCTAGGAGACAAAGGCTTTTGTATTTTATAATCTGTTGTCCGTACCATGCCTTATCTTGCACCAATTGGCAATATAGTAGGGCGCTGAAAAAGCGTAATCTACTTTGATATACGTATCTTTTGTTATAGCATAGACCATGTATCTTACGTTTTGAGACCTTTGCACAATTATTTTTAAATATAGCTTTGTGTCTAAAATTTGAAAATTTGTTCGAAATGTAAAATACCGTGTGCAGAGGTAAAGGTATAAAAATCAATCGCTTTGCTCTCGATTTGCGTAATTGCTCGTACCTCGCAAACGACTTTGCCGCCCGTTGGGTGGGACTTAACGGCGAAGCAAAGCTACGCCGATTCTTGATTTTAGGTCGTGTTGACTGTCGTCAACGCTCCAAAAGACTCTGCATAATGAATTGTGGAGGAGTCTTAAACGTCCATATATTGACGTAAAAAGGTGACCGTGTCCTTGGCAGCGTAGTTTTTTTCAAGTACTTTTCGGGCTTTTGCACCCCAATCAATAACAGTATTGGGGTTAAGGATACAATATTCAAGGGCATTGGCTAAAGCGTGCGCATTGTGTGGTGGTATCACTAAACCAGTAATGCCATCTTCAATAAGATCTATACACCCTGGAACTGCCGTGACTACCGCCGCACGGCCCATACTCATACCTTCTAAAATGGCACAAGGCATGCCTTCACGCCAAGAGGGCAGCACCATAATGCTGGCCTTGGCAATGGCAGGTCGTACATCTTCTATATTCCCTAAGTATTCTATGATATTATCTTTGTGCCAATCCATAATGGTGGCAAGGGGGAAAGCACCTGTACCTTCTTCTGCTGGGCCTAGCAGTTGAAAACGGGCCTGAGGATACCGAAGACGTAACATTTTAGCTGCTGTAGCAAAATCTTCTATGCCCTTGGCTTTGAGTAAGCGGGCCATGAGCAAGAAGGTAGGCTGTTTAGGATAGTGGGGGGTAAAGGAAAAATGGTCGGTATCAATGCCGGTGCTTTTGAGAACGACACATTTTTCTTGGTGCACACGGGGAATGATATGTCTTTGTAAGAAGTACTCTTTATCATGTTTATTCAGAAAGAAAATATTTTTTGCTCGGGGTAGGGCACACTTATAAAGAATTTTTGTAAGGCAATAGCGCCAGCTTTGCTCTTGCTCAAAACCATAGCCAAGGCCAGTAATGCAGACAAAAAATGGTGCTGATACGCTTTTTCGCAGAAGGCGCAAGGCTAGTGCTGTGTAGATAATGGGTTTGATGGTGGTGGCAAAGATGCACTGGGGATTTTCCTGACGTATAAGACGCCCTATGGCGAAAAAGGAACGTATTTCTTGAAATATATTTTTGCTGCGCCGTAAAAGGGGAAAAGTGCGCACTTGCAAACTACCACCATGTATCTGATCTGTATTTTGCTTTGGTGCAGGAGCTATTTCTGTTAGTCTTTGTATGTCTTGGGCCGAGGTGTCGACAGAAACTGTTGGTACAGCCACACAAATGTTATGGCCCGCCGCCACAAGTTCTTGGAGAAAATGTCGCCATACAAGACGTGTAGAGCGGGCTTGATTGCTACAAAAGAGGATTTTCATGAAGAAAATCAGCGTCGTTTACGGGGAAATTTCATTTTAAACCAAAAAAGCCCTAAGGTTAAGGTGCTGGCAAGACCAGTAATGGCGGCTACAGCGGCTAAAATAAGTAAAGTAATTTGCCAATGTTGCCACATTTGGCTTAAAGATAAATCTAAGGCTAGTAATACAAAAACCACTACGGTATGCACGAGCATGGCCGGCCAAATATGGCCTGAAAGTCGTACTCCTATATAACCAAGAAACACGCAAAAAAGCCCACTAAAAAGCATGCGTAAACTGGCAATTTTATCCACAAGCGCCACAGTAACTTGTGGTGCATCTTGCAATGCATTGACGGCGTAAAAGTGTAAAATGGTGTAAAAAATGGCTGAAAGCATACAAAGTATGCCCATGGGTGACCATATATACCAGGATATTCGTTGAAAAAAGTCTTTAAGCATAAAATGTTATCAGCCTATTCATAAAATCTACTTTAAAATATTGATAAAAAGTTTTTTATCATTTTCAGAAGTCTGTTATATTCGCGTGTTGGTATGTAAAAAATCTTGGTAAGCAAGATGCAGGCCCTCTTCTAAAGGTATATAAGGCTGCCAACCAAGGGTGCGAACTTTACTAATATCTAACACCTTACGGGGAGTGCCGTCGGGTTTGCTACTATCAAAAACAATGTTTCCTGTATACCCCACCACCTTGGCTATAGTATGGGCTAAGCGCAAAATAGTCATATCTTCACCGCAACCTATATTAATGGGGGCGGCATCGCTGTATTTTTCCATGAGCATAAGACAAGCCCGAGCCAAATCATCCACATGGAGAAACTCTCGGCGTGGCGTGCCTGTGCCCCAAATGCATACTTCAGGGGAATGTGTTATTTTTGCCTCGTGAAAACGCCGTACAAGGGCCGGAATAACATGCGCATTTTCTGCATGATAGTTGTCACCGGGGCCATAAAGATTGGTGGGCATAACACTAATGGCATCAAAAGCGTACTGTTTACGGTAGGCAGCGCACATTTCAAGGCCGGCAATTTTTGCTAGTGCATACGCTTTGTTGGTTTCTTCCAAGGGGCCAGACAGTAAATATTCCTCCTTAATGGGCTGCGGACACTCACGCGGATAAATGCAAGACGAACCCAGAAAAAGCAGTTTTTGAACGCCACATTCCCATGCGTGATGAATAAGCGCATTTTGCATGTGTAAATTTTCGTAAATAAAGGATGCAGGGTAGGTGCTATTGGCGTGAATGCCACCCACTTTGGCGGCACATACAAAGACCCATTGGGGTTTTTGGGCCACGTACATGGCTTTTACCGCTGTAGCATCACACAAATCAAGCTCTGCTCTGGTGTAGGTGATGATGTTCGTATGGCCTTGAGCTTCCAAAGCACGCACTATGGCAGAACCTACTAAGCCCCTGTGTCCGGCTACGTATATTTTTGCATTGTGTTGCATATGAAACCTCTAACCATAATCGTTTGTGGAATAGAACAAGTCTGACGCAGCAAAATACCCTTTTTCAACAATTTTCATCGGTTGTAGGGGTCGGAATAGCGCACTATATCATCCTCACCCAAATAAGAGCCTGATTGTATCTCGATAAGAATAAGCGGAATAATCCCCGGATTTTTCAACTTATGCACTGCCCCTTGGGCAATATAGGCTGATTGATTTTCTGTAAGCAAGATGACTTTATCATCATTGGTAATTTCTGCAGTACCGCTGACCACTACCCAATGTTCGGCCCGATGATAGTGCCGTTGCAAGGAAAGTTCTGCACCGGAATTGACCATAATGCGCTTTACTTGAAAACGTTCAGCCAAAGCAAGGCTTTCATAGTATCCCCAAGGGCGAAATACCTTTTGATGCCAAAGGGCTTCATTACGTCCTTGGGCTTGTAAGGCTGCGGCAATGGCTCGCACATCTTGACTCATATTTTTGTTGGCCACCAATACGGCGTCGGGAGTTTCTACCACTATGGTATCTTCCACACCAAGGGTTACCACCAATCTTCCTTGTGAATGGACATAACTGTTACGTGTTTTTAACGTAAGCACATCTCCCTGACAGACATTGCCAAAGGCATCTTTATTTTTTTCGTCTTGTTCGTAGAAAGATTCCCACGAGCCTAAATCATTCCATTGTACATTGAGAGGAAGCACAGCGGCTTTGGCTGTATGTTCCATGATGGCATAGTCAATGGACTGAGGCTGGCAGGCGCGAAAAGTGGTGGCATCAGGACGAATAAAGTCCCTATCTTGTTTGCGCTGTTGCCAAGCGTGGCGGCAAATATCCACAGTATCGGCAGAAAATTTTTCCAATTCATTGAGAAAAGCATCGGCACGAAACATGAACATGCCACTGTTCCATAAAAAATCTCCGGCATCAAACATGGCCTGAGCTTTTTCTAGTGGGGGCTTTTCAATGAATTTACGTACATGATAAATGTTTTCCTGAAGTAAATCATACATGTCATCGCTGTGATCAAGCATTTCGCCACGTTCTATATAGCCATACCCTGTTTTGGGCCCTTGAGGATGAATGCCAAAGGTGACCAAAAAACCACTTTCAGCGGCAGAACTGGCTGCTTCTACTGCATCGATGAGGGCTCGGTCGGGGCTTAGGGCATGGTCAGAAGGTAGCACCAACAAAACGGCGTCGCTGTCGCCCTCAAGGGCAGCAAGGGCTACTAAGGCAATGGCTGGTGCCGTATTTTTTATTTCCGGTTCAAGAATGATGTTGGGGGTGCGACTGCCAGGAACAAGCATATCTTGTATGATGCCAGCAACATAAAAGCGATATTCTTCGTGGCAGATGATGATGGGCGCCCCTACAGATCGGGCATGAGCTCTTTGCAAGTGCTGCACCCTTTGAAAGGTTTGGGCAAAAAGAGAAGGGGAGTCCTTTTTAAACTCCACAAACTGTTTAGGACTGTACATACGAGAAAGGGGCCAAAGACGTGTACCACTTCCACCACAAAGTATAACCGGATGTAACATACCAAACCTCGTACTGCTAAAAGACTTAATAAAAACCATTAAGCGATGCGTAACGCACGCTTTTTATTCTTCATGAGACCTTACGCAATGCATTACACAGAGGTCTTATTTTACGTAACATATTTTTTCAAACCATACCT
>CAYJDE010000087.1:0-9874 GCA_964368805.1 uncultured Desulfovibrionaceae bacterium
GGCGCATGAACTGAATATATTGGTTTTTTTGAAGGGTGGGGTCTGGGGAGGGAAACTTTTTTTCCTAAAAAAAGTTTCCCTCCCCAGAAAAAATCTTTTTTAAAAGATTACTATCGGGCTCCATATTTTTTTAATACCGCCATAACCCCCTTTTGCGGGCTTATCTTGGCGTAGTACAAGGCAGTCCTGCCTTGATCATCCTTCATATTGGGGTCAGCCCCGTTTTTCAGAAGTAACTCCACATTTTCTTTGACGGCAAATTCAGCGGCATACATAAGGGCTGTTTTGCCTTGATCGTCTATAAGATGCATAGGAACCTTATTATCTATAAGAAATTGCATGGTTTTGCGCTTATCTTCTTCGGAAAGCCCGTCATCGGTGGGGTAGAGCTCGGCAACAAGCATAAGCAAACTTTTTTGATATTGGTCACGCACATGCAAATCGGCTCCCTTGGCTAAGAGCAAGGGAAGATATTTTGCTCTGGCATTCATCACGGCAAATTGCACGGGGTTTAAAGCATATTGTTTCGCTCTGTTGGGGTCTGCACCATGGTCTAAGAGTAATTGTACCAATTCGCTTTGATCTGTGAAAGTTTTCATCATGGCTCGCATAAGTGGCGGCGCACCGTGGCATAAGAGGTTCACGTCGGCTTTCTGTTTTAAAAGATATTCCGCCGCATACACATGATTATTGTTGGCGGCTATGGCCAGTGGCGTCCAATTGGTATGGTCTTGAGGAACACCGTCCACATGGGCCCCGTATTTGAACAATAAACTCATAATACCTCTGGCATCTTTTTGGGTGGCTTTGGCCAGTGGTGTGTAGCCATTTATAAGAAAATTCACATCGATACCGCGTTGAAGAATTTTTTCAATAGCATCATAACCGCCCTTTTCTACAGCTTGCATCAACTCACTTTGAAGTTGCTTGATGACGGCAGGGTCAGTGGGGGCTACTTTTTTTGCTGCGGCAATATCTTCTGCACTTGTGTCTTTGGGAGGGGGAGGTGTTGTATATTGTTTGTGTAAAAAATCACGGAAATAGTCTGCCATTTGCGAAGAACAGCCAAGGTTGCGTTCCACCGTGATAAGTGCATTGCCATCAATAAGGCTGGCAGAGCCCATGCCGCCTGTGGAGGTGTAAAAAGCATATTCGCCGCCATAATAACGGCCACGGGTGGTGTTGGCTATACCTGCGCTATTTAAGATAGCACGCATAGTATCGTAAAAATGCTCATTGAGATTAGCGTCTTGCGGGGTGGAATAAGGCACTACTGCTACCCATAAGTCACTTTCATAGGTGCCAAGTTGTGGCGTTATGACGGTGAAATTGTTTACTTCGCTGGCTTCCCATGTTTTGTTTTTCTCAGAGTTAAGGTTCATGGCAAGGCTTATGGTCATATCAAGCGCTGAAACGTTAGCTTCAAATTTGGGAAGCCCTATTCTGGGACTGCTCAGCCATGCTTCCCACTTTTCGCCATCGTCTTGTGTTTTTTGAAAAGCTATGGTGCGAAAGATATTTTTTAGGGAAGTATTTTTACTGTCAATGCCATAGAACATAAAGGGCAATTGCGGTACGCACGTATAGGTGGTCACGTTAAGAAAGTAGCCATCGGCGGCAAAAAGGGTAAGGCCCCTTTCGCCAAGTTCTCTGTTTTCCACGGTAAAAGCGGTAAAAGTAGTATCGTTATCCAGACGCACTTCTTTGCGTGTAAAAATGATGTTCGGCGAGCTTTGCTTGGCAAAAAAGTTAGCAAATTTCTCTTTGTCACCTTTGCCCACGCTAAAGGTAACGACTTTTTCTTTATCGTCGAGCGCATTCAGAGGATTGATTTTTTCCTTTTCTCTGGCAAAAGAAATTTCGTTTTCGCCATCCTTGGTATGCTTAAGCCCTTCTACGGCAATGATGCGGTAATCTTTGAGGTCGATAAAGGTAAAGGAAGACGCTAGCACAGGGGAAAGAAACAATGCCAACGTAGATAAAAAGCCAAGGCATGGAATGAAAATTTTGGGGAAAAAAGTGTGCATCATGCGTCCTTTGATTTTTAAGTGTAAGCGGAAACACGGATTGTTTTCCATAGGCCAGTACCCGTGTTTCCTATTACAAAAGAAGGACTTCTAACGCCATATTAAGGAAGGTTAGCCTGTACCAGCCCTTCTTTTGTAAATTTTTAAGATGGTTAGCGTTTACTTACTTTAATACTCTTAGGCACCGCAGCCAATTGTGCGTCGGTAAAGGCATCTTTGGATACAGTCAGCGTTTTTAAGGCCGGAAACTTTGCAAGAACAGATAAGTCTGTAATTCCGGTACTTTTTGCTATATTTAAGGTGCGTAATTTAGGCATATTATCCATGTTTTGAAAATTGGTCACCTTGCATTCTTGCAAATCTAACATTGTCAGATCAGGAAGGTCTTTAAACGTTGATAAATCCACAGCTTTTTTGCCTTCCCCAAGATTCATGAAGTCAAGTCGAATGTTACCAAGCCTTTTAAGGCCTTGTATGTTTAAGTTTTCTGCAGTACTTGCGCTCAATCTCAGCCCTCTTAAGTCAGGCATTTTTTGCAAGAAAGCAAAGTCAATGGTGGGGTTATCTTTCTTGTCATTGTTAACAAGGTAGAGGTATTGCATTTTTGTAAGCTCACCTAAAGCTTCATAGCCTTTTACACCGTCATTGGAGTCAATTTTAAGGTAGGCTAAGTCTTTTAAAGGCTTAAGAAAAGCTAAGTCACCCACGGGAACCTTCATTTTCCAAATGCTCAAATTATTTATGTTTGGGGCATTTTTTAAAGGAGTATAATCAGTAACTTTTTCGGAAAAAACGTCAAACCTTTTTAAGTTTGGCATATCTTGTATCCAAGCAAGGGAGTCAAGATTTGTAAGCCCGCCTGAGAGAATCTGTACTTGTTTCAATGTGCCAAGGGTAGTGTAGTCGCTGCCGTTGGTGGCGTAATAGTTAAGAGATTTAAGTTGGGGGGCTGCTGCCATAGGGCTGAAATCCTTAATGGATGCACCATAAAAGCTTACATTGGCGAGTTTGGGTAACTTCGTGAGGGCTGATATATCGGTAAAAGTGCCATAACGTAATTCAGCAGTTGTTAAATTGGGTAGGGCAGGAACCAGAGCGTCTAATTTAGGGGCAGCTATACGTTCTAAGCGGATACGATAGAGTTTGGGCAAGGTAGGCAGACCTTCCACAGAAGTAAGTCCTTTGGCAATAAGAATAATATTTTGTAAATTTACTAATTTATTCATCCAGCTGAGGTCTTGGCCAGCGGCAGTATACTCTACATCAATAGTGTTCAGCTGTGTGAGATTGGCAAGGGGGGTCATGTCCGTAACTTTTGAAGTTCTGGCTCTAATTTTTTTCAAATTTTTCAGCTCTGCCAAGGGGGCATAGCTGGAGAGATCATTACTGTGAATTTCTATGTCCGTAGTTTCAGGAAAAGCTTTTACAAAGGCTACAAGGTCGGCATTGGTGATTCTGCTGAGGTTGAATTTTGAAGTATTCACCACAGCTTTTTTTTCCACTTGTTGCTTTTTTGCCGCTGCAATATTTTCAGGGGTGAGAGTTTCTGTAAAGCGAGTGGTACTTTTGCTTACAGAAAACGATGGGGCTGCCATGGCTGGAGACGATAGTAAAAAGATGATACCTAAAGAGGCTAAAATTCGTTTGGTACTCATAAAAACTCCAATGTTAAAGGTTTTTTTGATTTTTATAATTTTTATTTTTTTACGAGAGAAAGTGGGGTTTTGTCATTTGCGCTTTATAAAATTTTTTAGGCGCCGCAGGCCGCTTTTTTCTTGCTTTTACCGCGTATATATAAGAAAATGAACAATGCTACTGCTGCGCTTAAAAGGCAGATACCAAGTATGGGTCTAAAGCGTATCCATGCAATGGCTATGATGATGCATGACCATGCTATGCCAGTAAGAGAAGCCACAAGGCCGGCACCGGCGCCAAAAATATCACCAAGAATGGGAACAATACTGGTTATGGTTACAAGGGGGGCGATGAGCATATTAAGGCCAATAACCACCATAACTACACCCACGCCACGTAAAATCCAGGTGAGCATGCTATTGGCATCTTTGGCGTCTTGGTACATGGTATCAGGGCCCACAATGCCCATACTGAGTTGATAAAAACTTTCGCCATTGCTGGCTAAAAATTTATCAAAAGTATTACCATGTACACGGGCTAAAATGGATACATTACCTTGTGGTTTGGCCAAATAGGTGATGCGCATGTCACCAATGTCCGGATCGTGGGGTTCTTCGCCCAAGTAGAGAATGTTTTGCCGTACATGTACAAGGGGGTCGTTGTCGGCATCTTCTACATAGTCGGGAAAGAGGCTTTTTTGTAAGTTTTCTTCGTTAATGACAGGGCTAAATTCTTCTGCGCCGCCAATGGCATGGATAAGAAAGTCAGGCAAAGTATACGCACCAAAACGCACATGTTCTGCTGTCCATGTTTTGGAGCTAATGTCCATGAGCAAGGTGTTTTTATGCCCCTCTGGTTTTTTAAAATTGGCAGAACTTACAGGGGCATCGGTCCATTTTTTTTCATAAGTATAGGTGGTAACTTTTTCTTTACTGCCGTCAAGATTTTTAGTTTCCTTAGTCGTGGAGCTTTGTACCCATTGGTAATAGGAAACCTTGCGAATAAGCGCAACGGCATTGATGTTGATGCCCGTTACGGGGTCTTTGAGAATGTCTTTGGTGGTGGCTTTACCTGAGGCATGAACCATTTTGCCGTTAAAAGCAGTATCTATGGTGTCAATGCCGGGTAAGGCCACAGTAACAAGCTGGGCTTCATTGATGGCATCGCCTGTGCGTACTGCACGTCCTTCGTTCCAGTAGAGAAGGCCTGTGCCTGCTAAAAAAAGGATAATGCCAAAAATAATGCCTTTAAAGGAATTACCGATACGCTCGCCAAAGCTGGTAGTGGTGACTTCGGTATAACTGTTTTCGTCAGACATAAATTGCCTCCTGTTACATAGTATGAAAAACTGAAAGTGCATGGTAACGAACAAACAAAGGCTTTAAGTGAAGGTAGCGTGTATGAAAAAAAAATCTATCCCCTGCAGGATGAATTTGCAAAAAATGATAGTTAAATCATTTTCTTGATTAGTTCATCTCTGTAATGAATTTTCTGTAGTACTGTAGAAAAGGCTTCTGTTTTTATGCGTTTTTTGGTATGAATAAGAAATGTTGTTTTTGAGTGAGTTAAGGCATGATAAAGGCTGTTATCATTGATATGATGAGGGCATTAGTGCAAAGTATTGTTATTGAGAGAGCATGATGCAAAAATATATACAGCAATTTTTCGGGAAGAATTTTGGCAAGATTGTATGCAAAAAGTTTATTTTAGGTATAATGCTTTTAGTGGGCTTTTTAGTCGGTTGCGATGATGCTTTACTGACGCCGGATACATCTGTGTCTTTGTCCTTTTGGCATGTGTACGGAGCGCAAACGCACTCGCCTATGAATGAATTGGTGAGAGAGTTTAACCGTACAGAAGGGAAAAAGCACGGCATCATTATTAATGTGACTTCCGTTTCCAACTCTTCTGCCATTCACAAAACCTTGGTGGCTGCCGCAAAAAGACAACCGGGGGCCGCTATTTTACCAGATATTTTTGCTTGCTATCCTAAAACTCTCCAAGCCATGGGGCCAGAACAAGCCCTTGATTGGAGAAAGTATTTTAGTGAAGAAGAACTTGCTGCCTTTGTGCCCCAATTTTTAGAAGAAGGCACTTTTAATGGACAGTTAAAAATTTTTCCTTTAGCCAAGTCTTCCAATATTTTATTTATCAATATGGGTATTTTTGAAAAATTTTCTGCTGCAACTGGGCATACATATGCAGATTTAGCCACCTTGGAAGGCTTTTTTGAGGTGGCGCATGACTATTATACCTGGTCTGGCGGAAAGTCGTTCTTTATGTATGATGAGTGGCTACAATATCCTTTTTTAAATGTACTTGCACTGGGTGAAGAATTTTTTGAAGGAGCAGAAATACAGTGGGATACCCCTGCCTATAAAAAAGTGATGCGTCCTTTGGCTCGTGCTGCCATTCGAGGTGAGGTTTGCTTGATGAAAGGCTTTGCTACGGTACCCATTATGATAGGCGAGGCCATAGCAGGTGTGGAGTCGTCTGCCTCTGTGTTGTATTTTAAAAATGAAGTGACGCATAGTAATAATAAGAAAGTGCCCTTACATGTAAAAAGCATTCTTGAACCACGTCCAAGTGGGGCACGCCGTGTGGATATTCAACGTGGCGGCGGTCTTGGTGCCATAAAATCTACACCGGAAAAAGAAAAAGCCGCAGCTATATTTTGCAAATGGCTTGTTTCCAAGGAAAATAACCTATCTTTTGTGACGAAAGGCGGCTATATGCCGGTACGTCAAGCAGACTTTGCACAGTTAGAAACGGACGTTGTGCAAAGGCAATTTCCTCATGAGCGGTATAAATCCTTATATGAAGCTGTTATACAGCTTAAAAAAGATTCCACTTTTGTTCCGGCGCCTTCTTTTGAAGCTTATGGGCAAATGGAACACCTTTTTGCCGCCGCCATACGTGACGTTTTTAGTAAAAACCGAGAAGCATGGCTTAACAAGGAAGATAGTCTTGAAAATCTTGTAGAAAAATCCTTACAAGAAATTCAAGAAAAAGTAAGTCCAAAGTAGGTAGTTCATGGAAAAGCCCTCTTTTATGTCCCGTTTTTCTCCCTCTCAGCAATACTCTTTGCAAGGACGGCTTTTACTGTATTTTACCCTACTTATTCTCATTGTATTTATTTGTATGATGGGTGTTTTCTTGGCATTTGATGTCATGAACATGAAACAAAGAAGTATATCCAAAGCCTTAGATGATTATTTAGCCACCTATGAAAAAAGTGTTTCGCAACAATTTAGTAATTTGGCGGCGTATAGCTTGCAAATGAGTACTTCCATAAGTCAAACCATGGAAAGTACTTTCAAAGAGAAGGGTTTTACTTTTAATGACTTAGAAAACAATAAAGAAGCGGTAGCTACGGTCTTTGAAAGTCTTAATGCAACGCTAAAATCTTCTTTATATATATCTAAGGCCAGCGGTGTATATGTGGTACTAGATACAACGGTCAATGCAGATTTGCCCAATGCACAAAATTCTCGCAGCGGTCTTTATTTTAAAATAATGAACATTTCTTCGCCTAATGACGCAAATCCTACGGTTTTTTTGTTTCGAGGTCTGCCACAAATTGCCGTAAAAAATGCCTTTGAACTCCATAATAATTGGGACTTAGAGTTTAATATAACACCTTATGTTCCTGTTTTTGCTAAGTTGCGTGCTTCTACAGATTCTCTTTTTCATTCTTCGTACATACTTACCATGCCTCGCCAATTTGCCAGTGGTTGGGAAAAAGCTCTTCTATTTAGTGCGCCTATTTTGGGAAAAAATAAGCAATTTTATGGCGCATGTGGTTTTGAAATTAGCGAGCTTTTGTATAAACTTCTGCACACGCATATTAAGCCTTCCTTACAAGGGGTTACAGGTCTTGTATCTACGCAATCTTTAGATGCACAGGGCAATGCCTTTGTAACAGTGTATACAAATTTTTCTCATGGAAACCCTCATTCTTTTCTAGAAGAACCGAAAAAGTTTAGCATAACGCATGGAAAGTTCTATAATGAATATTCCAATGGTACTGAAGAATTTATTGGAAAAAAAGTGCCTATACGTATTTATCCTCAAGACCTTTTAGAAGAAAATGCGCAGTGGAATGTGGTAGCCATGTTACCTAAAGCCACAGAAGAGAAGCTTATTTGGAGTTTTTATGGACAAATAGCTTTCTTTATCGTTTTGTGTATTGCCATTGCTTTTGGAGTGTCTTACTATTTTGCAAGGCATTATTCATCACCCATAGTGACCATTTTGGCAGAAATTCAAAGTGGAAAGACGACAAAAACAAATATTTTAGAATTTAGCACCTTAATAGAATATTTTAAGGAAAAAGAGCAAAAACTGCGCTTGAAGTTAGCTGAAGAAGAAGCAACGCTAAGTCAAGATAAGCGAGAGTTGCTTAATGTAGATATTTCTGCATATCATACTTTTATTACACAACTAGAAACGCTTACAAAATCAGAACGTGCCGTTTTTGAGCTGTATACTCAAGGACACAGTGCGCAATCTGTAGCTAAAAAATTGCATGTTTCTATAAACACCATTCGTACGCATAATAGGAATATTTATGGAAAACTCTATGTTTCTTCTTATAAAGAGCTGATGGTGTATATTAAAATGATGGTGGGCAATGATACGGCATAGTCTGCACTATACAGTATTTTATTGCATGCGTATCTAGCAACTTGATGAGACAATTTTCTGCTAGCGATGGGAAGTTTTGCGGCATTCTTTTTTCTGAAAGGGGAGCTTTTGTCAGAAAAAACGTTCACAAAACGGGCCCCCTCAGACGCTTCCCTTCAAAAAATAGTGTGTTAGTGCCTTTACCTTTGTATACGTTATTTTGTATTTCGAACAAAATTTCAAACTTTAGACGTAAAGCTCTATTTGAAAACAATTGTGCAGAGGTTTCATTTCAGACACAAAACTCTATTCGAAAATAATTGTGCAGAGACCTCTTTTTAGAAGCAAAATTGGAAAGCATACGAAATTGTTTGAGAAAAGCGGTAGCTTTATAAGGCATACCGCTTCTTCTCTGTTTTTTTGAGTAATCGCATTATGAATGCAATGCATTATGAGACCTCTGCGCAATGCATACGTAGGGGGTCATGGGCATTGGTAGTAGGTATTATTGCGCATATGGCGAAACATTGTGATGTGGGGGAAAGGCATACCTATCTTTTGTAAGGGTGATGCCTACTATAATACCACTTGTGTCATAAGCATAAGAACCTATTGTTACCATTACATAATAGCCTTGCCATTTTTTATCAAAATGATAATAGCCTTCCCAACCTGCATTAAATTTAAAACCTTGGCTTTCTAATAAACGTGCGTAGGCTGTTATCTTTGATTCATATTTTTCAAAATATGGCTCGTTGAGGTCAAATTGATAGGATATTTCGCTGGGAAAAAAACCTTTTGCTTTGACGGCGGAAAGAGGTGTTTTTTCTTTATTATTGGTGACAAAGGCTAGAAAATCAGGAATGCTCAATCCTTTCATTTCTTTAGGAGCCTTGGAGAGATTGTACGGCGCAACGGGCTCTTTTTGTGCTTGTGCTTCATATATGAAGGCAAAGCTCACAATGAGGACAAGAAAGGGGACGTACCATAAAAAACTTTTTTTACCTAGTGTAGTGTGCATTGGCATGGAATCTCCTTGGTTAAAGATGGTAAGAGGAAGAAGCTTTGCGAAGAAAAAACAGATGCTGCAACGAAAACTCCAGACATTTATTTTCCTCATGGGCAACCTTCGTGAACTACTGCTAAACGCTGTACTCAAAACGTCATTTAGCATAGAACCTTGTGGTCTTTTTGAGAAGACTTTACGAATATTTTTTTTAAAAATCATTACGAAGATGATATAGTACTCTTTAAGATGATATAGATTTTTTTAACCGACTGTTATATGGGAGCCTATAATGCGCATTGTAAAAAATAGAATTCTTACCTGTATAGTTTTCAGTATGCTTCTTTCCGGCTGTTCTGTAGTGGAAGCAGCGTATGATGTGGTCACCTTGCCCATAGTTATTGTGGGGGAAGCTGCAGAAGGGGTGGCTGATGTTATTTCTGACGATGATGAAGATGATGATGACGACGATGATGATAATGATGATGCTACACGTAAAAAACATGACGAGGATTAGGCGTTGAGAAAGGGGTATTGTTTGTTGTAATAGCCTTTAAACAAAGCATCATAGACAGTATAA
>CAYJDE010000088.1:0-9874 GCA_964368805.1 uncultured Desulfovibrionaceae bacterium
TAGACATACATACAGTCTTAGTAAGATGAGTCTGACGCAGTTAGAGGGCAAAAAGACATTTAATCAACGTTTCCTTTATTGCTGTACAGCACGAGCAAAGTAGTGAGGAAAGGTCGCCTGTATTTTTAACTTTGCTATGGTTTCGGCGTGAATATATTTTTCTGCTGCGCCAAGGGCCACCTTACCTTTTCTTTCATGCACAATGAATTCTTCAATGGGGTAGTGGGCAAAGCTATGCCCAAGGCCATGTAAATCGCGAAACCATTGTACGCCCGTATCCAGATTGACTATATGTTCCCAATCCTCACCAATTTTTGCCCCTGAGGCAAATTGTCCGCCTAGGGGACGTGCCGGCCCATGGGGCAAAGTAGCAGGGCGGGCTTTGTGTACATTCACCAGCATGCACCACTCATTGATGCGGCATTCTGGCAAGGGCCAGGGCCTTTCCCAAAATTCTTGTTTAAGCCCTAAGTTATAGGCTCGCCGCTGGGTATAATCCATATTTTGATTATATATGTACATGAGTTGGTGATACTTTGGGCGAAAGCTTTCATATTTTTCAGAGGAACAATAGCCTAGCTGCCCTGCAGGACACCACCAGCACTGGCCTAGCTCGCCTATGGCGGTGCATTCTGCTGTATTTACATCATTTTCCCTTTCAAGGGCCTTGGTAAGCAAGGCCCCCACAATATCTCCCAGCACTTCAATATCATTATGTATAAGCAAAACATATTTTTTGTCGGAGTGTTCAAAACCGTATTGGTAGCGCATGGAAAGCCTATACTCTTCTTCTACCAGTCGCCCTTCATCTACCGTATTGCTGGAAAGCCAGTGCACAGGTCGGTAGTATATGACTTCTTTAGGTAAGTATGCTAAAAGGGCTTTATGATTTTTGCGTTCAAATTCTGAAGTGACCGGTTCTTCGTGAAAATAAATTTTATCAATATATTGCCCGCTGTGTTGTAATAACGTCAGTAAGGAAAGGGCCGTTTGCCATGGCTTGGCAAAAACATTGATGAGTACGTCAATACGTTCTTCAGAGAGAGGCTTTGATGGCATATATGCTCCTTTGCACTTTATTTTACACTTCAAACAAATTTTCAAATTTTAGATACAAAGATATATTTGAAAAAAGCTATGCAGAGGTTTCGTTATAGTGGAAAATACATTTTATGTGAATACAGTCAACACAATACCTATCCAGTCATCAAAATAATAGCTTGTAATTCTTTAATCTTATCTCGCAATACCGCCGCCTGTTCAAATTCCAGATTTCTGGCGGCATCACGCATTTCTTTTTCCCATACGTGCACTTGTTTTTGCATCTCTTGCGCAGACATGTCTACGGCTAATTCTCTTACGCTGCTGCCCTTACCCTCTTTACCACCTTTACCTGTGCGGCTTCCTCTGCCACGTCCTTTGCCACTTTCTTCATCACCATACAGACCATCAAGGTGCGTATCTACGGCTTTGCGAATGGTATGTGGCACAATGCCTTGCTCTGTATTCCATGCTTCTTGTAAGGTGCGTCTACGTGCTGTTTCGTTCATAGCCGCTTGCATGGAGCGGGTAATGCTATCGGCATAAAGAAGCACTTCTCCACCGGCATTACGGGCTGCCCGTCCAAACGTTTGAATAAGTGACCCTTCCGAGCGTAAAAAGCCTTCTTTATCAGCATCTAAAATGGCCACCAGCGACACTTCCGGTAAGTCCAATCCTTCACGCAAAAGGTTAATCCCCACCAGCACATCGAATTCTCCAAGGCGTAGGGCTTTCAAAATTTGCATACGTTCAAGGGTATCAATGTCAGAATGCAAGTACCGTGTACGCACGCCCATTTGTAAAAAATATTCCGTTAAGTCTTCGGCCATGCGCTTGGTAAGCGTGGTCACCAGCACTCGTTCTTCTTTGGCAATGCGCTGTTTACACTCTCCTAACAAATCTTCCATTTGTCCCTTGGTGGGACGCACATGCACAAGAGGATCTAGCAAACCCGTGGGTCTGATAATTTGTTCTGTGACAATACCTTGAGATTCTTGTATTTCCCATTTTCCGGGTGTGGCGGAAACATAGACAGATTGATCTATGAGATTTTGAAATTCATTGAATTTCAGCGGCCTGTTGTCCAATGCTGAAGGTAAACGAAAGCCAAAATCCACGAGAGTTTGCTTGCGTGATCTATCGCCTTTAAACATGGCCCCCACTTGCGGTATGGAAATGTGCGATTCATCTACAAAGAGCAAAAAATCTTTGGGAAAGTAGTTGATGAGGCAATGAGGTGGCTCTCCCTCTTGGCGTCCGTCTAGATGACGGGTATAGTTTTCTACGCCATTACAATAGCCAAGTTCTTCCAGCATTTCCAAATCTAGCTGGGTACGCTGTTCAAGACGCTGGGCCTCAATCAACTTATTTTCGCCTTGAAAATGGCGTAGTCGCTCGCCCAGCTCTTCACGAATATCATGCATGGCTCTACGTAAATTGTCTTGGGCCGACACATAATGGCTGGCAGGGTAGATGACGGTTTTTTCCACCGCCGCTAAAATATCTCCGGTAAGCGGATCAATTTCGTGCATACTGTCTATTTCGTCGCCAAAAAATTCTATACGTAAGGCCACTTCATGACGATAGGCAGGAATAATTTCCAGCACATCGCCACGCACCCGAAAACAACCACGGTGAAAGTCGTAATCATTGCGTTGGTACTGCACTTCTATAAGCCGCCCCATCAGTGCATCCATGGAAATATGCAGACCTGCGTTGACGGGAATGACCATTTGTGAATAATATTCTGGTGAACCAAGGCCGTATATACAAGAAACAGACGCCACAATAATCACATCCCGACGAGTGAGTAATGCATGAGTAGCCCCGTGGCGCAATTTATCTATATTGTCATTGATGGAAGAATCTTTTTCAATATAAGTATCTGACGTGGGCACATAGGCTTCCGGCTGATAATAATCATAATAGCTGACAAAATACTCTACGGCATTGTTGGGAAAAAATACTTTAAATTCATTATACAATTGCGCTGCCAGCGTTTTGTTAGGGGCCAGCACCAAGGCTGGCCTATTGCAGGCGGCGATGGTATTGGCCATGGTAAAAGTTTTACCGGAGCCTGTAACCCCCAGTAGGATTTGATCCTTCACTCCGGCATGAATATTTTCTACAAGCTGTGATATGGCTTGAGGCTGATGCCCTCTTGGAGTATACTCACTTTGTAAATCAAATATATGTTGTGCCATTTTTCACTTTCTACCTTTGAGGAGTTTTCATGGAATACAAAATCATTGCCGCATCTCCCTTTGTGGAGCTTGAGCGTGTTTATCTTATACAGGCCACTTTAAAAAGCTTCAAGGGGCGAAAGGACGTTATCGTCTATCTTTTCCGCACCGATACCCCCCAAGAAGAACTGCAAGAACTGCGTGACATGGACTTGGTGGCCAAAGCCGAAAGCGATACTCCCCAAGGTGCCACGCCGGAAGATGCCTTGTTAAGCATTTTAGAAGCCTTTACCGCCGATGAAGGTAACCTTGTTTTGGATTATTTGAAAGAGCGTTATGAAGAGCAAATTACCGAAGTGGTGGTTAGCCCTGTAGAAATTCCTGTGCCTTTGGGCATGGTGCCTTTTTCTGCCATTCCAGAAGGGAAAACTATGGGCTTTATCCGCTTTGACGCTGTGGCTGATTATAACTTGCCCTTTGTGATACACGGTTTTTACGATTTAGACGCTCATGATGCCTTGTTGGCAGAATAAGAGAAAGCAGCGCATATCTTACCCCTTTTTTCGCATAAAGATAAAACGCTGCCATGGGTGAATTTTTATTGAGACCCTTGTTTCTACTTCCATACGTTAATTTCTGGCAAAGTTTATTACGGCATTCAAGCTAAAAAATTTTATATTCACTGACACTTAAGGAATTTTTCAGCGTCGACTATATATGAACAATTGCTATAATTAAAGCGTTTTGGGGGGATGGGGGGAGTTTGAGGGGGAAGGGGTACTTTTGGGCTTTGGCAAAAGTTCCCCTTCCCCCCTCAAGAATGAGACCTCTGCACAATTATTTTTAAATCTTTAATAAAAAGCCCCCCCTTGCATAGCGCGAGGGGGGCTTTTATTAAACGAGTATTTCCTGCACAGGCTTAGTACTGACCGGTGCTGTTAAAATCCGAAAGGTCTGCGGGGGCGTTGGGATTACTTCTGCTTACATCCAAAGGATATACCATAAGCACACCCTTACGTTGGCCCACGCCAATGGCACCGGGGTGCGTATTCATACCCACCACCAAGTCTAAGATGCCATCATTATTAATGTCGGCCACGTCATTACCCATAACAGAGCCACGAATGCGGCGTGTTTTCCATTTTAGGCCAAGGCCCACGCCGTCCCAGAACAAGGCGTGAATTTCACCCTGTGGGAAGAGACGATAGTTTTCAAAAAGTTCTGCAGCGGTGGACACAGGCTTATTCACCAAGATAACAGGCTCACCACGGCCTTCAAGGTCCACCACATTCATGCGCATGGGGGCATAATATTGGCTGGCAATTTGGTATTTTTTGTCAACACCCATGCCATCAATACCCTTGTAATGTTCCATGCCCACGGAAGAGCCAGAGAACTTATCCATGGTTTGATGCATGCGTTGCCCATTACCGCTGAACACAATAATGCGTTCTTCAGGGCTGTACATAAGGGTTTTTGCCCCTTCACGAGAATTTATAGAAGTGAAGTTAAAGACATTGGCCCCTTTGGGTAAACGCAATTTGCCGCCAAGGCTAATGGAGCCACCAGATACTTTTGCAGTATATACACCAGGACGGAACAATTTTAACCCATCCCACGATTGCGCAATGAGGGTCGGTTGATAAGATGGTGCAACGGATGTTACGTTAAGGAAATAATTGCTAGTTTTGGCAAGCACACTTAATTTGCCGCCGGCAAAGGAGAAAATGAAGGAAGTCGGTCTATTTTTATCGCCACCAAAGGAGGTTACTACCAATTTGGTGCCACCGCCACCCATGCGTAATTTACGTAAAATAAAGGCTTGGTTAGATTTACCAATGGAGGTTTGTCCAAGAAGCTTTAAATTGCCGCCATTCCATGCATAAATATAAAGTGCATGGTCACTAAGCACAGCAATTTCTGTTCTGCCACTACCGCTGAAATTGCCCAAGGCAAAATCAACCATGCTAAAATTCATGGCTTTACTGCGTAAACGAGAACCATCTTCAGTGCCGGAGCCTTGATAACGGAATTGTGGATTTAGATAGACGCCTTGCTGTGTGGTTTCATTAACCACAATGCCGGAGTTCATTTGATTTACGGCGCCAGCTGGGGGCACATAGCCTTGCGCACGACGTGGGGCGGCTTGACGCCCAAAAGCCTCGCCACTAAGGCCATCGGCAATATTTTGCACAGAGCCAATAAGGTTACCTACAGGGCCTTGGGCATTGCGGTTCCAAGTTTTGCCGGACTTATCACGCATGGTGACGTCGATGGTGGCAGCATTATTAACAATACTTACAGACCCCCATACTAAATAATCGACATTGGCGCTTCTTTGCACTTGCGCAGCGGCAGCGGCAGAAGGTATAGGCTTAGAGGCACTTCTGGGGTCTAGTTCCACCTGACCCGGCCACACTAAACGTGCAGAAAGGGTAGAGGGTAAAGCTTCACCTAAATACGAATAGCTTTGAGGGCCGTTAACTTTAAAGGGTAATACCATAACTTTTTTTGCAGCCAAAGCTGTGCTGGCCCACAAAAGTGTGACCATGGCTATGGTAACAATACGAAACGATAACTTCATGAAAATCTCCTTACTTTGAGAGAATTTTTTCTCAAGACGTATGCTTATACCTTATACATGCCTCCCATTGCAAGAGGCGCATAGAGGAAAGATTTGCACCAAGAGTGCGAAAATTTTTACCATTTTATGTATATCATTCTAAATATTTATATGAAATAACATGGTGTTTTTATGCAGAAATCCCATAAGATGCAAATATTTTTACCTCTTTTACCCTTGGCAAAAGCACTACCTTTCAAAAGCTATGCATTGACGTGCATGTACTTTTATCTTAAGTGTTTTATTTTACAGATACCCTTTTATTTTATGTAGAGAGTGCCCATGCTACGTTCTTTTCGCCTAGTTTGCCCTGCTGCACACATTCCCCTAGTGGAAGCCTTGCTACGTGCAGAAGGCTATGCCTTTGAAAATGAAGCTTTTTCTTCGTGGTGTAGGATACTTACCGAAGAACCACGCCCTCTTGGCAGTAGTCTTGCCGCCTTTTTTGGGCTTATTTATATTCAAGATCGCTCTTCCATGTTGCCGCCGCTAGCCCTTTTTCCCCAAGATGCTTCGTGGCAAACAATGCCGGCTCAAGAAAGGCATGGGAATGGACCTGCTGTACTAGATATGTGCGCAAGTCCAGGCAGTAAAACGGGCTTTTTGGGACAATTGGTGGGCAATCATGGCTTTGTGCTGGGTAATGAACCGTCTAAAGCACGCCTTGCCACCTTGCGTGCCAATATGCAAAGCCTCAGCAGCCTGCACATAGGCACGTGTTCTTATACGGGGGAAAGTCTTCCTCTTCTTGCTGAAAGTTGGGATTTTATTCAGCTGGATCCGCCATGTTCTGGGTGGGGAACCGTGGAGAAAAATCCACAAGTATTGGACTTATGGCAAGGCGATAAGGTTAAGCCGCTCATTGGCATACAACGTCTTTTGTTACAAAAAGCTTGGGAATTGTTGCGCCCCGGCGGTGTGGTGGTGTATTCTACGTGCACCACCAACGTACAAGAAAATGAAGAGCAAGTGCGCTTTGCGGTGGAGGAGCTTGGCTTTGAAGTACTGCCTTTGCCTCCATTTGAAGGTTTTGTGTGGGAAGAACCCTTGGCTTGTGACGGCAACGATAAACAGTTGGCGGCGCATACCTTGCGTGTGGATGGGCAACGTTCGCATGCGCAAGGCTTTTATATAGCCAAATTTCGTAAACCATTATCATCTTCTTCTGGGACGACGCCCTCTTGTGGTACAGGATCAATGAAATATGAAGGTGCGCAACATGACGTTTCCGCTAAAATAATGGCAAATGAAGATGCGCATACTGCTCCGCTCTTCACCGTGGAGCATGCACTCAGCCCATCTCTTCTTGAGGGGCCTTGTACTGATATGAGCCTTTTACCGGCAGGGCAATTGGCCCTATTTGGTGATACTGTACGTTTTGTGCCAAAGGCTGTCATGCAGTGCTTGCCGCAACATATGCAATGGCAAGCGGCCCCTGTGGGAAAATTGGTGGGAGATAGCATTCGGCAACACCCTCGTTGCCGTTGGCTGATGCCGTATGTGGCCCCTGAGGAAGCCTTGGTGCTAGAAAACAGTGCGCATATTCGGGCTTTGCTTCAAGGGCAAAGTTTACAAAGTACGCTTAGTGGTCGTGAAACAGGTTTATATTTTGGGCATAATGGGCAAACTTTGGCATTGGGACGCATTGGCCTTAAAAAGGGGCGTGCCATTTGGACGGAAAAAAAGAGCGGTAGATAGCGACGGCAGCCAAAGCTTTGTCCTTGTTTTCTTTTAAAAAAAATTGTATACAAAAACTTGCTACATAATGGCTTAGGACAAAGGAAAATTGTTTTCCCTATGGTATAAAGAACTTAGCTTAGAAAAGGAGCATGTATGATTAAACAAGCCAGAAATATACCCAGAACCTGTAGAGAGGGTGCCCGTGGCGGTAAAGGTATTTCCGAAATGTTGGCTTTGCTTAGCCCTGAAGAGTTATGTAATAAAGGAAGCATGTTTAATCATGTGACCTTAAAGCCAGGTGCGTCGGTGGGGTACCACGAGCATAGAGGCGATTTTGAAGTATATTATATCATCAAAGGCCAAGCCTCTTACAACGATAATGGTACTGACTATCGCATCAGTGCTGGTGATGTGACCGTGTGTAATGATGGAGAAGGGCATAGTATTGAAAATACCGGCACAGAAGATTTAGAATTTATAGCCCTTATTTTAAATACAAAATAGGCTTTTACGTAAACATGGCGGATGTGGCGTTTTCTTCACCATATCCGCCATGTTTTTTTTACAATTTTCGATTTTTTAAAAATGTATCCGTGCAGGACAAAAGGCACAAAAACGAGTCTGACGACGTAGATTATCCTTTTTCAACAACCGCATAACGCTTGGTCGCATGTCCTATACAACACAAGCTTATCGCAAGCGTCGGCAGCGTCGAAAATAAATCTCGCCTTGCCTTTGGCTTGCTCCCCTGCGGGGCCTACTACTTCCTACAACAGGCTGTTCAAAAAGTAGTGGATACAAGGAAAAATAAAAAGGCAAGGCGCACCGTGTATACGGACATACACAAGCGATTTGCCTTTTTAACTTTGACGCAGTAGACGCTGCTTTTTCAACAACCTGTTAGGAGGAAGGAATCATCTCCACAGGCTCTGAAAGCAAAAACTCCCCTTTTTCAATCCATGTTTTTAACTCATTGGCAATTTCCAAAGAAAGATTGTAGCTGGTTAGTGGTACGGTTTTTACTTTTTTATCTAACAGCTCAATTTCTCCGCTCATAAGTTCTTCAAAGGGGGCATGAGCCAAGATGTTTGGAATGCCGTTGGGATAATCATGCCCATAATCTTTGATGGGCATTAAAATTTCATCATTATCCACGCCAGTAAACCATGCGATTTCTTCATTGAGTATGGGAATGGGAATGCCTACCCCCACATTGAGGGTGCATCCGTAGCCAATGAGGGAAAGCCCTCGTAAATATTTGGCGTGCATCTTTTTTAAATCACCTTTGAGCATGAGGGTTCCTGAGGCAGTTAACGGCACCCCACGTTCGGTACGTTTAGGGCTAGGATTATGCTGTGTTCCAGCCCCAATAACATAGCCAATACCACCGCCAAGGAAAATACGTGTTCCAAGGCCAATGGTGCGAAAATACGGGTCATTGAATAGGGGGGATAGATGCCCGGCTGTGGCGTAGTTTACATTCTGCATATGCGGACGTAGTGGGCCCATATAGGTGTAGATAACCCGTCCGGTACGATTAACGGCGGCATTGTAGTTTTGGTAACAATTACGGGGGTTAAGAAGCTCTGCAAAGGGCAGGTCTGCCAAGGTTATTTGCCTGTCGGCGGTGCGACGTGGGTAGCAATCGGTACCATAGGACTGGGCTTGTAAGTGCACTGTTTTTCCGGCTACAAGGTCTTCAATGACATGAGCACCCCCATAGGCAAAGGCACCGGGGTAAGGATCGTTTAAGGGGTCGCCTTCTTTCATTTCTGTGGCACCCAAATACCCATCGGCGGCGGCAATGCCTCCATAGCAAGGTACGCCATTGAGGCTAATGCTAGAAGATCGCATGACGGGCGGCTCTGGCTGCCCCATGTTAAAAAGTAGTCCGGATGAACACATGGGCGAAAAGGTACCTGTGGTAACCACGTCTACTTCTTGGGCGGCTTTTTCCTTGCCCATGCGACGCACGATGTCACACATTTCTGCGGCATTGACCACCACGGCTTTACCACTCTTGATGCGTTCATTTATTTCTGCAATGGTTTTTTGTACCTTTGTTTGCGACATGTTCTTTCTCCTTAGGGAATAACATGCCATAACAGATAAGCTTTTCTTTGTAAATGTACATCTGCCATGGCAAAATGTGCAAGATTCTTTTATTTGAAAAAAGTCCTGCACAATTATTTTTTAGAGTTGTCTTTGAACGAGACCTCTGCACAATTATTTTCAAATATAGCTTTGTTTTTAAAGCTGGAAAATTTGTTCAGAAGTTGAGATCATGTGTGCAGAGGTAAAGGCATAAAAATCAATCGCTTTGCTCTCGATTTGCGTAATTGCTCGT
>CAYJDE010000089.1:0-3484 GCA_964368805.1 uncultured Desulfovibrionaceae bacterium
CCCCTACGCAATGCATTGCGCAAAGGTTTCAAAGAGCTGTTGCGCAGATTCACCTTGTTTTTTTGTTGACAATTGTTCTTACGCTTCGTACCACAGATAAAACTATTTAATGAGAGGTATATGATGCAGCAAGAATTAAATACAGCTTTTGAGATGATTCGTCCAGTATTACAGCAAGATGGTGGGGATATAGAATTTGTCGGTATGAGCGATGATGCCACAGTACAAGTGCGCCTCACAGGACGATGTAAAGGGTGTCCAAAATCTGAGCAGACGTTAAAAAATATTGTGGCAAAAACTATTATTAAGCTAGTGCCGGGGGTACGGCGTGTGGAAGCAGTACAATAGTCATAGCTTTTGCAACAAGCTCATAGGCATTCAATACATGTTTAAAAGACTGTTTATAAATAAAAACTAGAGTTTAAAAAAAGATTATGCTAGTATGCTTTATGCTAAATATATTCTTCCTTAATAGGCCTATCAAGGAAACGTTGATTAAATAAAGTATTTTTTCAAACCATATGGTATGCGCCACAGTTTTTCTTTTCAAAGACAAAATGCTGACGCAATTGGTTTTTTTGAAGGGGAGAGTCCCCAAAATGTTTGAGAAGGGAAACTTTTTTTTCCTAAAAAAAGTTTCCCCTCTCAGGAATAAGCATAAATATACCTTTTGGAGTCTTTTATGGAATTAATTTGCTTAACGTCACATCCCAACGTGGCAGAGTTTCAAGTTATGGGGGCGCTAAATACTTTAGAGTCCAAATACTTTATCGATACTCTGCAAGCGGCCATTACGGATCAAACCAAGGCCATGATTATTGATTGTACCGAAATGCCTTATCTTACCAGCACAGGCTTACGGGCTATCATGATTGTGGGACAAAAGATGAAAGCGGCTCAAGCTGAATTTATTATCTGCGGACTTCAGGGGCTTGCCCTTGAAATTTATACAACATCAGGCTTTGCCTCTGTTTTTGTACCTGAGGCGGACCTTGAGAAAGCGCGCCAACGTGCAAAGGCCTACTATGAGAACGCTTGAAATTACCGCCACCATGGAAAATTTGCGTTTGGTATTGGCTTCTGCCGCAGAAGAAATGATGGCGGCAGAAACAGAAATTACCTTACGCCAAAAGCTGTTTGTTATTTTAGAAGAGCTCTATAATAACGTAGCATTACACGCCTATGCAGGGCGCAAAACGGGCGTAGTGCGTTTGGAACTTTTGGCAGACCCCAATACTATTCAATTGGGCATAGCAGATCAAGGCCCGCCTTTTAATCCTTTGGAATATGATGATAGCCAACGTCTGCAAAATGTTTTAGAGTTAAAAGAAGGTGGTGAAGGCATTTTCTTGGTAAAGACGCTTGCTACACAAGTGGACTATAGTTATGTAGACTCTTGGAATAGATTGGATGTCCTGATTACTGCATAACAAACCTGCTGGAGAAAAACTACTTTGCCGAGGTTCCCCGATGCATTTACCCTATATTTCCTTACGTAAAAAGCTTCCTCTTCTATTACTTTTTGCGCTACTTAGTACTACATTGCCCCTGATTTATCTTTCCTTTAATGCCATTACTGAAGATGAAAGAATGGGTTATAGAAATAGAGTCGAAGACTTTTTTCATCTTGTAAAACTTGTGATTGAAAATGATAAAGACAGCAGAGAACTTGTTAAAGATTTAAGCATCAAAGATAGGACATCTACCTTACGTGTTATAAGTGCATCTTTCACATATTTATTGGAAGATTTGCTGCAAAAAAATGCTCATACTCAAGAGGTACGTTCTATTTTACGTAATCTTGAGTCTACAGTAAAGGCGGAATACTTTCTTTTACAAGCTCAAGGTGAAGATTTTAGCACTAGCATTGCGGGTAATGGTAAAAAAATACCTAATCTTACTACAAAAATGCAAGAAAGTGATGGAACCCTTAGGGATGTTTTGCATACAGCCTTACAACAAGAAGCCGGCGTAACTTCGTTTATGCCAGTAGAAAATTCATCCTATGATGAATCCATGTTAGTTTTTGCTCAGCGACTAGGGGCGTCTAACCATGTGTTGCTTGCCATTTCCCCTCTGGATGATTTTTATCATATTGAAGAAACCTTGGCGGAAAAGCTATATCGAAACTTGAAAGACAGTTATGACAAACTTGATATTTTAGACGATGGCTTTCTTATTGTCTATAATGCTTTTACGAAAAAAATAGAAGCCTCTGCAGGGGAAGTACCTAAAGAAATTCATGCCTTTTTAATGCGTCCTCATGCTCCTAAAGAAGCAGAGTATCTTCATACAGAAAATATGGGGGAATTTCATGTATATACCTCCAACTCCATAGAGCAAAGCTACTATTTTACCGTAGGGCTTTCACAGCATACAGTGTTTTCCTTAACCACAAGTTTGCAAAATGAACAATTCCCTATTTTTATTCTTATACTAGTGTTGGGGACATTACTTTGGCCTTTATGCGCAAGGGCTTCGTTAAACTCTTTAGAAAGTTTAACAAAATTGGCAAGAGTATTACCGCAAAAAGACTTTACCAAAGATTTTCCCTTGAATAATTTTCATCTGCCTTTGGAAAGAGGAGATGAAATCGGCGATTTAGCACGATCTTTTGCTAATATGTCAAATTTATTACATGAAAATGTAAAAAGTCTTGTTACTGCCACAGCGCAACAAAGCCGTTTAGAAACAGAATTGAAAGCAGCCCGTACTCTACAAGAAGATTTTTTGCCAAAACCCCTCACGCCATGCCCTCTGCGCCCCTATGCGATTTTTGCACACTTACTACCCGCAAGAGAAATAGGTGGGGATTTATACGATTATACAATGATTGACGAAGATACGCTGTTTTTCTGCATAGGCGATGTATCGGGTAAGGGTATGCCTTCAGCCCTCGTTATGGGTATGACCATTATTTTAGCACGAGCGGCAGTAAAAATGCATATGCCCCCCCATGAAGCCATGGCTTTTATTAATAGTCAACTTTGCCAAAGTAATAGACAACAGATGTTTGTATCGCTTTTTCTAGGGCAATATAATATCAAAGAAGGCAAGGTGCAGTTTAGCCTTGCCGGCCATCCTGCACCTTTAATTTTTGGAAAGCATGCCGCCCGCAAAGTGCCTGTGCCCCACCCCAACCTTGTGGTGGGACTGATGCCTGATGTGACGTATGATGCACATGAAATACATCTTGAGGCAGGAGAAAGCCTTCTCCTTTATACTGATGGTATTTCTGAAGCCGTCAACACGCAAAATAATTTTTATGGCGAGGAAAAGCTTCTTCAGCTTTGCGATACCTTACCCCCAAATAGTACGGTGGAGACAATAGCGACGACTATTTTAGATGCAGTGCACGTCTTTGCTGCTGATACTGCGCAAGCCGATGATATGACTTTAGTGTTATTGCAAAAACTATCCACGCCAGAGAAAGGGTAGAAGATTTTTTAAACAGTACACATGGGGCTTGGCTGTACAGCCTATG
>CAYJDE010000089.1:3584-9820 GCA_964368805.1 uncultured Desulfovibrionaceae bacterium
AACAAATAGGTACTGAAAAAACATGAATGATAAAGAAAAATGGCGAGCACTACTTGCACCCTATAGGCACAGTTCCAAAGGGGCGCAGATGGGGGAAGATTCTCGCGGAGCTTTTGTTATTGACCAAGACAGAATTTTATTTTCAAGTTCTTTTCGCAGGTTAAGTAAAAAAACCCAAGTACACCCCTTAAATAGAAATGATCATATACATACTCGGTTAACGCATTCGCTGGAAGTTGCTTGCGTTGGCCGTACTTTGGGTTTGCAAGTGGGACAATTTTTGGAAGAAAACAAGAGCATGCCCGACAACCTTGTGCCGCACGACATTGGTTCGCTTTTGTATGCAGCATGTTTGGCCCATGATGTGGGCAATCCCCCCTTTGGACATGCGGGAGAATCTGCCATTCGAGACTGGTTTGCTGCGCCGGAACATACAAAATATTTACACGAGCTTAGTCATATAGAAAAGCTTGATTTTCAATGCTTTGATGGTAATGCTCAAGGCTTTAGAGTGGTGACTGCTCTAGAAAATAATAAAGATAATGGAGGATTTCGCCTAACATTTCCCACCATCGCTTCCTTTGTAAAATATCCTAATTCTTCCATTGAGGCAGCCACAAAGGGAAAGGTGAAATTTAACTTTTATCAAACGGAGCAAGAACATTTTAACGAAGTTTTTTCCACCCTTGGCTTGCAAAAACAAAATGGAAAGTATGTGCGCCACCCTTTGGCCTATCTTTCTGAAGCGGCAGATGACATTTGTTATCGGATTATAGACATTGAAGATGCGTATGAACTAAAAATACTTAAATATTCTGATATTTTGCAAATACTATCACCTGTATTATCAGAGCTTAATATACTTGAAGGTAAATTACAAAGTATGGATTCAGATAGAAGACGGGTAAGTATGTTGCGAACATTAGTTATTAACAAAATGATTAAAAGCTCTTTTGTATCTTTTAAACAAAATTATGATAGAATCATGGATGGTGAGCAATTTAACATTATTGACACGTGCGATGATGCCGCTAAAGAATATATGAAAAATGCCAAAGATGCTTTTTATGATATAATAGCTAAGGAACCTAAAAAACTTGCCCTAGAAATAGGCTCATATAATATGTATAAACATCTTTTGGATGTGTTTATTCCGGCCACATATTGTAAAATTAATAATTTTTCTTTAACGTACAAAAGTGAAAAAGCTTTGGATCTTATGGGTATGAATGCCCCTACACAAAAAGATAATTTAAATAAAGCGTACCACAGGGTTATTGATTTTATTACCGGCATGACAGATAGCTATGCCACCTTTATTTCGCGTCAATTTTCTGGAACTGGTGAAGGGGTCTAGCAACCTAAAAACTCTCCATGAGACCTCTGCGCAATTCATTGCGTAGGGTCTCATGGAGCGTTGACGATAGTTATTGCGCTTTAGATGAGAAATGTTCTGCTTTTTTTTGCAACCAATAGTGAATACTTTTGTACAGTGTTTCCGGTACGATGGGCTTTGTTATATGCTCATTCATACCGTGAGCAATGCTTTTTTGTTTATCTTCTTCCAAAGCATGGGCAGACATGGCAATGATGGGCAGCTCTGCATATTGGCTTTGCTGTCGAATGTGCGTGGTAGCTTTAAGGCCATCCATTACAGGCATTTGAATATCCATAAGTACTAAGTCGTAATTGCTTTCTTTAAGCATATCCAAGGCTTCTTGTCCATTGTTGGCAATATCTATGGTGTATCCGGCATGTTGAAGTATTTCTTCGGCAACAAGTTGATTTATTTCGTTATCTTCAACTAAAAGTAAATGCGCAGAGTTTTGTAGCAATGAGACTTTCGTAGGGCTTTCTACGGCAGTATCTTTGGGGGTGTGGACTTTTTCTTCCTTAAAAATAGGAAAAATAGCAGAACAATAAAAGGTGGAGCCTTCACCCAAGACACTTTCTACCCAAATATTTCCCTGCATAAGCTGTGCAATATTTTGTGAAATGCCAAGTCCTAGGCCAATACCACCATATTTTCGTGTAAAAGAAGTATCTACTTGAGTAAAAGCCGTGAAAATTTGTTGGACCTTATTTTTTTCAATACCTATACCCGTATCTTGTACTGAGAAAGTGTATTGTATACGCTGATTTTTCAAAAGTCGCTCTTCAAGATTAACACATATGCTACCTTTAGAGGTAAATTTAATGGCATTATCCACAAGATTAAAAAGAAGCTGAGTAAATTTACCTACATCTCCCCATAAAACTTGCCTGTTATCATGGGAAACAATATGAAAGGTAAGGCCTTTGTCTAGAGCAATGGGCGCAAAATTTTCTTGTATTTTGTCTAAAATTTCTTTGATGGTAAAGGGGACACTATCTATGGAAACTTGGCCTGTTTCAAAATTAGAAAAGTCTAAAATGTCATCCACAATACGTAAAAGATTTTCAGCCGAAAGTACAGATTTTGTGACATATTTGCATTGTTCAGGAGAAAGTGTTGTCTTCTTTAAAAGATAGAGCAAGCCTAAAATGCCATTCATGGGCGTACGTAATTCATGGCTCATATTGGCTAAAAATTCGCTTTTAGCGGCGGCATTTTTTTCTGCCAATTCTTTAGCCTTACGTAAATTATCTTCCACATCTTTTATTTCGCGCAACATGGATTTAAAGGCCCGTAAATCACGAATATAACACACTACGGCAAATGATTCGCCATAAGGCGTGCGTGTATAAACAGCCTCAATGGGCAACAACTCCCCTGATTGCGGTAAAATACAAGTATACTCTGCAGCGGCAAAACCAGTATCAAAGGCTTCTCGCAAATGCCTTTGTAGCATGGCCTGCGAACCTTCACCTGAAGGTTGTTTTGCAGGCAAAATACTCGTGTAATTTTGTAATTGCTCTTCTTTAGTTTTAAAATCAAAAAGTTTTAGGCTTTCCAAATTGCAATCGATGAGTTCATATGCTTCGTTCCAAAAATGCACGGCAAGAGGCATGGAATCCAGCATGATTTTATTACGTAATTCTGCTGCTTCAGCTTGTTTTTTAGAAGCTTTAATTTCACGTAAATCACGTGAAAAGGTAATGGTTACATCCTTACCATGATAGTTAGCCGCCACATATGTTTTATGCACAGGAATAAGCGTACCATCGCTATGTATATGCACAAATTCTGCAGAACTTATGCCATGCTCTTTGGCTTGCGAAAAATTATTCAGCATAACAGAAGTGCTTGTTTGCCCATTGGGTTGCAGTTTGGGAAAAGCGTTACGAAAATCTGTAATGTATTCTTGGCGGTTTTTAAAACCAAACAGCTTAACACTTGCAGGGTTGCAATCGACAACAGTAAAATTATCGTCCCAAAACGTCATGCTTATGGGCATGGTATCAACCACAACTTTATTGCGCAACTCAGCTTCTTGAATTTTAGCTTGGCTAGCTTTCAGTTCACTTAAATCATAAATATACTCGGCAATCATATCCAAACCGTGGACGGAAACTTTGCGCAAAGTAATAAAAGTGGGAATAGATTCGCCTTGAGTGTTGCGCCAAATCCATTCTGTTTTAATTTCTCCACACCCCATAGCTTGTTGCAAAAGGTAAGTTGAGTACTGGTCAGAGCGTTGGTTATTGGGCTGAAAGTCAGGATAAAATGCGTGCGTAGCTAAACTGTATTCTTCTTTAGTTTCAAGGCCAAGCAAATCCATAAAACTTTGATTACAATCAACAAATTCGTGGTTTTGATTCCATAGGCACGCTGCTGTTGGGGATGTATCAAAAATGTCTTTAATATTATTTTGTGGATTTGGTGTGATAAGAGCAGTTACCACAGGGAAATTTTCGCAAACTATACGCATGAGGGTATAGGTAACATCTTTTTCTTCCCCATTTATGGTATGCACCCAAGAAAAATTATGACTACTTTGAGTAAAAGCTTTATGGAAATGCTCATGAAAAAGCAACGAATCTTTGCAATAAGGATGCTGGATATCGCCATATACTAAGGTACAATTTTGCAGTTTTTGCGATGAGGGTATTTTAAAAAAATCTGCGTACGTTTTCGTATAATAGATAAGCTCATTATTTTCTGCATAGCAACATAGTACCAAGTTACTTGTGCCGTAAAGCTTGTCCAAAAAAGAATACAGCGTAGATTTTTTGGAAAAATCTAAAGAGTGCATACGTGACCTATTCTTAAAAAATCTCAGTAGGATTAAAAAAACGTCGATAAAGGGGTGCATATGGAAGAATTTATCAACGAAAATCCCCTTCTATAAACTTGCATATTTTTGAAGTGAGCACAAGCTTTTTTATGTCTTTCTAATTTTGCTTAAAGCTAGAGCGTGTTCACATAAAGTGATTTTCTGTGTTATATCAAAAAAAGAAGACTCCTACAAAATTCATTGTGCAAAACTCATTAGAAAAATGAAACCCCTTTGAGGTAACACGCCTCTAATCTTATTGACGCAGGTACGCTATACGGCTATAATAATCGCTTCTTGATAGTTCTGTAAAAAATGTCTTTTACAACGCTGGTGATACAAACCCAAACAGCATATATAATTCGAAGACATAACAGCCTGTTGGAAAAGTCCATTTTATACAAATGTTCAAAAAGATGCCAGATACAAAGAAGAAAAAAAGTCAAGATGCACAGTATATTAGATATAAATAAGCAGTTTAGCTTTTTTGTGCTGACGACATAGATGGTATTTTTTCAACAGCCTGTTAGCAGCATTGACATGGTGTCATGACTATACTTCATAAGCTTTTTTGAGGTAACATTGCGTCAATATTCACACACTTTGTATTGTTTACAAAAAATATTCGTATAAAGTGTGTTCTTTTTTTGATTTAACACAAAAATATATACGTTAGCCGCCATGTCCGTGTGGAAAATGAATATTTTTTGTTTTGGGTAGGCTATGGCTTTACTGCATACAGATGAAAATTTAAGCACTACACACGCACGTCCTTTTCCCCGGGTCTTGTACCTTTCGCTATGGTTTCCGTTATCTTCAGAAACCTTTGTTTTCTACGAAGTGGATGCACTTTTTTCACGAAAACTTCCTGTATCTGTCCTGAGTTTATATGCGCCCAAAGCCAAAAATTTAGCTTTGCATATGCAAAAAACGCGCATACCTGTGGAAAGCATGGGTATTGCCAGTATTTGGCGTGTTTTTAAAGCTTTCGGAAAACGTTTTTGGCAAGAACCTCAAAAAACAATATCTATCTTGAAAGATATTTTATTTCGGCGTTGGCGGGACAAAGAAATGTGTGCCGAAAATTTATGGGCTGCCGTTGCAGGCTTTTATGTGGCCCAACGCTGTAAAGAGCTTGGTATAGAACATGTCCATGCTGCTTGGGCCAATGGTCCAGCCACAGCAGCCTATGTAGCCCATTGCCTTGAAGGCATCCCCTTTTCTTTCACAGCCCGAGCCAGAGATGTAAACCCGCCTGATGGATTTTTACAAGAAAAACTAGCAGCCTGCGCTTTTGCCCGTGCCGATTCTTCGTCAAATATACCACACATGGCCTCATTTCTTCCTGCACATGAACAAGAAAAATTACACCTTGTGTATAATGTGGCCACGTTACCGGCAAAGGAATGTTGCGCTACTGTGTCTTTGCAAGCACCGTATAAAATCTTAGCCATTGGTCGCTTAGTAGAGCAAAAAGGCTTTTGCTACCTTTTAGATGCTGTAGCACACTTACGAAGTGAAGGCTTAGACGTTCAAGTGTGTATTGCCGGTTCTGGAGAGCTTAAACAGCAATTGGATTCGCAAATCAAGACGCTTAAGCTTGAAAAATATGCACAAATGCTAGGCTTCGTTACTCATGATGCTGTGTCTGAAGCTATTTTGAATAGTGACATGCTGGTAATGCCCAGTGTTATCGAGGAAAAAACAGGCTTTTCTGATGGCTTACCTACAGTAGTCATTGAAGCCATGTGCCATGGTTTGCCTGTGGTGGGCACTCAGGTGGCTAGCATGAGCGACGTTATCAAAGACGGGGAAACGGGCTATCTAGTGCCACAACGTGATGCTGCAGCCCTAGCTAAAGCCATGCGCTCTGTGTTGGAAGATAAAGAAAATGCGCTACGTATGGCAAAAAATGCCAAAGCCTTAGTGGATAGTCTTTTCGATTCTACAGCGAATATTGATAAGATGTGTCGGCTATTTTGTAAATATACCCCTTGATAGTGCGCTGAAAAAGAGGAGTCTACTGCGTCAGACTCGTCG